>NZ_JBICXG010000004.1:436844-528033 GCF_043200175.1 Streptomyces sp. NPDC048462
CGGGTGGGCCGACTGACGGGTCGCGCGGGCAGCCGGGCGGGCTCGAACAGCTACAAGTTTTGTGTGTGGGCGCCGGCCCCCCCCCCCCCCCCCGCCCCCCCCCCCCGCGCCGATGCACGTAAACCAGCCGGATCTGCATTTCTGCACACCGGTGGGGGTGTGGATTCAGTGGATGATGCCCGTTCGCAGGGCCACGGCGACCATTCCTGCGCGGTCTCCGGTGCCGAGCTTGCGGGCGATGCGGGCGAGGTGGCTCTTGACGGTCAGGGCGGACAGGCCCATGGAGACGCCGATGGCCTTGTTGGACTGTCCCTCGGCGACGAGACGGAGGACCTCCACCTCGCGGCCGGACAGTTCGCGGTAACCGCCCGGGTGGCTCGGGGTGCCGGGGGGACGGCGGTGCATACGGGCGGCATTGGCGCCGATGGGGGCGACGCCGGGACGGGTGGGGTGGCCGATGTTGGTACGGGTGCCGGTGACGACATAGCCCTTGACGCCGCCCGCGAGGGCGTTGCGCACGGCGCCGATGTCATCGGCGGCGGAGAGGGCGAGGCCGTTCGGCCAGCCGGCGGCTCGGGTTTCGGACAGCAGGGTCAGCCCGGAACCGTCGGGCAGGTGGACGTCGGCAACGCAGATGTCGCGCGGGTTGCCGACGCGGGGGCGTGCCTCCGCGATGGACGACGCCTCGATGACGTCACGTACTCCGAGTGCCCACAGATGGCGGGTGACGGTGGAACGGACGCGCGGGTCGGCCACGACGACCATGGCCGTCGGCTTGTTCGGGCGGTAGGCGACCAGGCTTGCGGGCTGCTCTAGGAGAACGGACACCAGGCCTCCTGGGGAGTGGCGGGACGGGCCGGCTCGGGGATGAAGCCGGGGCGAACCGTGCTTGAAGGGTCATTGACCTCTTCGGCACGGGAAGCCCGCTCCTTTAGAGGAAGATCACGATTTGGTGAGTAACAATTCGGGCAAATAGGACATGCGCTCGATTGTACGAAAAGAACGCCGGTGTCTGTGCGAGATTTATGACGCAGTGTCACGAAATGTCGAATCCGGGTCCGCCGCTACGAAATCCGCGATCCCGGCCGCCACGAAGACTGCGGGCCCGCAGGTACGAAACCTGCGGGCCCGGCCGCTACGAAACCTGCGGTCCGCGCCGCTGCGGCAGCGTCACGACCGCCGCGTCGGCGCCGCCCGACGGCGGCAGACCGGCGATCTGGCACAGCAGGTCGCCCCACGCCATCAGATGCGCCGCCGTGTCCGGCACCCCGCCACGCCCCTCGCGGGGTGTCCAGGACGCCCGGATCTCGATCTGTGTCGCCGGCCGCCGCGCGCCCAGAGCGCCGAAGTAGTGCGAGCTCGCGCGCGTGACCGTGCCGCCCGCCTCGCCGTAGCTGAGGCCGCGCGCCTCCAGTGCCCCGGTCAGCCACGACCAGCACACCTCCGGCAGCAGCGGGTCGGAGGCCATCTCCGGCTCCAGCTCGGCACGGACCAGCGTCACCAGCCGGAACGCCCCCTGCCAGGCCTCGTGCCCGGCCGGATCGTGGAGCAGGACGAGCCGGCCGTCCGCGAGATCGTCCTCGCCGTCGACGACCGCCGCCTCCAGCGCGTACGCGTGCGGAGCCAGGCGCTTCGGCGGCCGCGTCGGCTCCACCTCCAGTTCGGGGCGGAGCCGCGCCGAGCGCAGTGAGTCCACCGCCGAACGGAACGCGGGCGGGACGGAACCACCCTCCGAACTGTCGTCGCTGTCCTTGCTGTCGGTGCCATCGGATTGACCGGAGAAGTGTCCCTGAGCCGGAGCCATGCGGGGAAGAGTAGGCGGAACCGGAGCCTCGCGCAGGGAGGGACACCCGTGCGGGGCCGGGCTCCTTCGGCATGCGTGCGAAGATTCTGTGTGTGAGTGCCAACGAACGCCCTTCGGGCCAGCAGACGAAGACCTCCGCCGCCTACGAGTCGGCGTTCCTCAAGGCGTGCCGGCGCGAGCCCGTACCGCACACACCGGTCTGGTTCATGCGACAGGCAGGGCGGTCGCTGCCCGAGTACCTGAAGGTGCGCGAAGGCATCTCGATGCTCGACTCCTGCATGATGCCGGAGATCGCCGCCGAGATCACGATGCAGCCCGTGCGCCGCCACAAGGTCGACGCCGCGGTCTACTTCAGCGACATCGTCGTCCCCCTCAAGGCGATCGGCATCGACCTCGACATCAAGCCCGGCGTCGGACCGGTGATCGCCGAGCCGATCCGTACCCGGGCCGACCTGGCCCGGCTGCGTGATCTCACCCCCGAGGACGTCTGGTACGTCACCGAGGCCATCGGCCTGCTCACCGCGGAGCTGGGCTCCACCCCGCTGATCGGCTTCGCGGGCGCCCCCTTCACCCTCGCCAGCTACCTGATCGAGGGCGGCCCGTCCCGCAACCACGAGCACACCAAGGCCCTGATGTACGGGGACCCGCAGCTCTGGGCCGACCTGCTCGACCGCCTCGCCGAGATCGCCGGCGCCTTCCTCAAGGTCCAGATCGAGGCCGGCGCCTCCGCCGTGCAGCTCTTCGACTCCTGGGTGGGCGCGCTGGCCCCCGCCGACTACCGCCGCTCGGTGCTGCCCGCCTCCGCGAAGGTCCTCGACGCCGTTGCGTCGTACGGCGTCCCGCGCATCCACTTCGGCGTCGGCACCGGTGAACTGCTCGGCCTCATGGGCGAGGCCGGCGCGGACGTCGTCGGTGTCGACTGGCGGGTCCCGCTGGACGAGGCCGCGCGCCGCGTCGGCCCCGGCAAGGCACTTCAGGGCAACCTCGACCCCTCCGTGCTGTTCGCGCCGACCGCGGCGGTGGAGGCCAAGACTCAGGAGGTGCTGGAAGCGGCCGCCGGTCTTGAGGGCCACATCTTCAACCTGGGCCACGGCGTGACGCCGAACATGGACCCGGACGCGCTGACGCGGCTCGTCGAATACGTCCACACCAGCACCGTCCGCTGAACCACCGGGGCCGGGTGCCGCCCTCAGGCGGTGCCCGCCTCGCGTACGGCCGTCACCGCCTTGCGGGCGGCCACCAGGACCGGGTCCCAGACCGGTGAGAACGGCGGGGCGTACCCCAGGTCCAGGGCCGTCATCCGCTCGACCGTCATCCCGGCGGTGAGCGCCACGGCGGCGACGTCCACCCGCTTCGCCGCCCCGTCCCGGCCCACGATCTGCACGCCGAGCAGCCGCCCCGTGCGGTACTCCGCGAGCATCTTCACCGTCATCGGCCGCGCCCCCGGGTAGTAGCCCGCCCGGCCCGTCGACTCGATCGTCGCCGTGACGAACCGCAGGCCCACCGCGAGGGCGTCCTTCTCGCGCAGCCCGGTGCGCGCGATCTCCAGGTCGCAGACCTTGCTCACCGCCGTGCCGACCACCCCGGGGAACGTGCCGTAGCCGCCCGCGACGTTGGACCCGATGATCTGGCCGTGCTTGTTGGCGTGCGTGCCCAGCGCGATGTGCCGGGTGCGGCCCGCGACCAGGTCGAGCACCTCGACGCAGTCGCCGCCCGCCCAGATGTTGTCGTGGCCCACGACCCGCATCGACAGATCCGTGAGCAGCCCGCCGTGCGGACCCAGCGGCAGCCCGACCGCACGGGCCAGCGTCGTCTCCGGCTCCACCCCGATGCCGAGCACCACCACGTCCGCCGGGTACGAGGCGTCCGCCGTCTCCACGGCGCTCACCCGGCCGTCCGGCCCGGTGCGGATCGCGGTGACCCCGGCCCGGTTCACCGTGGTGATGCCGAGGGCGTCCATCGCCTCGTGCACCAGACGCCCCATGTCGGGGTCGAGCGTCGCCATCGGCTGCTCGCCCCGGTTGAGCACGGTCACCTCGAAACCGCGCTTCAGCATCGCCTCCGCCATCTCGACGCCGATGTAGCCGGCGCCGACGACCACGGCGTGCCGGCCCGTCGCCCGGTCCAGCGAGTCGAGGAGCGCCTGCCCGTCGTCCAGGGTCTGCACACCGTGCACCCCGGGCGCGTCCATCCCGGGCAGCGCCGGACGCACCGGCCTGGCCCCGGTCGCGATCACCAGCTTGTCGAACCCGGTCCAGGAGGTCTCGCCGGAGTCCCGGTCGACGGAGCGCACCCGCTGCCCCGCGACGTCGATCTCCGTCACCTCGGTGCGCATCCGCAGATCGATGTCCCGGGCCCGGTGCTCCTCGGGGCCGCGCGCGATCAGATCGTCCCGCCGCTCGACGTCACCGCTGACCCAGTACGGGATGCCGCAGGCGGAGTAGGAGGTGAAGTGGCCCCGCTCGAAAGCGGTGATGCGCAGCTCGTCCGGGCCCTTGAGCCGGCGCGCCTGAGATGCGGCGGACATGCCCGCCGCATCGCCGCCGATGACCACCAGTCGTTCCGCCGTCATGACAGTCCCTTCGATACCCCGTCCGAAGGCCCACGCTACGGCGCCACGGCCCCCGGAGGCGCCCTGGCGCCCACGGGAGGCGGTCACTCGCCCTCCGGCCCCGCCTTCCCGCGCCGGCGGCTCAGCCGCTGCCACAGCAGCACCACGACGGCCGCCACGGCCAGGAACGGGGCCGAGGCACCGAGCGCCATCGCGAGCCACTTGATCACCGTCACGAACACGTGCCAGCCACCGCTCAGGGCGTCCAGGAACCCCGGACCGTCCTCGTCGTCCTTGGCGGCCGCCTTCGCGTGCGGCTTCGGCTCCGAGAGGTTGAGCGTGATCGTGGCCAGCGAGGTGCGGTCCTTCAGCGAGGCCTGCTCGGCCAGCATCGATTCGAGCGCGGCCTGACGACTGCTCAGCTCGCCCTCCAGCGAGACCACATCGGACAGCTCGTCGGCCCGGTCCATCAGCTTGCGCACCCGCGCCACACTCGTGCGCCGGCTCGCGATCCGGCTGTCCACGTCGACGACCTGGTCGGTGACGTCCTTGGCGCTCGACGTGCGCGACAGTAGCTTGCCCGTACCCGAGAGGTCCCGCAGCACACTGTCGTACTCGTCCTGCGGAACCCGCAGCACCACGTGCGAGGAGGCCCGGTTGGCGTCGACCTGTTCGGTCTTCTCGTCGGCTATCAGGCCCCCGGCGGCCTCCGCCGTCTCCCGCGCGGCCGCCGCCGCCTCCGGCGCGCTCTTCACCTCCACGGACAGCGAGGCGGTACGGATGACATGAGCGGCGGCCGACGGATTCGGCTTCTTCGCCGCCGCCGAACCGCCCGTGCCCTGCTGCGCGGCCCCGGTGCCGGTACCCGCACCGTCCTGCTGCGCCGGGGCGGCGGCCCGGCGGTCCGCGTTCTTCCCGGAGTCGCCACCGGTCCCGCCGCAGCCGCTCAACGCCAGCACGGCGGTGAGCAGTCCGGCGGCGAGGGCGATCTGCCCGCGGCGGCTCGCCGGACGGCTCGTGCGGTCCGGATGTCTGTTCTCACGAGTGGCTGGTGCTTCACGCATAACTGTCCCCCCAGGACGGGTGATTGGTGATGCCGGTTCGACGTACCGGGGGCCCGTCGGGGTTGCGCGATACCGGTTTCGAAGCAGTCACGGTCAGGACTCGGAACAGGTTTGAGAGAGTGGGGGTATGCAGCGTTCAGCAAACCGCTCGGACAGGGCCACGGGACACGTCGTCGTCATCGGCGGCGGCATCGCCGGACTCGCGGCCGCCAGGCGGCTTATCGGCACCGGGCTGCGGGTCACCCTCCTGGAGGCCACCGACCGGCTCGGCGGCAAACTCATGACCGGCGAGGTGGCGGGCGTCCAGGTCGACCTCGGCGCCGAATCGATGCTGGCCCGCCGCCCGGAGGCGGTCGGCCTGGCACGCGCCGTCGGCCTCGCCGACCGCCTCCAGCCGCCCGCCACGGCCACCGCCTCCCTGTGGACGCGTGACGCACTGCGCCCGATGCCCAAGGGACATGTGATGGGCGTGCCGGGCGACCCGGCGGCGCTCGGCGAGGTGCTCTCGCCCGAGGGGCTCGCCCGGATCGCGCAGGAGCGCGACCTCACCCCGACCGAGGTCGGGGACGATGTCGCGGTCGGCGCGTACGTGGCCGACCGGCTGGGCCGCGAGGTCGTCGACCGCCTGGTCGAGCCGCTGCTCGGCGGGGTGTACGCGGGTGACGCCTACCGGATCTCGATGCGCGCCGCCGTACCGCAGCTCTTCGAGATCGCCCGGCGGGGCGGCTCGCTGCTCGACGGAGTGACCCGCCTCCAGGAGCAGGCCGCCGCCCGGCAGCAGATCGGGCCGGTCTTCCAGGGCATCGCCGGCGGCATCGGCACCCTCCCGGACGCGGTCGCCGCCGCCGTGCGCGCGGGGGGCGGCGAGATCCTCACCGAGACCCCGGTGCTGGGGCTGACCCGTACCGCGAGCGGCTGGGACGTCCGCACCGACACCCGGGTGATCGCCGCCGACGGCATCGTCCTGGCCGCCCCCGCCTGGTCCGCCTCCACCCTGCTCGCCGCCGAGTCCCCGGCCGCCTCCGCCGAGCTCGCGGGCGTCGAGTACGCGTCGATGGCCCTGGTCACCATGGCCTTCCGCCGCTCGGACGTGGCCGCCGCCGGCACGCTCGAAGGGCGCTCCGGCTTCCTGGTGCCCCCGGTCGAGGGCCGCACCATCAAGGCCGCCACCTTCTCCAGCCGGAAGTGGCAGTGGGTCGACGACGCGTCCCCCGACCTGTTCCTCCTGCGGACCTCGGTCGGCCGGTACGGCGAGGAGGACCATCTGCACCGCGAGGACGCGGAGCTCGTCGACGTGTCACGAAGCGATCTCGCGGCGGCGACCGGACTGGCCGCCCGGCCGGTGGCCACCGAGGTCACCCGGTGGATCGGCGGACTGCCCCAGTACCCCGTCGGCCACCTCGGCCGGGTCGCCCGTATCCGGGACGAGGTCGCCAAGCTGCCCGCCCTGCGGGTCTGCGGCGCGGTCTACGACGGAGTCGGCATCCCCGCCTGCGTCGCGAGCGCCCACCGGGCCGCGGACGAGATCGTGGACGAGATCACGGGGCAGGCCGAGAGGGAGAGCGCGGGGGAGACGGCGGGGGAGATCATCGCCACGCCCACCCTGGTTCAGGGCACGGGGAGCGAGGCGGGACAATAGCCGTATGAGTGCTCCTGAGACTGTGACATCAAGCAAGGCTCCCAACGCCGGCAAGAAGGCGAAGGACCTCAACGACGTCGTCCGCTACACCCTGTGGTCCGTCTTCAAGCTCCGCGACGTGCTGCCCGCCGACACGGACCGCGCCGTGTACTCCGACGAGGTCCAGGAGCTGTTCGACCAGCTCGACGCCAAGGACGTCACCGTGCGCGGCAGCTACGACGTCTCCGGTCTCCGCGCCGACGCCGACGTCATGATCTGGTGGCACGCCGAGACGGCGGAGGCCCTGCAGGAGGCGTACAACCTCTTCCGGCGCACCCGGCTGGGCAGGAGCCTCGTGCCGGTCTGGTCGAACATGGCGCTGCACCGCCCCGCCGAGTTCAACAAGTCGCACGTCCCGGCGTTCCTCGCCGACGAGACGCCGCGCGACTACATCAGCGTGTACCCCTTCGTGCGCTCCTACGACTGGTACCTGCTGCCCGACGAGGACCGCCGCCGCATGCTCGCCGACCACGGCAAGATGGCCCGGGGCTTCCCGGACGTGCGCGCCAACACCGTCGCCTCCTTCTCCCTCGGCGACTACGAGTGGGTGCTGGCCTTCGAGGCCGACGAGCTGTACCGCATCGTCGACCTCATGCGTCACCTGCGGGCCTCCGAGGCGCGGATGCACGTCCGCGAGGAGGTCCCCTTCTACACCGGCCGGCGCAAGTCGGTCGCAGACCTGGTGGCCGGGCTCGCGTAGCGAGCGGGTTCCGACCACCCCAACCCGGAAGATCAGATGGCGGGCACCGCGGCACTGTGTGCCGCCCGCTGTTCCAGCGACACCGGGTTCGGCTCCTGGTGCGGCGCGCAGCCTGCGCGCCGCACCGGCGTCGTTTTACGGGGTGTGCGCCTCGCGGACGCTCATGAGCTGCTGCCGCAGCTGGAGCCGCCACCGCAGCTGGAGCCACCGCCGCAGCTCGATCCCGAGCTGCAACTGGATCCCGAGCTGCAACTGGACCCCGACCCGCCGCCGCAGCTCGACCCGCCGCCGCAGCTGGACCCCGAACCGCAGCCGCCGCCACCCCCGCCGCTGTGGCCCGACGAGCCTCCGCACCCGCCGCCCGGAGCCGTACCGGCGCACCACACCGTCGCGGCGAACAGGGCGTCGGAGGACCCCGGGTTCGAGTACGACGAGGTGGACGCGGCGGCCGGCCCGAACCTGGACGCGGCCAGCAGATGTGCCCTCAGCTCGGGATCGGGGACGGCTCGCGGTCCCTTGGTCGCCACCAGATGGGCCGGATCGGCCCGGTACGCGTTGGCGGCGAGGTACGCGGCGTTGGCCCTGCGGCCCGCCTTGGTGATCCGGAAGCGCGAAGTGGCAACGCAGACGAAGCCGATGACGGCTCCGACGACGAGCGGCAGGAACACCTTCGCGAAGAACGGGAAGTCCGGTGCGACGGACTCCGACGAGACGAACTCGTTGATGGTCACCGCGAGGGAGGCCGGGATGGCGAGCACGCAGAGCACCCCCTGCGCCATACCCCAGCGCGCCCGGTGCCGGCTCGCTCCGGGAGTGCTCAGCAGACCGCGTGCCGCCAGGCCGTCGCCGATCTCCTGCACCGCGGCATGGCGCATCGTCGCGATCCGCAGGGTGTGCAGCGCGCCGCTCGGGGCCGAGGCGTGCTCCTGGAGGACGGCCCGCTCCACCGGGTCGTGAGCGACCGGCCGTTGGACGGTGACGATGCCGGGCCCGCCGACCGCGAGCCGGCCGTCCGCGTGCATGGCGGCGAGCGCGGTGTCCACCACCCGGCCGGGGCCGCCGTGCAGGAAGGCCACCTCGAAGAGGTCGTGGACGGGGCCGCCCGGCCCGCGCCCGGCGCGTTGCGCCGCCCGGATCAGCAGCGTCGAGGAGACCGCGACGGCGATCACCATGAGCAGGGCCACGATGCTGTTTCCGGCCATGTCATCGCCCCGCGAGTACGGTTCGGGCGGCCCGCGCCAGCCGGGTGGTGCGCCGGGGAGGCCGTGGAGCGGCCCGGTCCTGCCACCAGTGGGTCAGCCGCCGGCGGGCCGCCTTGTCCTCGGGGCGCCCCGCGACGAGCAGTTGCTCCGCGAAGTCGAGCGCGTCGCGCCGGTATCCGGCGGACATCGGGCGGCCCTTGGCGTAGGCGAGGAACGCCCCCCGGTAGGACGGCCCCAGGATCTCCGGGAGTTCGGGTGCCACCTTGGCGACGACATCGGCGCGCTTGGCGGCCAGCGCCCGGCTCTGCACACCGAGCCGGTGCTGGTCGAAGCCCTCCGGTACGGGGGTGCCGGCGACGAGTGCGGAGAGCAGCGAGGTCTGTGCCACCGCGACCCGGTCACGGGCGGCGTCAGGGCCGCCGGACCCGTCCGCCGGGGCGGGAGCGGGGACGTCGCGCGGCACGGCGGTCCGGGACGCGCCGCCCGCCGGACGCGCGCCGGTGCGGCCCGCGTCCAGCGTGGCCCGGATCGCGTCCAGTTCGCCCGCCAGCTCGGCGGCGGCCGGGAAGTCGTCGTCGCGCTCCAGCAGGACCCCGGGCGGGCTGACCCGGGAGCGCAGCTCGGCCAGGACGTCCAGGACGGGTTCGGTGACCGGGTGGGCATGCGTGTCGTGCCAGACGCCGTCCTTCTCGATGCCGCCCGCCACATGCACGTACGCGATGGCCTCGACCGGCAGCTCGTCGAGGGCCGTGGCCGGGTCCTCGCCCCGGTTGACGTGGTTCGTGTGCAGGTTGGCCACGTCGATGAGCAGCCGGACGCCGGTGCGCCCGACCAGCTCGGCCAGGAACTGGCCCTCGGTCAGCTCCTCGTGCGGCCAGGAGATCAGCGCCGCGATGTTCTCCAGGGCCAGCGGCACGGGAAGCGAGTCCTGCGCGATCCGCACGTTCTCGCACAGCACGTCCAGCGCGGCCCAGGTGCGGGGCACGGGCAGCAGGTGTCCGGCCTCCAGCACGGGCGAGGCGGTGCGCGGTCCGCCCGCCCGTACGAACGCGATGTGCTCGGTCACCAGCGGTGTGCCCAGCAGCGCGGCCCGCTCCGCGAGGGCGGCGAGCCGGCCGGGGTCGGGGCGGTCGGCCCCGCCGAGCCCGAGCGAGACCCCGTGCGGCACCACGGTGACGCCGCGCTCCCGCAGCCGTGCCAGGGATGCGGGCAGATGGCCGGCGCAGAGGTTCTCCGCGACCGCCTCCACCCAGTCGATCCCCGGCAGCGCCTCCACCGCGTCCGCGATCTCCGGCCGCCAGCCGATTCCGATACCCAGCTTCATGGTGTCCCCCCACTGCTCCACTCCGTGCAGGGGTCATGGCCCCGGCACCCGCCGCTGAATCCGATGAGGGGGACGTTCAGAGCTCGATTTGAGGTTCCCGGAACCCGTGGGTGCTACGGCCTGGGAAGTGCCGGAAGGGAGCCGACCCGGTGGGCGCCCTCGGCCACCACCGTCTTGCCGGGGGCGATCTCGGTGAACCCGGCATCCTCCACCACCGGCAGCCCGCTCACCGTCAGTTCCCGCCAGCGCTCCGTACCCGCCGTGGCGACCGAGAGGGGGAAGCCCGCCTCGCGCCACGCCGTGCGCTCCGGCCCGGAGAGATCCCACCAGGCGAGCTGCGCCCCGTGTCCGACCTGCGCCATCTCCTTGCCGGCCGACATGTCGAGCTCCGGGTTCAGCCAGAGGACCGGCCCGGCGAGGTCCGGCGCGGCGGGCGGCTCGGGGTCGTCCAGCTCCGTCCCCGAGACCTGGAGCTTGGCGAGCTCCTTGGGCCAGCCGTCCAACGGCACCGGCGGGAAGACCCGCACCTCGGCGCTCTCGCCCGTGACCGTGATCCCCGGCAGTGCGCACGCCTTGCGCCACTCCGCGCCGCGCGCCCGCCGCACCACCTTGCGGATCCGGGCGTCCTGCCAGTCCCGCATCGCCCGCGCCCATTCGCCCTCGCCCAGCGACCGCTCGTCGGAGAGCATCACGAGCACCGCGCGGGCCGCCGTGCGCAGGGCGTCGGTGCGGGCCGGGGGAGCCGTCTTCTCGATGTGGACGACCAGCGGGAGTACGTACTGCTGTGCTTCGTCCCGGTTCGTCCGCTCGGGGCGGAACGGGCTGTCCGCGGGCAGGGCGGCGGTCTCGGACGAGGATGCGGGGGTGTCGTTGCTGCTCACCCGTCCAGTCTGCCAGTCGCCCGGAAGCCGGCTCTTGGCGGAATGAATCCCTCCGGGTGAGGATGCACCGCATGAAGAGCGATCTATTCTCCAGCGAGCACATGGCGGAGCAGGCAACCGCCCCCGGAATGACCCTGCAGAACGCCAAATCGATCAAGTACGCGGTCAGCGGCGAGATGCACGCCCGCCAGGGATCGATGATCGCCTTCCGGGGTGACCTCCAGTTCGAGCGCAAGGGCCAGGGGCTCGGCGGCATGCTCAAGCGTGCCGTCACGGGCGAGGGCCTGCCGCTGATGGCGGTCCGCGGCCAGGGCGAGGCGTGGTTCGCGCACGAGGCGGCCAACTGCTTCATCGTGGAGATGGAACAGGGCGACGTCCTCACCATCAACGGCCGCAACGTCCTGTGCTTCGACGCGACCCTCACCTACGAGATCAAGACCGTGAAGGGCGCCGGGATGACCGGCGGCGGCCTCTTCAACAGCGTCTTCAGCGGATACGGGAAGCTCGGCCTGATGTGTGAGGGGAACCCCATCGTGATCCCCGTCACGCCGCAGCAGTCGGTGTGCGTCGATACGGACGCGGTCGTCGGCTGGAGCGCCCACCTGACCACGTCGCTGCACCGCTCGCAGAGCGTCGGCTCGATGCTGCGCGGCGGTTCCGGCGAAGCCGTGCAACTGCGTCTCGACGGCGAGGGGTTCGTGATCGTACGGCCCAGCGAGGCCAAGCCGGAGAAGGCGTCCGCCAACTGAGTACGGACCTCCTGCGGCTGCGTGGAGTGGGCCGGCGGTACGGACTGGCGGGCCCCTGGGTGCTGCGCGGGATCGACCTCGGTCTGCCCGCGCGCGCCCTGGTCCGGATCGAGGGGGCCAACGGCACCGGGAAGTCCACCCTGCTGCGGCTCCTGGCCGGCATCGACGCCCCGACCGAGGGCCGGATCTCCGGCGAACGCCCGCGCACGGCGTACGTCCCCGAGCGCTTCCCGGCTGCGCTGCCCTTCACCGCGTCCGGCTACCTCGTCCACCTCGGCCGGATCCACGGGCTGCGTACGGCCGAGGCGGCCGCACGCGCGCAGGCGTGGCTGACCCGGTTCGGCGCCGCCGGGCACGCCCGCACCCCACTGGCCGAGCTGTCCAAGGGCACCGCCCAGAAAGTCGCCGTCGCGCAGGCGCTGCTCGCCGAACCGGAGCTGCTGGTACTGGACGAGGCCTGGACCGGCCTGGACACCGCGGCCCGCGGCGAACTGGACCGGGCCGTCGCCGAGCGGGTCGCCGCCGGGGCCACCGTCGTCTTCGTCGACCACGCCCCGCACCGGCTCGCGGGCACCGCCGACCACGCGTTCCGCGTCGAGGCACACGGGCTCCTCGCGGTACCCCCCGCTCCTGCCGCGACGCGCACCGGCCCCCGGGTCCGGATCGAGGCGGCCGGCCCGCCCGGCAGCCCGCTCCCCGTCCTGCTGCCGGGCGATCCCGGCCGGGCGGACGGCGAGGACGGGGCCCTGCTGCTGACGGTCGCCGCCGCGCACTCCGACGCCCTGCTGAGCGCCCTGCTGACGGCCCGCCCGCCCTGGCACATCCGCCGGCTCACGCCACTGCCCGAACCGGGCGGGCCGCCCGCCGGTACCGCACCTGCCCAGGCCCCCGCCGCCTCCACCGCCCCCGACGAGGCGCCATGACGGCCCTCATCCGCTACCAGGCCGCCCTGCTGCTCCGCTCCCAGCACTGGCTCGCCCCGGTCCTCCTGTACCTGGCCTTCCTCGGCATCGGCATCCGCCCGGGGCAGCCCGTGCTGGACTCGCTCGGCTACGCCTCGGCCGGACTGCTGCCCGTCACCGCGTGGCTCGTGCGGATCTGCGTCGGCCAGGAACCGCCCGCCGCCCGCACCGTCGTCGCCGCGGCCGCGGGCGGGGCGCCGCGGGCTCATCTGGCCTCGCTGCTCGCGGCGCTGGGGTGCGCCGGGCTGCTGGGCGCGGCCGCCACCTCGGCCGTGCTGCTGATCAGCGATCCGGCCGACGCCCGCCACACCGTCAGGGTCCCGCTGCCCGCCGCCGGCCTCGCCGGGCTGCTCGCGGCCGCGTGCTGCGTCCTGCTGGGGGCGGCGGCCGGGGCGCTGTGCACCCGTCCGCTGCTGCACCGGCGCGGCTGGTCGGTCGCCGCGACGGTGCTCGCCGCGCTGCTGGCCCTGGTGACCGGCGGATCGCCCGCGAAGTACGCGGTGACGGACCTGGTCACCGGTTCGCTCACCGGCACCGTCCATACGCCGGTGATTCCCTTCGCCGGAGCCATGGCCCTCGCGGCGGCGGCCGTGGCGCTGGCCTGCAAGCTCACTTCCGTACGCGGCTGAGTAGGCTTCCGCCATGGACCGGAGCGTGGATGACGGTGTGAACGGGAACGTGGACGAGCCGGATCGCGGGCCCCCGTTCGCGGAGTGCGTGCTGTGCCGGAAGCCGACCGAGTACCCCGAGTCCGTCAAGGGGATCACGCTCTGCCCGGTCTGCGAATGGCAGGAGGCCCAGCGCACGGCCTGCTCGGGCTGAGCCGCGGGGGCCGGCCGGCTGCCGACCAGTTGTCAGCCGGTCATCAGCTCGGACACCTTCACGAAGCGGTATCCGCGCTTGCGCAGTTCGGGTACCACCTGGCCCACCGCTAGGTCGGTGACCGGTGCCGCGCTGCGGGTGCAGTGCATGACCACCAGCGAACCGGGCTTCACCCCGTCGAGCACCTGCTCCGCCACCGCGTCCGCGTCCGTCGCGAAGGCGTCGCCGCTGACCACGTCCCACTGCACCGCCGTCACCTTCTGCGCCGCCAGCGCGCGCAGCGAGCCGTCGTCGTAGCAGCCGCCGGGGAAACGGAAGTACGGCACCACGTTGCGGGCTCCGGTCCTGCGGATCGCGCCGAAGGCCCGCTCCACCTCGCCGCCGATCTCCTCGCTCCCCATCGTCGGCAGCCCGTAACAGGGCGAGGTGAAGGCGTAGTGGCTGTAGGAGTGGTTGGCGATCTCGAAGAGCGGGTCCGTGCCGATGGAGCGGGCCTGCGTGGGGTACTCTTCGGCCCAGCGGCCGGTCATGAAGACCGTCGCGGGCACCTTCAGCCGGCGCAGCAGCCCGATCAGCTCCGGGTTGTCGAAGTGCTCCCCCTCGGCCGCGCGAGGGCCCTCGTCGGCCGTCATGTCGGCGTCGAAGGTGAGCGCGACGACCTTGCCGGCGCTCTTCGGGCCCCGTTCGACGACGCGGGCGAGGCCTGCCGGGCCCGGGGCCATGTTGGGCGGCTTCCCGGTGGCCGGGGGAGCGCTTGAGGGGGCTCTGGAAGGGGCACGCGAGGAGACGCCCGAAGGAGCGGCGGCCGAGGCTGCGGGCCGGTCGGCGGGTGAGCCTCCCGGGGTGCTCCCGCAGCCGGCGAGGGCGCTTCCGAGCACCACGCTCAGAACGGTCAAAGCGGTCATTTTCCATACGGAAGATGTCATTATCGGAAAATAACTGATCAACCGTCACCGGCTCGTCCGCGCCGCCCCCGTGCCGCGAAGCGGCCCCCGGACGGCGGTGGGGCGGCCACGGCCACCACCGTCCGGGGGTGCCTCAGCCGGTCAGCGCCACGGCCCCGTCACGGCGAACGTGGTCCCGGGGGTGTAGCAGTTCATGAACATCGTCCGGTGGTCCGGGGAGAACGTGACCCCGGCGAACTCGCCCCACTCGGGCTCCTCGGGCGTCCCGATGTTCTGCCGGCCGCGCGCCATCGCGTACACCTCACCGCGCCTGGTCAGGCCGAACACGTGCTGGGCGCCACCGCCGTCCTCGCACACCATCAGGCCGCCGTCGGCGGCCAGCGTGATGTTGTCCGGGGACTCGCCGGGCAGCTGGATGTCCGTGTCCGGCCCGAAGACGATGACCAGGGTCAGCCGGCGCCGCTGCGGCTCGTACCGCCAGACCTGCCCGAAGTGGTCGGCGGCCGATCCCTCGGAGCTGTGGGCGAAGCTGGAGACGAAGTAGACGCAGGCGCCGCCCCAGTAGCAGCCCTCCAGCTTCTGGCCGTGGGTGATCCCCTTCCGTCCGAAGTCCTGGAACCGGATGGGCGTCCCGGCCGCCAGCGGGTCCGGCACCGGGACCCACTCGATGCCCTCGAAGCTCGTCCCGGTCTCCTGCACCGCCGAGAGGTCGGGGACGCCCGGCACCCGCATGGCCTCCAGCTGTCCGCCGGCCCGGAGCGAGCCCGTGCCGCCGAGCGGTTTCTCCGGCAGGAAGCGGTAGAAGAGGCCGAACGGCTTGTCGAACGCGTCCTCGGTCTCGTAGACGACACCGTTGTGCGGATCGATCGCGATCGCCTCGTGCTGGAAGCGGCCCATCGCGGTCAGCGGCACGGCTCCGGTGCGGCGCGGGTCGGCGCCGTCCACCTCGAAGATGTAGCCGTGGTCCTTGGTGTAACCGTTGGTGCCGGCCTTGTCCTCGGTCTCCTCGCAGGTCAGCCAGGTGTCCCAAGGCGTGCGCCCGCCGGCGCAGTTGACGGCCGTACCGGCGATCGCGACGCGTTCGGCGAGGACGCGGCCGCCGCTGTCGAGCTCAAGGGCCGTGCAGCCGCCCTTGCCCATCGGGTCGTAGGTCAGTCCCTCGACGACCGGCACCGCGATGGCCGCGTCGACCCGGTTCTCGTGGTTGCGCACCAGCCGGACGTGCCCGCGCCGGCCGGCGAACGCGGCCATGCCGTCGCAGTGGCTGGGGACCGGGCCCTCGCCCGAGCGGAGCAGGTCGCCCTCGCGGGAGAGCACCCGGTAGCGGAAGCCCTTCGGCAGATCGAGCAGTCCGTCGGGGTCGGGCACCAACGGGCCGTAGCCGGCGTGTCCGTGGGCGGCGGCGGTACCCGCGAAGAGTTCGGTGAACACCCCGGCGAAGGCGACCGAGGCGACGGCGGCGCCGGTGCCTGCCAGGACCTGACGTCGTGTCGCGGGCTGCTGTGCTGCTGCGGATGACATGAGGCAACTTCCTGTTGGGGACAGGAGCAGTGACCCGCACGTGTGTACCACGCGTAATACCGCGCGGGAACCATGCGAGTCACTGGCCTCATGCGTGTCCCGGGCCCTCAGCGCCTCTCAGCGGCCCGGCGGGTGCCTCAGGCGAGCGACGCGCTCAGCGTGATCGTCGTGCCCGTCAGTGCCTGGCTCACCGGGCAGTTCGCCTTCGCGTCCTCGGCCGCCTTGACGAAGCCGGCCTCGTCGAGACCGGGCACCTCGCCCTCGACGGTGAGGTGGATTCCGGTGATGCCGGTACCCGGCTGGAAGGTGACCTCGGCCTGGGTGTTCAGCCGGGTGGGCGGGGTGCCGGCCGTGGCCAGTCCGTTGGACAGCGCCATCGAGAAGCAGCTGGAGTGCGCTGCCGCGATGAGCTCCTCGGGGCTGGTCTTTCCGTTCGCCTTCTCCGCGCGGGACGGCCAGGAGACCGGGTACTCCCCGATGCCCGAGGAATCGAGGGTGACGACGCCCTTGCCCTCGATCAGGTTGCCTTCCCAGACCGTGTGCGCCTGACGCGTGGTAGCCATGCTGGTTCCCTTCAAACGGAATGCGCGGTTGTACGGGAGCGGCGGGGCACTCCGTCGTGCCCGGCCGGTGTTACGCCCCCGAACCTACTGCGCCACCAGCCCCTTCGCGTCGCGCGCCAGTGCCGTCAGCCTGGAGATTGCCCGGAAGTACTTCTTCCGGTACCCGCCGTTCAGCATCTCCTCGCTGAACAGCCGGTCGAACGGCATCCCGGCGGCGAGCACCGGAACCTCCCGGTCGTACAGCCGGTCCGCCAGCACCACGAGCCGCAGCGCGGTCGACTGGTCGGGCACCGGCCGCACCTCGGTGAGGCACACGGCCCGCAGACCGTCCGTCAGCGCCCCGTAGCGGCTCGGGTGGACACGAGCCAGGTGGTCGAGCAGCGCGGGGAAGTCGTCCAGGCTGGCGCCCTCGGTCGCGTACGCGGCCCGGGTGACCTGCTCCTCGGAGAACGGCGGCGGGGCGTCGGGCAGCCCGCGGTGCCGGTAGTCCTCGCCGTCGATGCGCAGCGGGCGGAAGTGCGAGGAGAGCCCCTGGATCTCGCGCAGGAAGTCGGCCGAGGCGAACCGGCCCTCGCCGAGCTTGCCCGGTAGCGTGTTGGAGGTCGCGGCCAGCGCCACCCCCGCCTCGACCAGCCGGCTCAGCAGCGAGGAGACCAGCACCGTGTCGCCCGGGTCGTCGAGCTCGAACTCGTCGATGCACAGCAGCCGGTGCCCGCTCAGCGTCCGCACGGTCTGCTGGAATCCGAGCGCGCCGACCAGGTTGGTCAGCTCGACGAAGGTGCCGAAGGCCTTCAGGGCGGGCGCGGCGGGCGTGGCGTGCCAGAGCGAGGCGAGCAGATGGGTCTTGCCGACGCCGTAGCCGCCGTCGAGGTAGACACCGCGCGGCGCGCGGGGCGGCTCGGCCTTCTTGCCGAACCACTTGCGCTTCCGCTCGCCGCTGGCATGCGCCCCGCCGAGCCCGGCCGCGAAGTCCGCGAGCACCTTGACCGCCTCGATCTGGCTCGGCTGGTTCGGGTCGGGGACGTACGTATCGAAGCGCACCGCGTCGAAGCGCGGCGGCGGCACCATCTCCGCGACCAGTCGGTCGGCGGGGACGTGCGGTTCGAGGGCGCACAGGGACAGCGGGGCCGTTTCGGCTATGGGGCTGGGCCCCGGCACGGCGTGGGAGGACGACACAACTCTCTAGCTTACGGCCTGCCCCGTGGCAGGAAGCGGGCTCCCGACGCCCTGCGGCCTCGCCTGCGGCGTTGTCGTCGGTCGATGACGCTCCGCGTCGCCTCCCTCCTCCGCCTGGCAGTCGAGGCCGCATGACGCCGCTCGCTGTCCGCTCCCTGCCACGGGGCAGGCCGCCAAGGCCGTGCCAGACTGCCTGACATGCGACGCCTGTTCCCTGTGACCGACCTGACAGCGGCTGACGACCGGGGCGAGTGGAGTCTGGACGCCCTCGCCGACGCCTACGCCTACCCCGAGACGACCGGCCCCTGGCTGCGCGCCAACATGGTGTCGACGCTCGACGGGGCGGCCCAGCACGACGGCCGCTCGCAGCCGATCTCCTGCCCGAGCGACATGCGGATCTTCGGCACCCTGCGCGGGCTCGCGGACGTGGTGATCGCGGGGGCCGAGACCGTACGGCTCGAGGGGTACCGGCCCGCCCGCGCCCGGGAGGCCTTCGCGGCGCGGCGGGCGGCGGCCGGCCAGGGGGCCGCTCCGGCGGTCGCCGTGGTGAGCGGCAGCCTGGACCTGGACTTCTCGTTGCCGCTCTTCACCTCGCCGCTGGTCCCGACGCTCGTGCTGACCGGCGCGGGCGCGCCGCCGGACCGGATCGCGGCGGCCCGCTCGGCGGGCGCGGAGGTGGTGATCGCGGGGGAGGGCTCCCGGGTGGACCCCGCCAGGGCCGTGGGGGAACTGGCCGTTCTGGGTCACCGGCGGCTGCTGACGGAGGGCGGGCCCAGGCTGCTCGGCCAGTTCGTGGCGGCGGGCGCGCTGGACGAGATGTGTCTGACCCTGGCGCCGGTGCTGACCGCCGGGGACGCGCAGCGGATCGCGGGCGGCCCGTCGGTGGCTGTGCCGGAACGATTCGCCCTGGCATCGGTGCTGGAAGAGGCCGGGTTCCTCTTCTCTCGGTACCGTCGGATCTGACAATCAGCGGAATATCCCGTTCCGGTTAGCGTTCGGTGGGCAGAATGGAACGCGGACCCCGTGCGAGCACGGGGAAGGATGGTTTCAGCAGTGGCCGGCGACGGTCACTGAAGCAGAAGGGCGCCTGTGGTGTTCACCAGCGTTTTGATGATCGAGAAGCCCCTCACTTCCGAGGACGTCGAGTTCGTCACCACCCTGCACGGGGAGGAGCAGATTTCCTTCGTCGTGCTGATGCAGCCACGTGGCGATCAGGCGGATGTGCTGTTGCGGGCCATCGACGACCTGGCGATGGGCGAACTGAAGGAAGCGGCCCGTGAGAGCGAGGAACCGGAGGGCAGAAATGCCAGGGAGTCCGCCGAACTGGCGCTCGAAGTGTCCCTGGAGGCCCTGCGCCAGTCGGGCTCCGAAGCCGTCGGGCAAGTGATCGAGACCCACCCCCTGGACAAGCTCACCTCCGTGGTCGAGGAGTCCGAGGCCGACGAGGTCATCGTGCTGACCGCGCCGCATTACGTCGAGGAGTTCTTCCACCGCGACTGGGCGTCCCGCGCCCGGCACAAGGTCGGCGTACCGGTGCTCAAGCTCTTCGCGCACAGCGAATAGGCTGGGAGGCCCCACCCGTACCGACCCTGGGAGACACACGCATGGCACCCGGTATTCCTGCCGCCATGGAACGGCCGCACTTCATCGGCATCGGCGGCGCCGGAATGTCGGGCATCGCGAAGATCCTCACCAGGCGCGGCGCGAAGGTCGCGGGCAGCGACTCCAAGGAGTCCGCCACCGCCGAGGCGCTGCGCGCGCTGGGGGCGACCGTCCACATCGGGCACGCCGCCGGACACCTGGCGGACGACGCCACGTGCGTGGTCGTCTCCAGTGCCATCCGCGCCGACAACCCGGAGCTGGTGCGCGCCGGTGATCTCTCGATCCCCGTCGTGCACCGCTCCGACGCGCTCGCCTCCCTGATGGAGGGCGCGCGGGCCATCGCCGTCGCGGGCACCCACGGCAAGACGACCACCACGTCGATGCTGGCCGTCGCCCTGACCGAGCTGGGCCTCGACCCCTCGTACGCGATCGGCGGCGACCTGGCCGGACCCGGCACCAACGCCACGCACGGCGAGGGCGCGATCTTCGTCGCCGAGGCCGACGAGAGCGACCGCAGCTTCCAGAAGTACGACCCCGAGGTCGCGATCGTCCTCAACGTCGAACTGGACCACCACGCGAACTACGCCTCGATGGACGAGATCTACGACTCCTTCGAGACCTTCACCGGCAAGGTCGTCCCCGGCGGCACCCTCGTCGTCTCCGCCGACCAGGCGGGCGCGGTCGAGCTGACCCGCCGGGTGCGCGACCAGTCCCAGCTGAAGGTCGTCACCTACGGCGAGGCCGCGACCGCCGACGTACGCGTCCACAAGATCACCCAGCGCGGCCTGACCAGCGAGGTCACGGTCGTCCTGAACGGCAAGTACCTCACCTTCACGGTCTCGGTACCCGGCCGCCACTACGCGCTCAACGCCGTGGCCGCCCTCGCCGCCGGTGTCGCCCTCGGCATCCCGGCGCACAACCTGGCCTCCGCGCTGGGCAAGTACACCGGTGTCAAGCGCCGCCTCCAGCTCAAGGGCGAGGCCGCCGGTGTCCAGGTCATCGACAGCTACGCGCACCACCCCACCGAGATGACCGCCGACCTCGAAGCGATGCGCGGCGCCGTCTCCGACGCCCGCCTCCTGGTCGTCTTCCAGCCCCACCTCTTCTCCCGCACCCAGGAGCTCGGCACCGAGATGGGCCAGGCCCTCGCCCTGGCCGACGCCTCCGTGGTGCTGGACATCTACCCGGCCCGCGAGGACCCGATCCCCGGCATCACCAGCGCCCTGATCATCGACGCCGCACGGGCGGCGGGCGCCGACGTCACCGCCGTCCACGACAAGACCGCGGTCCCCGGGGCCGTCGCGGGAATGGCGAAGCCCGGCGATCTCGTTCTCACCATGGGAGCGGGCGACGTCACAGACCTCGGCCCGCAGATCCTGGACCACCTGTCGAGCTGAGGGAGCCACCGTGCCGTACGACATCGACAAGCCCGACGAGGAGTGGCGGGCGGAGCTTTCCCCCGCCGAGTACGCGGTGCTGCGCCAGGCCGGCACCGAGCCCGCCTTCGTCGGCGAGTACACCGACACCAAGACGACGGGCGTCTACTCCTGCCGCGCCTGTGACGCGGAGCTGTTCCGCTCCGACACCAAATTCGAGTCGCACTGCGGCTGGCCGTCCTTCTACGACCCGAAGGACACCGACGCGGTCGAACTGATCCAGGACCGCACCCACGGCATGGTCCGCACCGAGGTCCGGTGCGCCCGCTGCGGATCGCACCTGGGCCACGTCTTCGAGGGCGAGGGCTACCCGACCCCCACGGACCAGCGGTACTGCATCAACTCGATCTCGCTGCGGCTCACGCCCGAGGGAAGCTGAACCGCCGCACGGATCAGGCCTGCGCCCGCGCCACTGCTGATGCCCCGCCCCGGGGCATCAGCAGGGTGCTCACGAAGGCGAAGACCACCCACGTTCCCGCACCGGCCGCGATCGAGAGAAGTACGGACACGTCGCCCCCGGCAGCCAGCAGGCCGGTCAGCACGACGCCGTTGAGCAGACCGGTCGTCGTGCCGGCGGCGGTCTGCCACGGTGCCCTGTGGATGACGGCCTCGACGGCATTGCGCACCCCCAGGCCGATCGAGTACAGCGCGGGAGCGCCGAGCACGGCGGACAGCAGCGCCGTCCACCATGGCGACGGGGGCCAGACAACCAGAAACACGGCGGCGAGCACGGCGCAGAACATCGCCACGAAGAGCAGGCCCACGTCTGTCCCCTCCCGGTCGTCCGCCCCCACATTGGGCGCCCCGATGAAGGCGGCCGCCACGGCGACCAGGAAGGCCGGTACGCACAGGGACAGGGTCCAGACCGGGGCCCAGCCGGTCAGCAGCGCGAACTGGGACCAGAGGGCGGCGGTGGCGAGCAGCGCGATCCAGGCCGACTCCCGTCCGGCCCGGGGGATCGTCTGCGGGACGGCGGGCTTGGGGGAGGGGTCCGGCTCCGTGGGCGTGGCGGCCGGCCGCGACGGGGGCACTGCCGCCGGTTCCGGCGGGGGCACCGGCCGAGGTGCGTCCTGGCGTGTGCGAGGGGCGTCGATCGTCGCGGCACCGACGAGATCCGGTACCCCCGGGGGCACGCCCCCGGGACCGTCCAGCACCCCGCGCAGGCGCTCGGACACCTCTTCGGCCGTGGCGGGCCGATGGTCCGGGTCCTTCTCCAGCAGCGAGACGAGCAGCCGGTCGAGGGCGTCCGGAACCCCGGGGCGCAGGCTCCGCACCGGTTCCGGTGTCCCGTTGAGGTGCTGGGACAGTACCGACCACCCCGCCCCCTCGAACGGCGGTCTGCCCGCGAGGAGTTCGTACAGCAGGCAGCCCAGCGAGTAGAGGTCGCTGCGCCCGTCGAGAGTCCGGTCGCCGCGTACCTGCTCGGGTGACATGTAGGCGGGTGTACCGATCGTCGCACCGGTGCCCGTGAGCCCGGTCCCGGACTCCTCGATCAGCCGCGCGATGCCGAAGTCGCAGATCTTCAGGTCGAGTTCGCCGTCCCCGTACACCATGACGTTCGCCGGCTTGATGTCCCGGTGGACGACACCGGCCCGGTGGGCGGCCGCGAGGCCGGCGCAGATCTGCAGCCCCCAGGCCACCACCGACTCGACGCTCCGCCGCTCCGTGGCGGTGAAGGAGGCCATGGAGCGGCCGGGGACCAGCTCCATGACCAGGAACAGCACCTGGTGCCCTGCGACGGCGGCCTCGCCGTGGTCATGGATGGTCACGATGCGGGGGTGGGTCAGACGCGCCGTCGCCCGTGCCTCCTGGCGGAACCGCGCGGCCGACTGGCTCGTCGTGAGG
The DNA here is from genome assembly GCF_043200175.1 of Streptomyces sp. NPDC048462. Lineage (NCBI taxonomy): Bacteria > Bacillati > Actinomycetota > Actinomycetes > Kitasatosporales > Streptomycetaceae > Streptomyces > Streptomyces sp. NPDC048462. The sequence goes on from NZ_JBICXG010000004.1 coordinate 459,630, forward strand.
GGAGTCTGGGTGATGACCTTGACGGCCACGTCACGGTCGAGCCGTGAGTCGACGGCCCGCCACACCTGCCCCATACCGCCGGCCCCGAGCATCTCCACCAGCCGGTAGCGGCTTTCGAGCACCTCTCCACGCACCGAGCGCCCCCCTTCGATCGTCGTGTCCGGGGCGTCGCGCCCCTCGGCTCCCGGGGCAGAAGCCTACGCACGACCGGCCCGGAAACCTGCCGGGCCGGAGAGATCCCCCCCGTGCGAAGCTCAGGCCTCGTCGGTCTCCGGCTTCAGCAGCGGGTGCACCACACCGGGGAAGACCCGGGCCCGCACGACCTCCTCGGCCGAACCGCCCTGGATCACCGTCTCCGCCACACCCCAGGGCCGCCCGGGCAGCTCGACGAGCAGCGTGTACGAGGCCGGGCAGCCGGTGCACTCGTAGCGGTCGACCCAGGTCTCCACCTCGGTGGCGCTTCCCGGGTACCGCGCCACGTGCCGGTGCCGGGCGTGGCAGCGCTCGCAGGTCTCGCCGGGCTCGCAGGTGCCGCCGCACGGGCAGGGCACGTCGAGGGACTCGGCCGGGCGCCACCGCTGGGTGACGACGGCCTCACGGGTGGCGCCCATGTCCTTCATCGCCTTGAGGTTGCGGGCGGCGACGTTGTACGACTCACCGGTCGCGGCCATCCGGTCCCGGATCACGTCCTTGCGCCCACGGTTCGTCGTCATCTGTTCCTCCTGGGGGTTCACGCAGCCCGCCAGGTGGCCCACGAGATCGGTAGGCCCCAGGTTACCGGGCGCGGCGAGGCGCCCGCGACACCCGGGACCGACGGCGCCCGGGGGACCTCAGCCCCGCCGGACGCGGCCCGCAAGCCGCCTGCCCAGCCGGCCCAGGGTGCCCTGGCTGCGGCGGTTCCAGTCCCGGAAGGCCTCCGCCCGGCCGCTGCTGCCGGAGCGGCCCACGGCCTCCTCCACGGCCGCCACCCCGTCGGCGGGCAGCGCGCGCACGGCGGGGCGCAGCACCTCCTCCAGCAGGGCGGCGGTGGTCCGGCTCCACTCGGCTCCTGCGTGCGGATGGGCCGTCCAGACGGCGAAGCAGCCGGCCGCGTAGCCGGGGTCGGCCGCCAGCCGGGCCCCGACGTCGGGGCCGTGCGCGGCCCGGTCGTACGCGGCGATCAGGTCCGCGTCGGCGCTGTGCGCGAGGGCGTACAGCTCGGCCTCCGGCCCGTCCGGGGCGAGCAGCCGCCCGGCCACGGCGCCGAACGCGTGGTCCAGTACCCCGGGCTCGACCGGCTCGGCGCCCGGCCGCAGCGCGCGGACCCGCTGGGCCCACTCCGGCTCCGCCTCCCCGGACCGCAGCTCGCGGGCGAAGTCCAGCAGCAGCAGGGCCCCGCGCTCCCGGCCCGTGATCTCCTGCGGGAAGCCGCGCAGCAGGTCATGGGCGAGCCGGGGCGCCTCCTCGTCGTCGGCCGGGGCGTTCAGTGCGGCGGCGACCAGGTGCGACCAGGTGCCGGCGGTCCGGTGGGCGTCCGAGGTCGCGGTCTCCAGGAGCAGCCGGGCCTCGCCCACCGTCGGGGCGTCCTCCTCCCACACCAGGCCCACCGCAGTGCGCAGCACCAGCGGCTCCGCGAACGGCGACATCCCGGCGGCCCGCAGCACCCGCTGCACCGCCCCCACCCGGTCGTCGCCGCAGCCCGCCTTCGCCTCGGGCGCCTCCGCGCACATCCGCAGGTGCGGCAGCAGCTGCGTACCGGTGAACGGCAGCGCCACCCGGCCCAGCAGGTGCTCCGCCCCGGCGGGGTCCTGCGGCGCGATCCGGTCCAGCGCGCCGAGCAGCGCCGTGCGCACGTCGAACTGCTCGTCCATCAGCTCCAGCAGCGCGGGCGCCCAGCCCGGCGTGTCCCGCACGTCCGCGAGCAGGGCGGGCGCCAGCCGTCGTACGACGCCGGGCAGCAGGTCCGCGCAGTCCACGTCGAGCAGCCGGGCCACCCGCAGCAGCTGTACGGTGCGGGCCACGTCAAGACCGGTCCCCGTGCCGCTCAGCTCGGTGACGATCTCCGGGCCGAGCACCCCGGCGACGGCCGTGCCCTCCGGTCCGCTGAAGGCCGTGCGGCCGGGCAGCTCGACGGAGCCGTTCCCGCCGCGTACCGCCTCCGTCACCAGCATCGCGGCCAGCGGGGCCGTGGCCGTCGCGGGGGAGCGGCCGTCCAGCGCGGCGAACAGCCGTCCCGCCGCGTCGAACTCGGCCCCGGTGCGGTCGTCGACGCCCGCAGAGGTCAGGGCGTCGACGAGCTGCCTGGTGCGCTTCGCGTCCAGCGCGTAGGGGCGCTCGGCGGCCCAGCCGGCGGCGGCGGCGCGCTCGCCCGGCCCCAGCGCGATGCCTGCGCACAGGGCGGTCACCGCGACCGGTCCGGCGGCGAACGGCTCGCCGGGCAGCTCGGCCGCCTCCCGGAACAGCTCCGGCGTACGGCTCCGCCAGATCCGGGCCGCGGTCTCGGCCCAGGCGTCGTCCACGGTCGCCTCCGGGCGGGGACCGGTGCAGGTGTGCACCCGGAAACCGGGCCCTGACAGCTCGTGGGCGTCCTGCGGGAGCACGCCGATGACGCGTTGCGGGGCGCGCTGCGGGTGGCGGGTGTATGTGGTGAAGGTCAGCCGCTCGGTGCTCTCCGGCGGCAGGACGGCGGCGGCCAGGGCCATCCACCGCGCCACGTCCGCGCTCTGCCGCTCGACGAGGACGACCCTCGGGGACTCGGTCGACTCGCCCAGCCGACGCAGATCGGCCAGCACGCCCGCGAGCCAGGGGCCCCGGGAGACGGCGAAGTCGTTGAGCCCCTCACGGTCGGCGGCGCGGCCCGTCGCGGCGGAGAGCGCGGTGACCGGATCGACCGCCGGTATCCGGTCCGGGGTCGCGGCGGCCCAGCGGGCGGAGCGGCAGGCGGTGATCGGGAGCACGCCGCCCGGCATCGGGGTACCGGCGGGGAGGTGGACCGCGTGGGCGTGGAAGCGCAGCGAGGACAGCTGCGCGGTGCGCACCGGCACGGTCCGGGCCAGCAGATGGCTGCCGTCGGACAGCACACTGAAGCTGAATGATTCGGGCAGTGCGCGCAGCGCGTTCTCGGTGACGTGGCGCGCGGTGCCGGCCGGCGGCTCGTACGCCAGGAGCGGACCGGCCTCGGTCAGCACCGACGCGGGTATCGCCGCGTCAACCGCGCTGAAACGGGCGGGTATCTCCGCGTCCTCGCCGCTCTCGGGTCCGTCCCCGGCCGTTGCGGAGGTGTAGTGCAACTGCGCGAGGCTCATGCGTCGGCTCTCTTCGTCCCTGCCATGAATTGTCCCCTGCCACCCGCACCCGCCGTCCCGTGGTGGCAGCGCCGACCCGGCAGAGCGACGACCCCGGTGGGGAGAGTTCCGCAGTCGTCGGGGCGACGCTATCAAGTACCCGCGCGCCCTTGCGGCGAGAAGCCGGGGCGGGGGGCGGGCGTGGCGGCCTTGTGCCCGTCGGCGTGCCCTCGCCAGGGTGGCGGAATGATTCTTCCCTTCACCCACGACGGTGACGCCGGGAGTGTGGCCGTCACCGTGGAACAGGTCGATGATCCGCGCACGATCGGCAAGCACCCGGCCAGCAAAGGGTTTCCGTGCTGTACGGCGGTCCCGGCCTACCCGGGCAGGGGGTACCGTGCCATGTTCGGCTGGGTCCAGTTCGTCCGCTCGACGGACAACGCGTCCGGCGGCGCCGACTTCGACATGGACCCGTTCATCCTGTTCGAGGACGCGCCCTCGCCGTACTGCTTCTTCGGCTACAGCCCCACGCTGTTCGACGCTCCGTCACGGGCCGAACGCCGGCCCATGGCCTGGCTGGCGCACAGCTTCCTGGCGTACACACCGCTGGACCGTGAACAACGGTGCGTGATACCCCTGACCGGCTTCTCCTGGGGCTTTGACGTCGATGCCGGGGGAGACATCCCGGTCCGGCCGGCGGCGGCTCTCACCGCCGCCGACTGGGACGAGCACCTGCCGTACCTCGGTACCAGCTATCCCGCGTGGGAGTTCGAGAAGTGGCGGGCGGACGCTCAGCCCTGAACGGCGTAGCTGACGAACCGGGTCCAGGCGGCGGGGGCGAGGGCGAGCTGCGGGCCCTCGTGCACCTTGGAGTCGCGGATGTGGACGGTGGTGGGACAGGTGGCGACCTCCACGCAGTCGTCGCCGGAGCTGCCGCTGTAGCTGGACTTGTGCCAGGACAGGGCGGCCTCGACGCAGCTGTCGCCGTCGCCGCCGCTGTAGCTGCTCTTGAACCAGGCCAGTTCGGTGGTGCTGCTCATAGCGCTCCTCGCATCTGCCGCAGCAGGCTCAAGGAGTCCTCCGGAGAGAGAGCCTGCGAACGCATCCTGGCATATCGCATTTGGAGCGTGCTCACCACTTTGGGATCGGAGATCAACTGGCCGCTCTCCTGGCCCTCGCAGTAACCGAACCAGTGGTTCTCCGGCGTCTCCAGAAGCCGCATTGGACCGTCCAGCCCCGCGTGCCGCTCCCGCTTCACCGGCATGATCTGAATCTCGATGTTCCGCAGTGAGGCGAGCTCCAGCAGGTGGTCGATCAGCTCGGCGGTGACGTCCTTGCCGCCGAGCCCGCGCAGCAGCAGATGCTCCTCCAGGATGAAGCTGTAGGCGGTGTTGGGCCGTTGTAACAGTTCTTGGCGCTCCAGCCGGGCTGCCAGTTGCGTCTCGATCTGCTCGTCGCCCACAGGCGGCAACTTCTCGGTGAACAGCGTCCGGGCGTACGCCTCGGTCTGCAACAAGCCCGGAACCAAACGGCATTCGTACGTATAGAGGGCGATCGCCTCCTGCTCCAGCTGCGCCCACTGGCGGAACCAGTTCGCCAGCCCCGGCCGCCGCGACAGATGCTTCGCCGCCGCCTTCAGCACCCCCAGGCCGTCGAGCACGGACTCGGCCCGCTCCACGAAGAGCGGCGGCGGAAACCGGCGGCCCTGCTCGATCGAGGCGACCATCGGCACCGAGTACCGCACCATCGGGGCGAACTGCTCCTGCGTCAGCCCGGCCCGTTTGCGCAGGACCTTGAGCACTTCCCCGAACGACTTGAGGCTCTCCGAGTACTCGGGCTCGTCCGTCATGCGCGGCCACCTTTCGCGTGCTGTCCCCGAACCGCAACCCGCCCATGGTCACGCATCGTTACGCATACTGTCCACGCTCCGTACCCGTACGCTGACCGAGCGTACGGGTTCCGTAACTGGTTGCCGGTGCCCCCGCCGCACCAGGCTGACCCGCATGGAAGCACCCGTCACCCCCCACCGGCCGCGCACCGAGAGGCTGTTCGTGCAGCGGTTCAGCTCCACGCCCCGAGGGGCGCGACTCGCCCGCAGGCTCGCCGTTCACCGGCTGCATGTCTGGGGCATCCCGTACCGCTCGGACGTCTCCTGCACCGCCGCGCTCCTGGTGGCCGAACTGGCGGCCAACGCGGTGACCCACGGCCGCGTACCGGGAAGGGACTTCGAGCTGCTGCTCGGCATGACCGCCGGATGCCCGGGGACGCTCGGCAGGCTCAGGATCGAGGTGTCCGACACCCGGGGCGAGCGCCGCCCGCCAGGCCCCGGGGAGGTCGTGAAGCCGCCGCCCGGGTCGGGCGGCGGGTACGGGCTGGTGCTCGTCGAGGCGCTGGCGGACCGGTGGGCGGTGCTGGAGCGCCTACCGGGCAAGACGGTCGCTGTGGAACTGGACCTGGCGTACTGAACCCGGCCGCCGCTCCCGCCCGGTTACTCGAAGCGGGAGGTGTCGCCCGCTCCCCGGCGCACGATCTCCAGCTCGCCGCTGGAGAAGTCGATGACGGTCGTCGGCTCGGTGCCGCAGTCGCCGGAGTCGATCACGATGTCCACCTCGTGGTCGAGGCGCTCCTTGATCTCCCAGCCCTGGGTCATCGGCTCCGGCTCGTCCGGCAGGAGCAGGGTGCTGGAGAGCAGCGGCTCGCCGAGCTCTTCCAGCAGGGCCTGGACGACGGCGTGGTCGGGGATGCGGACGCCGACGGTCTTCTTCTTCGGGTGCAGCAGCTGGCGCGGCACCTCCTTCGTCGCCGGAAGGATGAAGGTGTACTGGCCGGGGGTCGCCGCCTTGATTGTTCGGAACACGTCGTTGTCGATCTGCACGAACTGCCCGAGCTGGGCGAAGTTCTGACACATGAGCGTGAAGTGATGGCGGTCGTCGAGGTGGCGGATCGAGCGGATGCGGGAGATGCCGTCGCGGCTGCCGAGCTGGCACCCCAGGGCGTAACAGGAGTCCGTCGGATACGCGACGAGCGCGCCCGAGCGAATGCTTTCGGCCACGCCGTTGATGGTGCGGGGCTGGGGGTTTTCGGGATGTACATCGAAATACTTCGCCATCCGGCGAGTCTACGGCCGGGCCGCGGGCCCGGCCGTGTGGGCGGGATCCGCCATGCGGTCGATGTGTATCGTGCATTGATAGTGTGTCATGCACATTAAATGCAGCATGCATACAATCCGTGGTATATCTGTACAGAGAGGTGGCCTTCCCGGCAGGGAGGCGGGCCCGCACTCGCAGTCGGAGGAAGCCTCGCGTGGACATGCCTGTGGACCGGATCGAGTTCGAGACCATGCTGCTCGGCCGCCATATGAACCTGCTCGCCTCCCGGGGCGGGGGCAGGCTGGACCGTAGTGCCTATATCCTCCTCAGCCGCATCCAGGTCGAGGGCCCGATGTCCATCGGCGACCTGCGCGACGCCTTCGGCCTCGACGCCTCCACGCTGAACCGGCAGACCGCCGCCATGCTGCGCGCCGGTGTCGTCGAGCGCATCCCCGACCCGGAGGGCGGCATCGCCCGGAAGTTCGTCATCACGGACGAGGGCACGCACCGCCTGGACCAGGACCGGTCGGAGAACCTGGACGGCCTCGGGAGGCTGCTGGCCGACTGGACGCCCGAGGAGGCCGCCCAGCTCGCGGACAACCTCGCCCGCCTCAACCGCGACATCGAACGCCTCGACGGGCGGCCCTGGCCCCGGGACAAGTCCTGAGGCCTGCCTCTCCCGCCCGGTCCAGGAGTACGGCCATGAGCAGCACCGGTCCGGGCGCCACCCTCATCGTGGGACTGCACGGGGTACTGGACCGGCATCCCTGGATCGACCGGGTGAGCGCTGAGTTCGACCTCGAAGAGGATGTCTTCAGCCTCGCCGTGAAGCGGGCGTCCGCCTACGCCTGGAGCTCCACCGTCCTCACGGACAAGCCCGCCGCCGACAACCTCTGGGACCACAACGACGCCGACGGCGACTGGACGCAGGACGGACAGGTCCGTCAGCTGGCCTGGCTCCAGTCCTCGCTTCCCCGGCCCCTGAACACTCCGGGGAAGCGGCAGCGTGCCCGCCGCCTCCCGGTGCTGCCCGTCATCACGGTCCTGTCGGACGCGCTGCGCCGCGTCGGCACCGTACGTCTCACCGGCGCGCACGCCCTTGTGCCGCTGCACCGCGCCGGGGACGCCCGGGTCGAACTCGCCGAGGTGGCCGACTGGTTCGCCCTCGCGGACCCGTCGGGCGCGGCCTCACTGACGGTCACCGTGTCCGCCCCGCCCTCGGCGGATCTCGGCGCGCGGGCCGCCGGGATCCGCGACGCGGCGCTCGACCGCACCTACGGGCACCTGGCGGTCGAGCCCCTCAAGCCCGCCGCCGCGAAGACCCCGGGACTGGCGCCGCCCCTCGCCGGAGTGGTGCAGGCCGAGGGGCTGCGGCGGGCGCTCGCCTTCCGCTGCGAGGCGCGCGAGTGGTCGACGGACGTGGCCGCCTGGGCCACGGAGGTGTTCGCGGACTCGGTCCGGGCGGTGACGGGGCTCTCCGGCCCGGCCCTCATCACGGTCTCGTCGGACGTCTGAGATCCGGGGCGGGCGGTGCGCGCCGGGGGAGCGCCAAGGGATGCTCAGTGCGGACGGTCGACGCGGGTCCGGCGCCTCGGCCGGAAGAGCAGCAGGTACACCGTGGCGACCATCGCGACCGCCTGGGCCACGACGCTGACCCGCTTCTCGGTGAACCAGACCGGTTCGTACATGTCCGGGAACGGGCCCCAGGCGCCGATGTCCGCGTACCGGTAGATCAGCAGGAGAGCCAGTCCGCCGGTCGCGACCGACCAGGCGAACAGGTCGGCCGGCCACCGGCGCCAGACCAGGACGAGCAGCGCGGCCAGTGCCGCCATGCCCGCCTCGATCCGGAACAGCGTGCCCTGGCTGATGTCGGCCATGACGGCGTCGTACCGCCCGGCCAGGTGCGCGTGCACATAGGCGTCCACGGCGAGACCGGCCGCCGCGAGCACTCGGGCCGTACCGCGCAGAAGGCGGCCGTCGCCACCCCCGCGTGCGGGGTCGTCCGGCGTGACGGGGAGTTCTGCGGACATTGCGGCTCCATTCGCGCCGGTGGCCGTCGGACGGCGTCCGGGGCTCACTTGACGGTGAGGGTCCCCGTCATGAAGGGGTGGATCGTGCAGTCGTACGGGTACGCGCCGGCCTTCGACGGGGCGGTGAAGGTGGCCGACTTGCCCGGCGCGATGTCGCCGGTGTCGAAGGCCTTGCCCTTGGTCGCCGTCATCGTGTGCGTGGTCGTGTCGTCGTTGGTCACCGTGACCGTGGCGCCGGGTGCGACGGTCGGGTCGGCGGGCCGGAACTTGAAGTCCTTGATGCTCACCGTCGTCCCGCCGGCGGGCGGCCGGGACGAAGCGGACGCCGAGGGTTGTGACGTCGTGGGCGGGATCAGTGAGGGAGGCGTGGCGGGGGCCGACGAGTCTCCGCCGCCTCCGCCGTCACTGTCCGAGCAGCCCGCGAGAGCCGTCGACGAGAGGGCGATGGCGGCGGCGGCCACGGCGAACCGCGTCCGGCCGGTACGGAACGAGAACGGCATGGCGTCTCCGGGGGTGCGTGGGCCGGACCGGCGGGGCTCAGTACCCGTTGCCGGTGCCACTGCTGCTACCGCTGCTCGTCGGCGTGGCGGAGGCGGAGGCTGTAGGGGTGGTGGTGGTGATCTTCTTGCCCTTGGCGTTGATGACGTACCACTTGGCGCCGAACGCGTCGACGCCCTGGCCCCTCGCGTCGCCGGCCTTCTTGTCCTGGTCGAAGAGGTACAGCGGGTGCCCGTTGTAGGTCACCTGCTTCTTGCCGTCGCTGCGGGTCGTCGTCCTCAGCAGCTTCGAAATGACCCCGGTGCCGCCGGTCGGCGTCTTCTCGTCGAGCAACGGCGGCCATGCCTTGGCGCAGGCCCCTTCGCACATGGACTTGTTCCTGGTGTCCTTGCCGAACACGTAGAGCGTCATCTTCTTCTCGTTCACCAGCGACTTGCCGTACGTGCCCCTCTTGAGGGAGACAGTCGCGGGGGGCTTGGACGCGCTGGGGGACGCGGAGGCGAGGGCGGGCACGTCGACCGGGCGGCCGCTGTTCACGCTGCCCGTGTCCGTACCGGCCGAGCTCCGGTCGCCCGATCCGCTGTCGGAACATCCGGCTGCCGCGGCGGCCAGTAGGGTCACGGAGGCCAGCACTGCGGCCGTCCTGGTGTGGCGCATCATCGGGGGGCTCCCTCGGTCATCCGGCCGCCCGCACGGGGCGGCGCGCGGCCGCAGGAGTGGGCCGTCGGCCCCAGTGGACCGCAGGCCCCCGGGGCGGGCCATCCGGACGGGGCTGTTCGGGTAGCGGCCCGGAGACCGGTCCCGGGGCGTCAACCCGATCGGCGGACCGGACGTTCTCCCCGTCGCGGCTGCGCGGTGCGGACCGGTAAGTGAGCTGCTACGAACACGTCTTGATGGGGCAACAGTTTCGAGTACCGCTGCCCCGCACGGGCCCGCGATCATAGGATCGGGGTGGTCTTCGGGGAGACGGGGTGGCTGATCGTGGCGTACGGCGGGCCGATACGCAGATACGGAGTGCTGGCGCTGGCTCCACTGGTGCTGATGGCGTGCTCCAGCGGCGGCGGGAGTCCGGGCGGGGAGGGCAAGAGCACCCGGGCGACCGGCGGCGCCCCCTCCGAACCGGCCCCGGACACCACCTCGGGCATCGAGGACACCGGCGACATCGAGGCGGACCCGGCCAGGCTGCCCACGTCCCGCAGCGAGGCGCTCGACTTCATCGGCCGGATCATCGCGGACCCCGCCAGCTTCGGGCCCGATGTGACCAGGCGGACCCCGTACGAGAGCGATCCCGCCACCTGGCCGGTACTCGGCACCGACTGCGTCTGGCAGCAGCAGAAGCCGATGGCCAGTGTCCTGGCCACCCGCAGCCGCTCCTTCGAGGTTCCCGCCGCCGACGGCAAGGGGCCGGTACGGCTCTCGGCCGTCGTCACCGTGCACCGCAGCCGAGAGGACGCGCAGTGGGAGATGGCGGAATCGGTGGAGGAGACGATGCGCTGCCCCACGCAGCAGTTGCAGAAGGGTGAACTGATCGGGTCGCTGGTCGCCGCCACACTGCCGCAGGGCAAGGGCGGCCAGGTGAACTCCGCGGACGCGCTGACCGAGATCGGGCAATACCAGAGCTCCACGCTCGGCGGCCCCTTCCCCTACGTCTGGCAGCAGGCACAGTCCCTCCAGTTCACCGTGGCGGTGACCGGAAAAGGGGCGAAGGGGCGGACCGGCGACGAGCTCGACGAACTGACGAACGTGGCCCAGGCCACCATGCTGCTGCGGCTCAAGTCAGCAGTCGAGAAGCAGGGTTGAGAGAGCGGAGAGCGTGATGGAACGACTGCGTCCCGCAGACCCCTCGACGATCGGCGGACACCGGCTGCTCGGGCGGCTCGGCGCCGGCGGCATGGGTGTCGTCTACCTCGGCCGCACGGACGGCGGAGCCCTGGCCGCGATCAAGGTGATCCTCCCGGAGTTCGCCGGGAGCGAGGACTTCCGGGCCCGGTTCCGCCGCGAGGTAGAGGCCGCGCGCCGGGTCGAGACCCCCTGGGCGGTCGCGGTCACCGGCGCCGAGACGGAGGGCGAACGCCCCTGGCTCGCCACGGCGTTCGTGCCGGGGCCCGCACTGTCGGAGGCCGTCGCACGGTGCGGGCCACTGCCCGCCCGCAGCGTCCGGGTGCTCGGCAGGCTGCTCTCCCGCGCCCTGACCGCCGTGCACGCGGCTGGGCTCGTCCACCGGGACGTCAAGCCGGGCAACGTACTGCTCACGGTCGACGGTCCGCGACTGATCGACTTCGGGATCGCGCGGGCCACCGACGCCACCGCGCTCACCGCCGCCGACCTCGTGGTCGGCACCCCCGGATTCCTCTCGCCGGAACAGGCCTCCGGAGGCGGCACTGCCGCCGGGCCCGCGAGCGACGTCTTCTCGCTCGGCTGCCTCCTGGCGTACGCCGCGACCGGACGGCCACCGTTCGGCAGCGGAGCCGTCGAGGCGCTGCTCTACCGGACCGTGCACGACGAACCCGACCTCGAAGGGATCGAGGACCCCGAACTCCGCTCGCTGCTCGGCGCACTGCTGGCCAAGGAGCCGGGCGAACGGCCCACGCCGGCCGAACTCGACGCCCGGATCCCCGAGGACGCGCCGAACGGCTCCATCGACTGGCTGCCGGACGACGTCGTGGCTCTGATCGCCGCCCGGTCCGCCGCCATGCTCGACCTGCCCGGCATCGAACCCACCGTCGCCGAACCGGGGACGCCGCAGCCCGGAGCCCGCCCCGGCCGGCGGAGACTGCTGCTCGCGGGCGCCGGCGTGGTGATCGCGGCGGGCGGCGGATTCGCCCTGCGGGAATGGCTGCGCGACGACCCCGGCCCCGCAGCGGCCGAGCCCGGTGAACGGGCCTGGATCATCGGCGTACAGGCGGACCTGTCCGGACCGCGCAGCTCCGCCGGACGGGCCCAAGAGCGCGGGGTGCGGCTGGCCGTCAAGCAGTTCAACTCCCGCGCCGACAAGCCCTTCACCCTGACCGTCAAGGCACTCGACGACGGCGGCGACCCCGCCCGCGCGGTCCGGGCGGCCGCACAGTTCACCCGCGACCGCGACGTGCTCGCCGTGGTGGGCCCCACCGGTGACGACACCACCGAAGCCGTCCTCACCACCTACGACGAGGCGATGCTGCCGGTCGTCACGGTCTCCTCGCTGCAACTGTCCTACCAGGCCGCCTCCAGGAAGTCGTTCTTCCAGGCGGCCCCGTCCGACGGCGTGCTCTGCGCGCCCGTCATCCGGCGGCTGGTGCTCCGGCCGGACGTCGAACGGCTCGGGGTGCTGCTCGACCGGGTGGGCGGTCAGTCCGCCTACCAGGTCGGCTATCTCACCAACATGCAGACGAGCGTGATCACCACCGGCACCACCTACCCGCGCGTGGTCCCCGCCGGGACCAAGGACCTGGGCCCGGTCATCGAGGACATGCTCCGGCACGACAGCGACGCCTTCTTCTACGCGGGCGACGCGGCCGGCGCCGCCCGCACCGCACGCGCGCTCGGCGGCACCACCTTCAAAGGGCCCAGGATGGCCATGCACACCGCCATGGAGGCGCGCTTCATCGAGGACGCCGGACAGGCCGCCGAGGGCTGGGAGTTCACCGCGCCCTACACCGACGCCACGGCCCCGGGCGCCGAGAAGTTCGCCGCGGCCCACCGCTCGGAGTACGGCTCCGCCCCCGCCTACTGGGCCGCCGAGGCCTACGACGCGGCCGGGCTCGTGACCGCAGCCGTCACCGCACTCGCCGGCGGCGGCCCCAAGCCCGTCCGGCCGACCCGGACCGCGCTCGTCGCGAAGATCGCGGCGTCCTCGTACAAGGGCGTCTCCCGGACGTACGCCTTCGACGAACTGCACCGGCTCAAGGGGGCGGACGCCTTTCTCTACGGGGTGCGCGGCGGGCGCTTCGTCCACCTCGGCGCCGCGCCGAAGGGCGAGAAGGCCTGACCGTCATGCGCCCCCTCACCTCGGACGACCCGCGCACCATCGGTGAGTACCGCACCCTGGTCCGGCTCGGCGCGGGCGGCATGGGCGTGGTCTACCTGGCCCGTTCGGCGGGCGGGGCGCTCGCCGCCGTGAAGGTGATCCGCGCCGAACACGCCGCCGACCCCGGATTCCGCGCCCGCTTCCGCCGGGAGGCCGAGGCCGCCGCCCGGATCACCGGCCCATGGGTGGTCCCGGTCACCGGAGCCGACACCGAGGCCCGCGAACCCTGGCTGGCCACCGCGTTCGTGCCAGGACCCTCGCTGGGCGAGGCCGTCCAGGACCGGGGCCCCCTGCCGGTGGCGACGGTCCAGGCACTCGGCGCCCGCCTCGCCGGCGCTCTCGCCGCGGTCCATGAGGCAGGCCTCCTGCACCGCGACGTCAAACCGGGCAACGTGCTCCTCGCCCTCGACGGGCCCCGCCTCATCGACTTCGGCATCGCCCGCCACGAGGGCGCCACCGCACTCACCGCGACCGGATCGGTGATCGGCACGCCCGGCTACCTGGCGCCCGAACAGGCCTCGGCGGGGCCGGTCGGACCGGCCTGCGACGTGTTCTCGCTGGGGTGCGTCCTGGTGTACGCGGCGACGGGGCAGCGGCCGTTCGGCCACGGTGAGGCGGCCGGGGTCCTCTTCAGGACCGTCCACGGCGAAGCGGACCTGGCGGGCCTGCCGTCCGCGCTGCTGCCGGTGGTGACGGCCTGCCTGGCCAAGGACCCGGCGGACCGCCCGACGGTGGCGGAGGCCGAGCGGCTGCTCGGGGGCGACGGCACCGGCTGGGAGGTGCCCGGTCTCGCCGCCGTCGCCGCCGAACGCGCCGCCGCCGCCCTCGCCCTGCCCGACCCGGAACCTCTGCCCTTCGCGCGGGAGCCGGCGCCGGACCCGGCCCGCCCGACCCGCCGGCGCGTCCTCACCGCCGGAGCCGCCGGCGCGGTCCTGCTCACCGGCACCACCACCGCCTGGCTGGCCGCCCGGGGCGGCGGCAGCGGTACCGGAGCGGCGTCCCGCACGCTCCCCACGTACACGATCGGACTGCACACGGACAGCACAGGGCCGGGCAGGGCCGTCGGCCTCGCCCACGAAAGAGGCGTCCGGCTCGCCGTCGACGACCACAACTCCCGCACGGACAAGGCCTTCCGCCTCGGTCTGCGCGTCGAGGACGACGCTGGGGACGCCACCCGCGCCCTCGCCGTGGCGGACCGGCTGGCGGCCGACCCCGCGGTGCTCGCCGTGATCGGCCCCACGGCCGACGTCGCCGCCGCGGACGTGGTCAGCCGCTACGAGAAGGCCCGCCTCCTCCAGGTCGTCGTCGCCGCCGGGCACACGCCCCCCGACTCGGTGGACGCCAGGTACCAGTGCGTACTGCGCCCGTACGACTCCTCGCTCGTCTCCGGGCTGATCGACCACCTGGCGAACGTCCAACACGTGAAGAAAGCCGTGGTCATCGAGGACCGGGAGGACCCGCAGGGCAGCTGGGAGATCGCCCACCCGCTCCGGGACCTGCGGACGGGCCGCATCACCGTCACCACACACACCGCCGCGGCGGACACCGACAGCTTCGCGCCGGCCGCCCGTGCCGCGATCACCGCCGGCGCCGGAGCGGTGGTCTACGCGGGCACATCCCCCGCCCGGGGCGCCCGCTGCGCCACCGACCTCGCGGCCGCCGGATTCACCGGCGTCGTCCTGTCCACCGGCCCCGTGCTGGCACCCGCCTTCCTCCGGGACGCGGGCAGGGCCGCCGAGGGCTGGATCTTCGCGGAGGCGTACACCGACCCCACGGCGCTGCCCGCCGCCAAGGCCTTCACCGCCGCGCACCGCAAGAGGTTCGGCTCGCCGCCCGCCACCTGGGCCGCCGAGGCCTACGACGCGGTGGGCCTGATCGCACGGGCCGCCGCCACCACCAGCGCCACCGACGCCCTGCGCGGTGGAATCGCCCAGCGCGTCTTCCGCACCGAGTACCGGGGCATCACCAGACGCCTGGCCTTCGACAGCAGCCACCTGGTCCCCCGCAAGGAGGGCATCTTCCTCTACCGGATCGACGACGGACGGGCCCGCTTCCTCGGCGTGTACGGATCGGTACGGTGACCGTGCGCAGCTGTCCCGTGAAACGTGAAAGGTGTGTCAGATGACCGAACCGGAGCTTTCCACAAGCGTGTTGGAGCTGTCCGCCGGAGTCGTGGAGTACGAGGACACCGGTGGCGACGGACCGGTGGTGGTCCTGCTGCACGGCGTCGCCATGGACGGCACGCTCTGGCGCCACGTGGTCGAGGACCTGCGGGCCGGTCACCGCTGCGTCGTCCCGACGCTGCCGCTCGGCGGCCACCGCCGTCCGATGCGCCCCGACGCGGACCTGTCGGTCCTGGGCGTCGCACGGCTGGTCGCCGAGTTCCTGGAGGCGCTCGACCTCACCGACGTCACCCTGGTGATGAACGACTGGGGCGGGGCGTTGGCGCTGGTGGCGGACGGCCGGGACGAGCGGATCGGGAAGCTCGTCATCACCTCCTGCGAGGCCTTCGACAACTTCCCTCCCGGCCTGCCCGGCAAGAACCTGTACGCCTCCGCCAGGATGCCGGGCGGCCTGCGGGCGGCGTTCGCGCTGCTCCGGCTGAAGCCGATGCGGCGGCTGCCGATGACCTGGGGCCGGATGACCAGGAGGCCGGTGCCGGACGAGGTGATGGACGGCTGGTTCCGCCCGCTGTGGACCTCGAAGGAGATCCGCCGGGACCTGCGGAAGTACGTCCTGGGCGTGCCGCCGAGGGCCGAGCTGCTCGGCTGGGCGGAAGCGCTGCGCACCTTCGACCGCCCGGCCCTGGTCGCCTGGGCGGCGCAGGACCGGGTGATGCCGCCGGAGCACGGCCGTCGGCTGGCCGAGCTGCTGCCCAAGGGCGAACTGGTGGAGATCGAGGACAGCTACACCCTGATCCCGGAGGACCAGCCGTCGAAGCTCGCGGCCTGCATCAGGGATTTCCTCCTGAAGGCGTGACCGGGCCCGGGGCGGCGCCGCGCGATCCCCCGGATGGAGCAGGCCGCCCCGCCGGTGCGGCCGGGGTGTGAAGCGGAGCTGCGGCCGCGCTTAAGAAATCCTCGATGGACCTGGGGCGCGCGGTACGGCAGATTTCTCCGGGACGGCGCAGGATGGTGCGCGGCAGCCGGTCGTAGCGCGCTGCCACGCCGTCCCCTCATTCCTCCCCGGGCCGCAGGCTTCCTCAGGCATGCCCCCTGCCCGGGGAGCTCAACGCCGTACCAGGTACAGGGAGCCGCAGCCGTGAAGGCACTCGTGAAGCAGAAGGCCGAGCCGGGACTCTGGCTGATGGACGTTCCCGAGCCGGAGACCGGCCCCTCGGACGTGCTCATCAAGGTCCTCCGTACCGGCATCTGCGGTACCGACCTGCACATCCGCAACTACGACGGCTGGGCCCAGCAGGCCGTGCAGACGCCGCTCGTCCTCGGCCACGAGTTCGTCGGAGAGGTCGCCGCGATCGGCGCGGACGTCGTCGACATCGCGGTGGGCGACCTGGTCAGCGGCGAGGGTCACCTCGTCTGCGGCAAGTGCCGCAACTGCCTGGCCGGCCGCCGCCACCTCTGCCGCTCCACCGTCGGGCTCGGCGTCGGACGCGACGGGGCCTTCGCGGAGTACGTCGCGCTGCCCGCGTCCAACGTGTGGGTGCACCGGGTCCCGGTCGACCTCGACGTCGCGGCGATCTTCGACCCGTTCGGCAACGCCGTGCACACCGCGCTGTCGTTCCCGCTCGTCGGCGAGGACGTCCTGATCACCGGCGCGGGCCCGATCGGCATCATGGCCGCGGCCGTCGCCAAGCACGCCGGTGCCCGCAACGTCGTCATCACCGACGTCAGCGAGGCCCGCCTGGAGCTCGCCCGCAAGGTCGGCGTCAGCCTCGCCCTCAATGTCGGTCAGCAGACCATCGCGGACGGCCAGCGGGATCTGGGACTGCGCGAGGGCTTCGACATCGGCCTGGAGATGTCCGGCCGCCCCGAGGCGATGCGCGAGATGATCGCGAACATGACGCACGGCGGCCGCATCGCGATGCTCGGACTGCCCTCCGAGGATTTCGCCGTCGACTGGTCCCGGATCGTCACCTCCATGATCACCGTCAAGGGCATCTACGGGCGCGAGATGTACGAGACCTGGTACGCCATGTCCGTCCTGCTGGAGGGCGGCCTCGACCTCGCCCCCGTGATCACCGGCCGCTACGGCTACCGCGACTTCGAGGCGGCCTTCGACGACGCCGCGAGCGGACTCGGCGGCAAGGTCATCCTCGACTGGACCGTCTGACCACCCGTATCCAGCTGACCACCCCCGTATCCAGCTACCGAGCCGGGAGACACCCCTCATGTTCGACTCCGTACGCGACGACATGCGCACCACCCTCGAAGAGATCGAGGCCGCCGGGCTGCACAAGCCCGAGCGCGTGATCGGCACCCCGCAGTCCGCGACCGTCGCCGTCACCGCCGGAGGCCGCCCCGGCGAGGTGCTCAACTTCTGCGCCAACAACTACCTGGGCCTCGCCGACCACCCCGACGTGATCGCCGCCGCCCACCAGGCGCTGGACCGCTGGGGCTACGGCATGGCCTCGGTCCGCTTCATCTGCGGCACCCAGGAGGTCCACAAGGAGCTGGAGCAGCGGCTCTCCTCCTTCCTGGGCCAGGAGGACACGATCCTCTACTCCTCCTGCTTCGATGCCAACGGCGGCGTCTTCGAGACGGTCCTCGGCCCGGAGGACGCGGTCATCTCCGACGCCCTCAACCACGCCTCGATCATCGACGGCATCCGGCTCTGCAAGGCCAAGCGCTTCCGCTACGCCAACCGCGACATGGCCGACCTGGAGCAGCAGCTCAAGGAGGCCTCCGGCGCCCGGCGCCGCCTCGTCGTCACCGACGGCGTCTTCTCCATGGACGGCTACGTCGCACCGCTGCGCGAGATCTGCGACCTGGCCGAGCGCTACGACGCCATGGTCATGGTCGACGACTCCCACGCCGTCGGCTTCGTCGGCCCCGGCGGGCGCGGCACGCCCGAGCTGCACGACGTGATGGACCGCGTCGACATCATCACCGGCACCCTCGGCAAGGCCCTCGGCGGCGCCTCCGGCGGTTACGTGGCCGCCCGCGCCGAGATCGTCGCACTGCTGCGCCAGCGCTCGCGCCCGTACCTCTTCTCCAACTCGCTCGCCCCGGTCATCGCGGCCGCCTCCCTGAAGGTCATCGACCTGCTGGAGTCCGCCGGCGACCTGCGCGAGCAGCTCAACGCCAACACCGCGCTCTTCCGTACCCGGATGACCGAGGAAGGCTTCGACGTCCTGCCCGGCGACCACGCCATCGCCCCCGTGATGATCGGGGACGCGGCGAAGGCAGGCCGGATGGCGGAGCTTCTCCTGGAGCGCGGTGTGTACGTGATCGGGTTCTCGTACCCGGTCGTCCCGCAGGGCGCGGCCCGTATCCGCGTCCAGCTGTCCGCCGCGCACTCCACGGCGGACGTGAACCGCGCGGTCGACGCGTTCGTCGACGCGCGGGCGGCCCTGGGGGAGTAGTTCCCGAGCGTTCGCGGGGGCGTCCCGGATGCCCCCGCGACCTGGGACAATAGGTCGCATGATCGATGCACGGCGGCTGCGCATTCTGCGTGCGGTGGCGGACCACCGCACGGTGACCGCGGCGGCCGCCGCGCTCTACCTGACCCCCTCCGCGGTCTCCCAGCAGCTGGCCGCGCTGGAGCAGGAGACCGGGCACCGGCTGGTCGAGCGCAACGCCAGGGGCGCCAGGCTCACCTCGGCCGGGGAGATCCTGCTGACCCACACCAACGCGGTGCTGGCCCAGCTGGAGCGGGCCGAGGCGGAGCTCGCCGCCTACGGCGCGGGCGACGCCGGGACGGTCACGGTCGCCGCGTTCGCCACCGGCATCGGCCTGGTCCTCGCCCCCGCGATCGCCGCCCTCAGCGAGTCCGCGCCCGGCATCCGGGTCCGCGTCCAGGACGCGGAGGGCGACGCGAGCGTCCCGATGGTCCTCGACCGCCAGGCCGATGTGGCCGTCGCCGTCGAGTACCGGGGCGCGCCGGGTGAGGACGACCGCCGGCTGACTCGGGTGCCGCTGTACTCGGAACCCTTCGACGCGGTGCTCCCGGTGCGGCACCGGCTGGCGGACCGGGAGCAGGTGGCGATCGCCGACCTGGCGAAGGACACCTGGATCGGCCCCTACCCGGGCAACCCGTGCCACGACGTGGTGGTCCTGGCCTGCCAGTACGCGGGCTTCGAGCCGGGCCTCGAACACTCCTCGGACGACTTCCACGCGGTCGTCGCCCTGGCCGGCGCAGAGGCCGGAGTGGCCCTGGTCCCCAGATCCGCGCTGCGCGGCATGACCCTGACCGGCGTGGTGGTCCGCCCGGTGCACGGCACCGCCCCGACGCGCCGGGTGTTCGCGGCGGTACGCCGTGGTGCGGAGGCGCATCCGCTGATCGCCCCGGTGCTGGCCGCGCTGGCGGGTGCGGCGGGCGGGGTGGCGGGCCGAGGGGACGCCTGACAGCGGCGTGGCGCCGGTGGAACCGCCGACGGCCCTGTTGTCGTGAACATTTCCGGGACCATCCGTGCTTCACGACGATCCGGAGCCCCCACCGCGAGCGACAAGGGCTCGTGAACAATCAACGCTAGGGTTTGGAGCCTTGGCTAGGTACGGGGGGCAACACGCATGGGTGACGGCAAGGACAGCGGCAAGGTCCTGGACATCAAGACGGCGGACATCAAGGCGACGGCGCCGGTCTTCCACACGCAGGGCAAGAATCTGAGCACGGCGCTCACGACGCTGGTCACCACCCTCGACGGGCTGGGCGCGCCGTGGGGCGATGACGAGCAGGGCAAGAAGTTCGGCGATGCCTACAGCCTCCAACAGAAGGCCGTCGAGCGGGCGGCGGGCATCCTCGTTCTCGGTCTGGTCAGCATTCACGAAGCCCTGGCCGACATGGCGGACGGGCACGTGGACCATGACGAGCTGATCTCCGGAATGTTCAAGAAGGCGAAGCCCGCGGCCGGCGAAGGCCACGACGAGGGCGCCAAGTGAGCATTGAGGACGAGGCCAAGGACATCCTCCTCAAGATGGGCTTGTGGTGGCCGGATGCCAACTCCGGTTCGTTGCGCCACGTCGCCGACGCGTGGCGGACCTTCGCGGACTCGGTTGACGATGTCCGCACTCCGGTCAACAACGCGGCCTCCTCGCTGATCACCAACAACACGGGTGCGGCCATCGACGTGTTCGAGGTGTTCTGGGAACGCTACGCCAAGGACGGCGACGCGGGCTGGCTCAGTGACCTCTCGAAGTCGGCGCGGAAGATGGCGGAGGCGCTGGACAAGTTCGCCGACGCCATCGATGACGCCATCAGCAGGCTGTGGACACAGATAGGGATAGATGCCGCGGTCATCGTAGGCGGCATCGCGCTGGCCTTCTTCACGGCGGGGCTGGCTGCGGGTGCTGCCGCGCTGGCCACCGAGGCGCTGATCGAGTTCGGTGTCACCGTGGGCGTCGCCGTCTCCACGACCGTCGCCGAGATAGCCGCCGGGGCCTTGGTCGCGGCGGTCTTCGGGAGCATGGAGTCGGTGACCATCGACCTCGCGGTCGCCCAGCCCCTGAAGATCGCCACCGGCATGCAGCAGGGTTTCAGCCTGGACGAGATCAATGCCGCCGCCAAGGACGGCATGATCTACGGCGGGATGTTCGGTGGCGCCGCCGGTGTGGCGAAAGCCGGCATAGAGGGAAACCTGTTCTTCAGGACCGACGGCGTGCCGCTGATGCTGCGGCCCCCCACGCTCCGCCCCGACCTGGTGGAGATCGGGCCGGCGGCCCGGACGTGCAAGACCACCCCGTGCGTGGGCGAGCCGATCGACGTGGCGACCGGCGCCATGCTGATGACGCAGACCGACCTGACGCTCCCGGCAGGGCTCCCGCTGGTCTTCGAGCGCACCCATCTGTCCTCGTACCGCGGTGGTGTGTGCTTCGGCCCCACCTGGGCCTCCACCCTGGACGAGTGCCTCCAGATCGACGGCGAGGGCGTGGTGTTCGCCGCGGCCGACGGCATGCGTCTGGTCTACCCCGTTCCACGGCCGGGCGGGCCCGTACTGCCAGTCAAGGGCGCCCGCTGGCCGCTCGAATGGGATGGCAAGCCCGACGGTGTCATGACGATCACCGATCCCGACTCCGGAGTCGTGCGCACCTTCAGCACGCCGCTCTCCTCGGGAACCAACGGCGTCTTCCACCTCCCGCTGGAAAGCTGGCACGACCGCAACGGCGCCCAGATCGACGTCGAGCGCACAGCTGACGGCATCCCCACCGCGCTGCGCCACTCCGGCGGCTACTACCTCGCCGTCGACACCGAGGGGCCGCGGATCACCGCCCTGCGCCTGCTCGACCAGGCACCTTCGCCGTACGAGCCGGTGCAGCCCGACGGAGCAGGCGGCGGCTCGGTCGTGATGCGATACGGCTACGACGCGGCGGGCAACCTCACCGAGGTCGTCAACTCCAGCGGCGAACCGCTGGTCTTCACGTACGACGCCGAGGGACGGGTCACCTCCTGGACCGACCGCAACGGCACCTCGTTCGCCTATTTCTACGACGCCACCGGGCGCGTCGAGCGAACCGAGGGCAGCGACGGCTTCCTGTCCGGCAGCCTCCGCTACGACGACGAGACGTGCACCACCACGTACACCGACTCCCTCGGCCGGTGCTCCACGCACCGGTACAACTCTGCGGGCATGGTCGTGGAGGAGACCGATCCGCTCGGGCACGCCACCCGCACACAGTGGACCGACAGGGGCGACAAGCCCCTCTCGGTCACCGATCCGCTGGGTCGCACGACGCGCTACACGTACGACGAGACCGGCAATCTCACAGCGGTGACCCTGCCGGACCGGTCCGAGGCCCGCGCCACGTACAACACACTGGGCCAGCCGGTCACGGTCATCGAACCCGGCGGTTCGACGTGGCAGCACACCTATGACGAGCGGGGCAACCTGCTCACCACGACCGATCCTCTCGGCGCCGAAACGCACTGCGCATACGACGGGTCGGGCCGCCTGTCCACCGTCACCGACGCCCTGGGCCACACGCGCGGGGTCACGTCCAACCCGGCAGGCCTGCCAGTGGCGGTCACCGATGAGCTCGGACACACCACGTCCGCGCGGCGCGACACCTTCGGCCGCGTCGTCGAAGTCGTCGACCCGCTCGGCCGGACCACCCGGACGGGCTGGACCACCGAAGGCAAGCCGACGTGGCGCGCGTACCAGGACGGCACACGCGAATCCTGGACCTGGGACGGTGAGGGCAACCCGCTCACCCACACCGACCGGGCGGGCAACACCACCCGTCACACCGCCACACACTTCGATGTCCCCTCCACCCGTACGGGCCCGGACGGTACGACGTACGCCTTCGGCTACGACACCGAACTCCGGCTGACCGCGGTCACCAACCCGCAAGGACTGACCTGGTCGTACACGTACGACGAGGCAGGGCGGCTGGCCGCCGAGACCGACTTCAACGGCCGGGCACTGACCTACACCCACGACGCGGCGGGGGGCCTGATCTCCCGCACGAACGGCGCCGGCGAAACACTCCACTTCAGCAGGGACGAGCTCGGCCGCGTCGTCGAGCAGCGCACGGACGCGGGCGACACCACCACCTACACGTATGGCACATCGGGCGATGTGATCCACACGGCCAACGCGGATGCGGAGGTCGCCATCGAGCGGGATGCACTGGGCCGTACGCTCACGGAAACTGTCAACGGCCGCACCACCGCCTACACCCATGACGTCCTCGGCCGGGTCACACAGCGAACCACCCCCTCCGGGCTGGACTCGCACTGGACCTACGATCCGGCAGGCCGGCCCACCCGGCTCGGCACCGACGCCGGCGCGCTGGCCTTCACCTATGACGCGGCGGGCCGTGAGACGGAGCGCCGGCTCGGCGCCAGCGTCTCGCTCACCCAGCACTGGGACGCAGCCAACCGCCTCACCGAGCAGACCGTCTCGGGTCGCGTGAACGAGGCCGACCGTCTGCTCCAGCACCGCACCTACGCCTACCGCGAGGACGGCTACCTCACCGAGATCCGTGAACTCACCTCGGGCACCCGCCGGTTCGACCTCGACAGCACCGGCCGCGTCACCGGGGTCCGGGCCCACGGCTGGACGGAGACGTACGCCTACGACACGGCGGGCAACCTCATCCACGCCTCCGCCCCCGCCCACGAAAGCACCGGGGATCGCGAGTTCGCCGGAACCTCATCCGAAGCGCCGGTCGCACTGCCTACGAACACGACGCCCAGGGCCGGTTGACCCGCAAGACCCGCAAGCTCCTCAACGGGCAACAGCAGCAGTGGACTTATGCCTGGAACGCGGAGGACCGTCTGACCGAGGCGGTGACACCGGACGGCGACCGCTGGGCGTACGCGTACGACCCGCTCGGCCGTCGAATATCCAAGCACCGGCTGACAGAGGACGGCTCCACCGCCGACCGCACGGAATTCACCTGGGACGGCATACGGCTGGCCGAACGGACGATGTCCGACGGCCAGGTCACCACCTGGGACTACGCCCCCGGCACCCACCGCCCCCTCACCCAGACCGACCACAAGCCGCTGCCCCGGGCACAGGGCGCGGCGCTGCTGGCCGAACTGGCCCAGGACGCCGCCACCGACTTCAGTACCCGTTTCCACGCCGTCGTCACGGACAGCCTCGGTACACCGGCCGAACTGGTCACACCCGACGGGAAAATCGTCTGGCAACGCCGCACCAGCCTGTGGGGCACGCACTTCCCGGCCGCCACGGACACCACGTCCACGGACTGCCCACTCCGCTTCCCCGGCCAGTACGCCGACCCTGAAACGGGCCTGAACTACAACTACTTCCGCTACTACGACCCGGAAGCAGCCCGGTACATCAGCCCGGACCCGCTGGGGCTGGAACCGGCGGACAACCACCATGCCTACGTCGCGAGCCCGTTTGCCGAGGCCGACCCTCTGGGCCTTGCGTCATGCCTGGATGCCCTGTCGAAGAGTGGAGAGCGTCCGGCCAAGGCAAAATTGACCCGCGCGGGGTTCGAGTACCAGAAGCACATGAATCGTGGAGACCTGGATGTCGTTCCCGGAAAACAGCTGGATTCGATCGGACAGAATCTTCTCGATGATATTCTGACGAACCCCAACGCTACGCAAGTTCCCGTTAATTCGGGAAACTTTGCAGGAGGAACACGCTACATCATGCCTGATCCCTCCGGTGGGCGCGGGTTCGGGGCAACATTCGATTCCAATGGCGACTTCCAGTATTTTGGACGATATTAACGATGATGATTCAGCCCTGGCTTGACCGGTCGGAACACGAGGCGAGGATCGCTGCCCTGCTGGCCGCCGTTTCCTCTGAGACCCTTTCAGCGGTGCGATATGAGGTGTCGCAGGGAGGCACCTGGCCCGAAGGGCACAGGGCGGATGGAGCTCATGAAGTGGACCTGTCCGTTGAGCTAGTTATGGCCAGTGGAGCCAGTCTGGCCCTCTCCTGGGCGATGGATGGGCTGAACGAAGGATTGGCCATTGAGCTGAAAGAGGCCGGCCGGTTGGGTTCGGGGCTGACTCCTGAGGCGGTCGACGTGGGCGATCGAGTCGAGTGGGCAAATTTCCTGGGTGGTTCGATTGTGAAAATCGCACCGGCATGGCACGTTCCCAACGAGGGTTGTCCCGAAATGCCCTGGGCATTTCGGCTCGATTTCTCCGATTCGTCATGCCTGGTGATTGCCCTTGGTGAATCGAAGGGCTCAGGATTCACGTACATGCCAGATTCTCTGGTGATCATTTTCGATGAGTCCACCGCTGCGGCATACAAAATCCCGGCGAGCTTCACATCATCGCTCGCACGGAGTGAGTGACTGAAGTGAGTTCAGGAGCACGTGGAAAATTATGATTTCGATAACGTGGCAGATATCGAGAGGGCCGAGACCGAAAATGAAGAGCCCCTGTGAGGGGCGGATCGGGTGGTATCGGCGTGCGGTATCGCAGCGAGGACTTCGACGTGGACGGAGCCCTTCGCGACGTGTGCATCTTCGACGCTGAAATCGATGACTGGAAGAACCTTCTTGAGGGGCTTGCTCTCACGGGTTGGGCCGTTCATTTCACTTGGACCCTTTTCGAGTCGGCTGACGGGGGCATTGCTGATGCCCGCAGTTTGCTCGACCGGTTGGGGAGTGAACCGGAGGAATCGGCGAGACTGGCTGTTGAGGTAGGCGGTATCTGGTTTTCCTGCTATTTCTTCGATATCGATGAGATCGAGTTCACGTTTGATCCCGCCGATGTCGACGGACCTGCGTCCTTTGCGCACCTGGAAGCATTTCTGCGACGGCTCGCAGACTCGACCCACAGGCGGGTTGTGGTGACGATGGAGGGGACTGACCATCGCACCATGCCTGCGTTGATCGAATATTCTCCGGTGTGATTACGCGGCGATGGCGGACCCTGGAAGTGATCGACTACGGCCGGTACATCGACTGGATGACGACCGGTACGGACTGACGCAGAGTTGTGTGGGGTGGTGTGCGGTGAGCCCTGTACGAGTAGGGGAGTGCGGATGGACCCGCTGAAGGATCCGCTGATCAGGGAATTTTCGGAAGCGACGGGCGGTGATGCCGATTACCTGGACTTTCTTTCCCGGTCAGCTGGTCAGGCTGAATGGATTGCCCTGTCGCGTGTTTTCCTTCCGGAGTTTGTCGAGGTGGAGGGATGCGTCCTCTGGGATCGTTCATACGACCCCGTGAATTTTCGCCAATGGCACGAGCGGTTGGATGGGGACGCCACCTCCGTCGAGGCAACCCTCAATCAGTTCAAGCTGTGGCTGTATATCGACATCGCCGATGGCGCAGAATCTCAGTCCAACGCCCTCGCCCTGGCGCAGGAGATCGCAGAGGCCTGGCGCCTCTCCCTCAAGAAAGCATTTCCGCAAGGAGTATTTGACGTTCAGGCAACTGACACGGTGGATGGCCCGGTCGTGAGTTTCACCAGGGTGCCGACCGGCAGCTGTTGACCGGGGTGACGGGCGACGCCGGTGCGGAGGGGCTGTCGCCCGTTCCGCACCGGCCCCGTTCCGCACCGGCCTTGCACAGTGGTCAGCTGTAGATGCCGAACTCCCAGAGGGAGTAGCCCCAGGCGGTGCCCCGCTGGGTGACGTTGAGCTTCACGTAGCGGGCGGTCTGGGCGATGTCGAGGTCGTCGGCGTCACCGTTTGCGCTGGTGGTGGTGTACACCGAGCGCCAGTTGTTGCCGTCGTCCGAGACCAGCACCTCGTACGCCTTGGCGTACGCCGGGTCCCACACCAGCTGGAGGTGGCGGAAGGACTTCCGCTCGCCCAGGTCGACCTGGATCGACTGGGGGTCGCTCCAGTCGCTGGCCCAGCGGGTGTCGAGCTTCCCGTCGAAGGCCATCGCCGCGGTGCACGGGCAGCCGCTGCTGCCCGTCTGTGCGGAGGAGGCGGTCGCGGGCCGGCCGAGAGCCAGGTTGGTGCCGGTGACCGGAGGCACCACCACCTTGACGGACTTGGTCTCGATGCCGGCGTTGCCGTGCCCGTCCTCGGCCTGGATGTAGACCTTCCACACCCCGAGCCGCTCCGGTGCCTTCACCGCGAAGGTGCCGTTGCCGGTGGACCGCCAGGCGGCCTCGACCAGGGCCTTGTCCCCGGTGGCGTAGTTCCCGCTGAGGTAGATCTTGTACGTCAGGGCGTCGTTGTCCGGGTCGCGGACGTCGGCGCGGACGGTGAACTCCTTGCCGGCGGGCGCCCCGCCCGCGTTCTGCACGGTCATGTTGCTGATGACCGGCGGGGTGTTGTCGCCCGCGGTGGAGCCGGTGTACGCCTTCTTCAGGGCGTAGTACGAGAGCCGCTTCTTGCCGTCGGGCACCAGGTTGAACCAGACGCCGCCGAAGTCGTGCTCCGTGCCGTAGTGGAAGAGCGTGGCACCGAGTGCGACGCCCTGGTGGCCGGTGATGCAGTTCCAGGCCTTGGTGTAGCCCTCGGCCTTCTGCACGTCGGTGGGCTCGTCCGGTACGCCGTTGGCGTCGTCGGGGACCTCCCACTCACCGGCCGGGCCGCCCTCGGTGATGATGTAGGGCTTGTTGTAGCCGCCGGACTCCCAGGCGGCGCGGACACCGCAGATGTCGCCGTAGGAGTTCACCGAGTACAGGTCCAGGTCGGGCGCGTTGCGCTTGTAGTACGGCCAGGCTCCGGTCCACGCGTCGGTGGAGGTCACCGGGTGGTTCGGGTCGATGGTGTGGATCTTCTTCGCCACGTCGTTGACGAAGGTGGTGTAGGCGTTGCGCTGCTTCTCCAGCTCGTCACCGCTGTAGCAGTTCTGGAGACCGAGCACCGATTCGTTCCCGACGTTCCACATCAGCACGCCGGGGTGGTTCTTGTACGTGTCGACCCACTTGGCGAACTCGGTGAGCGAGGACGACTTGTACGCGTCGTCGGTGAGGTAGTTGACGCACCCTCCGGCGCCCGGACCGCCGCCCGGCTGGAGCCAGAAGCCGCTGACGACCCGGATGCCGTTGGCCGCCGCCGCGTCCAGCAACGGCTTGGAGGAGCCGTCGGTGCCCCAGGTGCGGATGGTGTTGACGCCCATCGACTTCAGGTCCGGCAGGTAGCGCCCCGCGTCGGCAACGGACGGCCCCCAGGTCAGGCCCTTCACCTGGTACGGCTTGCCGTCGACGCTCAGCTGCCAGTTGCCCTGCGAACCGGTGACGCGCACCGCTCCGCCGGTGGCCGGGGGCGGGCCGGTCGTGCCGTACACCTGGAACTCCCAGAGGGAGTATCCGTATCCGCCCGGGCGGGCGGTGCCGTACATCCTGACGTACCGTCCGGAGCCGGAGACGGCCAGCTCGTCCGTGCCGCCGTCGCCGTTGGTCACGGTCTTCAGCGTGCGCCAGTCGGCCCCGTTGTCCGAGGCCTGGATCTCGTACGCCTTGCCGTAGGCGGACTCCCAGGTCAGGACGACTCTGCTCAGGTCCGCAGTGGCCCCCAGGTCGACCTGGATCCACTGCGGGTCGCTCCATTCGCTGGCCCAGCGGGTGCCGGTCAGATTTCCGTCCACGGCGGCCGAGGCCGCGTAGGCGGCGCCCTCGTGGGAGGAGTCGGTCGCCGTCTTCCCCTGCGACAGCAGGGTTTCGGCGGCTCGCGCGGACGTCGCGGTCAGCAGTACCAACGACGAAGCGAGCAGGGCGAGAAGCGTGATCAGCAACGTGCCCGTGCGAGGTCTCACGGGCATGGCTGCGCTAGGTCTGTGCACATTCACTCCAGGCGGAAGAGTGCGGGACCGAGGTCCCGAAATAGATGGGAGAGCGCTCTCCCAGGAGAGTGGCGTCTCGCTGTTCCGGTGTCAACGAGCGTGACGCGTTCGGTTTCACGGGTTCGGCGCGGCACGCGGCTTGCGGTACTCGCGCCGAACGTGGCCTGGCATGCCGGGCGTTCAGCGGGCGGGACTGGGGCCACCACCGGGGACGGCGCCCCCGGCCGGCCGCCTCAGCCCCGGGCGCCGCGCCGGCCCGCGCCGCCCGTCCCCGGGAGCAGCGTGCCCGCCGCCGCGGCCACCGTCACGGTCAGCGCCAGCACGCCGTACCGCACGGCCGGGAGGTAGGGCAGGGAGCCCGTCGTGCTCAGCGCGAACGCGAGCAGCGGGATCGCCGCGACCAGGGTCCCGATGGCCAGGCCGGCCACCGTTATCAGGCCCGTCTCCAGGACCCGCATCCGCAGCAGCTGGCCGCGCCCCGCGCCGACCAGCCGCAGCAGGCGGAACTCGGGGCGGCGGCCGACCGTGATCAGGGCGAGGGTGCTGACCACCGCCAGCAGCGCGAAGCCTCCGATCACGCCGACACCGATGACGATCAGCGCGTCGTCCTGCGCCGAGGACGACGGGCTGATCCGTACGTCGTCGGCCGTCGCCGCCCGGACCCGCAGTCCTTCGTACGGTGCGAGCGCGCGCCGTACCGCCGAAGCGGTGTCCCCGCCCTTCGAGCGCACCAGGATCTGCCGGTCGCGCGGCGCCGACACGTGGGCGGCGAGCGCCTCGCGCGGCAGCATGAACTCGCCCAGGCCCAGCGAGCGTTCGTAGACCGCCACCACCCGCAGCCGTACCTCCGAACCGTCGCCCAGGCGCAGTCGCACCATGTCGCCGACACCCGCGCCCAGTTCGCCGGCCCGGTCCTTGCCGACCGCTACCGTGCCCCGGCCGGTGAGGTCGGCCGGATCGCCCGAGGTGACCCGGGCGTCGAGCGTGCCGGACAACTGGTCCGCCGTGACGCCCAGGAGCGGGTAGCGGTCCAGCTTCGGATCGCCGGTCTCGCGGTGGGCGAGGACCACGGCGGACCGCAGCAGGCCCGTCGCGGCGGACACCCCAGGGGCCGCGCGCACCGCGTCGGCCGCGTCCGAGGGGATGCCGGCGGCGGGGCCGGTCACCACCAGGTCCGCCCGCAGGGCGTCCGATGCCTGGCGGCCGGCCGCCCGCTCCAGCGTGCTGCCCGCCGCCAGCTGCACGCAGACGAACGCCACGACCAGCACGATGGGGGTGAGCGCCGCACCCAGCCGCCGACTGTGCGCGGCGGCGGACCGGGCGGCCAGGAATCCGGCGACTCCGCCCGCCCGCCGGGCCGGTGCGCCGAGCACCCGCATCGAGATCCGCGCGACCCACGGGCCGAGCAGCGCCACCGCGATGATCAGCGAGGTCGCCGCGGCCGACGCGGCGAGCGCCGCCGCCCGGTCGCCCTGAGCGGTCGCCGCACCGGCCGAGCCGAGCCCCGCGACCGCCAGCAGCACCCCGGCGACCGTACGCGCCCGCCCCGGCTCGTCCGGCTCCGGCGCCCGCGCCGCGCCCAGGGCCGAGGCGGGCCGCAGCCGGGTGATGGAGCGGGCCGCGAGCAGCGCCACCGGCCGGGCCGCGAGCGTGACGATCACCGCGCCCACCGCGCCCGCCGCGAGCGGCAGCCACACCGGGACCGGCAGCGGCAGCGGGTCCGTGGCCAGCAGCGACCGCATCAGCAGCCCCAGCGGCACGGACCCGGCCGCGCCCAGCAGCGCGGCGGCGCCCGCCACCCGGCTCGCCTCGCGGCCGACGGCCGACCGGAGCTGCCGGGGGGTCGCTCCGACCGCCCGGAGCAGCGCCAGTTCGCCGGACCGCTGGTGGACGGCCTGGGAGAGCGTGGTGGCGATCACGAGCAGCGCGACCATGACCACCGTCGCGGCGACCGACGCCAGCATCGCCAGCAGATCCCCGCGCGCACCCGGCGCGTCGAGCTGCTCGGCCGCGCCGCGCTCCGCCCCGGTCAGCACCCGGGCCCCGCGCTCACCCCCGCCGTGCCCCTTTCCGCCGTGCCCGGCCACAGCGTCGCCCAGGGCGGCCCGCAGCGCGCCGTCGGAGACACCCCGCTCGGCCACCACACCGATCGCGTCCACCGTGCCGGGATGACCGGCCAGTCGGGTGAGCCGGGCCTCGGTGAAGAAGACCGCGGGCGCCCCGCCGCGCTGCCGGGTGCCGGCCACCCCGCTGACGGTGTACCGCCGGGCCGCCCCGTCGACCTGGAGCGTCACCCGGCCACCGGGGCCGCCGCTCGTGGCCGCGAGCGCGGAGTCCACGACCACCTCGGACGCGGAACGCGGCGCGCGTCCGCCGGTCAGCCGGTACGGAGTGAGCGCGGCGGCGCCCCAGGAGCGCCCGACGGCCGATGTGCCGCGGCCGGCCACCACCGGGACCGAGTCGTCCGCGACCGCCCGTGCCACGCCGTCGGCCGCCGCCGCCCGCGCCACCACCGAGCGGTCCAGGCGGACCCGTTCCGGCAGGTGCGCGGTCGCTGTCTGCGGCTCGCTGCCCCACGGCTTCGCCGTGTACGTGACCCGCTGGTCGGCCACCACCACCGCGTCGGCCCCGGCGTACCGTTCCACCGGCGGCCCGGCCAGCAGCAGCGAGCCGAGCACCAGGGCGAACGCCCCGAGCAGTGCCGCCGCGGCCGCCGCCGCGAACACCGCGGCCCAGGCCCGCCGGTGGGTCCGCAGCGAGCGCCGGGCCAGGAACGCCGAGGCCCGCCGCATCCCCGCCCGCGGGCCCGCGCCGCGCCGCCCGCCGCCGCTCGTCCCGGCACGCACGCCGTCGCCGGAGCGGGGCTTCCTGCCGAGCCGCTTGCCGTCACGCGCCTTCGTGCCACTCGTCTTCGTGTCGCTCATCGCAGCCTGCCGCCGTCCATCGTCAGCACCGTGTCGGCCCAGCCCGCCGCCACCGGATCATGGGTGACCATCACGACTGTCCGGCCGTCGTGCCGTACCGCGTCCCGCAGCAGCCCGAGCACCAGCGCGGCCGAATCCGGGTCGAGGGACGCGGTCGGCTCGTCCGCGAAGACCACCTCGGGCTCGGTCACCAACGCCCGCGCCACCGCGACCCGTTGCTGCTCACCACCCGACAGGGTCGTCGGTCCGCCGCTGCCGCGCCCGGACAGCCCGACCCGGTCCAGGAGCCGCCGCCCCCGGTCCAGGAGCCGCGCCGCGCCGGGGTCCGCACCGGCCAGCACCAGCGGCAGCACGACGTTCTCCTCGATGCTCAGCGAGGGCACCAGATTCAGTGCGTGCGACTGGAAGACGAAGCCGATCCGGTCCCTGCGCAGCCGGGTCAGCGCGGCCTCGGAGAGCCCGCCGAGATCGGTGCCGGCGATCCGTACCGTCCCCGACGACGGGCGGTCCAGCCCGGCCGCGCACTGAAGGAAGGTGCTCTTGCCCGAACCGGAGGGGCCGACCACGGCGGTGAAGCTCCCGGCCGGGACCGTACAGCTCACCGTGTCCAGGGCGGCCACCTCCCGGCCGCTGCCGCGCCGCCCGTGGTGCCGACTCACCGACTCCAGCTCCAGCGCCGCCGTGCGCACTGCCGTGAACGTGTCCACCCTGGTCCCTCGCTTCTGCCATCCGCACTTCCTGACCTGCGTAAACGCTATGAGCAGCGGTGCGCGGGGACCAGGGTGCGGGCTCCCGGGCGGGGGTGCAGCCGGCTACACCACGGACCGTGGGGGACACACCACTCCGGTGCCGGCGCGGCCCCCGTAACGTGGTGTGTCATGAGCACCACTCCCACCCCGCTGGTGGCCGCCGTCCGGAGTTCGTGGCGTGCTTCCCGCTACCTCCTCATCGGCATCCCGGTGGCGCTGCTCGCCTATGTCGGCGCGTTCCTGGTGGTGGCGGTCCTGCTGTTCGGCGCCGTGATCATCGGGCTGCCCGCCCTGCCGGAGGCGGCCAAGGTGCTCCACCGGTGCGCGGAGTCCGAGCGGCGCAGGGCGGCCGCGTACCTCGGTGTGCCGTTCCGCCCGACGCGGTATCTGCCGCTGGACCGGGGCGAGCTGTCCGAGCGGGTCAAGCGGGTCCTCACCGACCCCACGAACCGGCGAGAGGCCCTCTGGCTGCCGGCCCAGGCCCTCATCGGCAACGGCCTCGGCTACCTCACGATGGTGCTGTGGCCGGTCGGGATGCTGGTGGACGGGGCCGCGCTCTGTGTCGTGTACCTGCTGGACCGGCATACCTCGGACGAGTACGGCACACCGCTGCCCGTGCGCCGCGGCTGGGTGCTGCGCTGGCACCCCGTGCTCGCTGAGCTCTCCGCGAGCTGGACCCGGTCCCTGCTCACCGCGTCGCCGTCCGCCGAGCTCGCCGAGCGCATCGACCAGCTGACGGAGAGCCGGGCCGGCGCGGTCGAGGCGCACGGCGCCGAACTCCGGCGCATCGAACGGGATCTGCACGACGGCGCCCAGGCCAGGATCGTCGCCCTGTCAATGCGGGTCGGCCTGGCCAAGCAGCTCCTGGACCGCGACCCGGCCGCCGCCCGCCAACGCCTGGACGAGGCCCAGGACGGCGCCGAGGCGGCACTGGCCGAGCTGCGGCACGTCGTGCGCGGCATCCATCCGCCGGTGCTCACCGACCGCGGACTGGAGGGCGCCGTGCGGGCGTTGGCCGCCGGAGCGGGCATTCCCGTCACGGTCGGACTCGACGGCGTCCAGGACGGGCGCCGGCTCCCCGCCGCGATCGAGGCCGCCGCCTACTTCGTGGTCGCCGAGGCGCTCACCAACATCAGCAAGCACAGCGGCGCGACCGCCGCGAGCGTACGGATCGGCCGGGCCCCCGGCGTACTGCTCGTGTCCATCGGGGACGATGGCCGTGGCGGCGCCGACGAGAGCGCCGGCAGCGGGCTGGTCGGGATCAGGCGGCGGATCGCCGCCCTGGACGGCACCACCCGCATCAGCAGCCCCATCGGCGGGCCGACCGACATCGAAGTGGAGCTGCCGTGCGGATCGTGATCGCGGAGGACAACGCCCTGTTGCGCGAGGGCCTGATCCTGCTGCTCACCAGCTCGGGCCACGAGGTGGTGGCCGACGTCGCGGCCGGGCCCGAGGTGCTGCCCGCCCTGCTGGAGCACCGCCCGGACGCCGCCGTGCTCGACGTCCGGCTGCCGCCCACCTTCCGCGACGAGGGGCTGCGCGCCGCCGTCGCCGCCCGCGAGGAACTCCCCGGCCTGCCGATCCTGGTCCTCTCGCAGTACGTCGAGGAGACGTACGCCGCCGAGCTGCTCGCCCGGGGCGCCCGGGGCATCGGCTATCTGCTCAAGGACCGGGTCGGCCGGGTCGACGAGTTCCTCCAGGCGCTCGACCGGGTCGTGGGCGGCGGCACCGCGCTCGACCCGGAGGTGGTGAGCCAGCTCATGACCCGCAAGGCGTCCGCGAAGCCGCTGCTGAGCCTCACGCCCCGCGAGCGGGAGGTCCTGGAGCTGATGGCCCAGGGCAAGGCGAACGGCACCATCGCCGCGGAACTCGTCGTCACGGAAAGGGCGGTGAGCAAGCACATCGGCTCGATCTTCGCCAAGCTCGGCCTCGGACCGGACGACGGCACGGTCCACCGCCGGGTCCTCGCGGTGCTGGCCTACCTGGAGGGCAACGGGCCGCGCTGAGCCCTGTCCGCAGCGCCCTCACGGGGTCACGCGGGCTGGAGCAGGTCCCAGCGGTTGCCGTACAGGTCCTCGAAGACCGCGACCCAGCCGTAGACCTCGTGCCGGGGCTCCTCCAGGAACCGCACCCCGGCCGCCAGCATGCGGGCGTGGTCGGCCGCGAAGTCCTCCGTGTGCAGGAAGAAGCCGACCCGGCCACCGGTCTGCGCCCCGACGCTCGCCGCCTGCGCCTCGTCCTTGGCGCGGGCCAGCAGCACCCCGGTCCCGCGCGTACCGCGCGGCCGGACGACCACCCAGCGGGAGCCGTCGCCCCGGTCGGTGTCCTCCACCAGCTCGAAGCCGAGGGCGCCGGTGTAGAAGGCGAGTGCCTCGTCGTAGTCGCGGACGACCAGGGTGACCAGGGCGATGTGCGGCATAGGGGTCCTCGGTGCTCGGCGCGGTGGGATGGGGCACGGGCCGGAGCCGCCGGGCCGTAGCGGGACAATATCCGCCATGGACACCAGTGACCTCACCGGGCTGACCGACCGCGCGCGCCGCCTCGCCCTGGCCGGGAACCGCCGTGTGCTCGGCATCGCGGGGCCGCCGGGAGCCGGGAAGTCCACCCTGGCCGGGCAGCTGGCCGACGCCCTCGGGCCGCTCGCGGTGCTCGTGCCCATGGACGGTTTCCACCTCGCCGGGGCCGAACTGGAACGGCTCGGCCGGGCGGACCGCAAGGGCGCCCCCGACACCTTCGACGCCGCCGGGTACGCCGCACTGCTGAGGCGGCTGCGGAACCCCGAGCCGGACACCGTCGTGTACGCGCCCGCCTTCGAGCGGGCCCTGGAGGAGCCGGTCGCCGGGTCCGTCCCGGTCGCCCCGGACGTCCCGCTCGTCATCACCGAGGGGAACTACCTGCTGTACGCGGAGGGCGGCTGGGCCCCGGTGCGCGGGCTGCTCGACGAGGCCTGGTACCTGGAGCTCGACCAGGACGTCCGGATCCGCAGACTCGTCGACCGGCACGTGCGGTTCGGGAAGCCGCGGCCGTACGCGGAGCGCTGGGTCGCCGGTTCCGACGAGGACAACGCCCGGCTCGTCGCCCGGGACCGGGACCGGGCCGACCTCGTCGTGCGGCTCGGGGCGGCGCCCGGCGGCCGGGCACGTGAGGAACCGCACCGGCCACGGCCCTGACCGCTCGCGCGGGACGCCCCGCACCGGGCAGGATGCGGGGAGCCCGTTCCGTGCTGCCAGGAGGTCCCGCATGTCCAGCCCGAACCCGCCCGTGCCGTTCACCGCAGACGACTACCGGGCCCGGATGGCGCGGGCCGCCGAGAGCGCGGCCGCCGCCGGACTCGCGGGCGTGCTGGTCGCGCCCGGACCCGACATGGTCCACCTGACCGGGTACCGGCCCACCGCGGACACCGAACGCCTCACCCTCTTGGTCCTCGCGGCCGGGCAGGACCCCGTCCTGGTCGTGCCGACGCTGGAGGCGCCGGATGCCGAGAAGTGCGCCGGAGCGCCCGCCCTGACCCTGCGGGACTGGACGGACGGCAAGGACCCGTACGCCGTCACCGCGCCGCTGCTCGACGCGAAGGGCCGGTTCGGGATCAGCGACAACGCCTGGGCGATGCATCTGCTCGGCCTCCAGCAGCTGCTGCCCGGGACCTCCTACGCCTCCCTCACCGAGGCGCTGCCGATGCTGCGCGCCGTGAAGGACGCCGCCGAGCTGGAGCGGATCGCCTCGGCCGGGGCCGCCGCCGACGCCACGTACGAGGAGATCCTCAAGGTCCGTTTCGCCGGCCGCAGGGAGACCGAGGTCGCCGCCGATCTGGCCCGGCTGCTCACCGAGTACGGCCACTCCCAGGTCGACTTCACGGTGGTGGGCTCCGGGCCGAACGGCGCCAACCCGCACCACGAGGCGGGCGACCGGGCCATCGAACACGGCGACATGGTCGTCCTCGACTTCGGCGGCCTCAAGCACGGCTACGGCTCCGACACCTCCCGCACCGTCCACGTCGGTGAACCCACCGCCGAGGAGCAGCGGGTCCACGACATCGTGCGGGAGGCCCAGGAGGCGGGCTGCAACGCGGTCCGGCCCGGCGCCGCCTGCCAGGACATCGACCGGGCGGCCCGCGCCGTCATCACCGGGTTCGGCTACGGCGACCGCTTCATCCACCGGACCGGCCACGGCATCGGTGTCACCACCCACGAGCCCCCGTACATGATCGAGGGCGAGGAGCAGCGGCTCGTCCCCGGCATGTGCTTCTCCGTGGAGCCCGGCGTCTACCTGCCCGGCCGCTTCGGCGTCCGGATCGAGGACATCGTCACGGTGACCGAGGACGGCGGCCGCCGCCTCAACGCCACCGCCCGCGAACTGGCGATCGTCGAGTAGCGGCGGCCGGTCCGCCGCCGGTCAGCCCTGCGGCTCGCGGTCGCGGAACCGGTGCAGCACGTCGTACGGGTACGGCAGCGGACGGGAACTCGCCTCGTCCAGCCGTGCCGTCTGCTCCGGCGTCAGTTCCCAGCCCACCGCGCCCAGGTTGTCGGCGAGCTGCTCGACCGTCCGCACCCCGACGACGGGCGCGGCCACGGCGGGCCGGCCGAGCAGCCAGCGCAGGGACACCTGAGCCGGGGTGCGCCCGGTCTCCTCGGCGACGGCCACGACGGCCTCGACGACCCGCCAGGTCTCCTCGTTGTCCCGCTCCCGCCAGGCCTCGCGCCCCAGCTCCCGCTGGTATCGGGCCTCCCGGGTGTCCGGCGCGGCCTCGCTCATGCCGCGCCGGTACTTCCCGGTCAGCCAGCCGCCCTGGAGCGGGCTCCAGGGGATGATGCCGACGCCCTCCGCCTCGCTCACCGGCGCCAGCTCCCACTCCACCTCGCGTGCGAGGAGGTTGTAGAGCGGCTGGAGGCTGATGTAGCGCTCCCAGCCGTTGCGGGCGGCCAGGTCCTGGGCGCGCTGGAGCTGCGAGGCGGAGACGTTGCTCGCGCCGAGGTAGCGCACCTTCCCCGACCTCACCAGCGTGTCCAGCGTGGCGAGGGTCTCCTCGATCGGAGTGGTCGCGTCCCACACATGGGTCTGGTAGAGGTCGATGTGGTCGGTGCCGAGCCGCCGCAGGCTCGCCTCGACCGCCGAGAGGATGTGCTTGCGGCTGAGCCCGCCCGCGTTGGGTGCCTCGCCGGTCGTGCCGAACACCTTGGTGGCGACGACCAGGTCATCGCGGGTGCGGCCCTTCAGCCAGCGGCCCACGATCTCCTCGGAGACGCCCTGATGGTAGACGTCCGCCGTGTCGATGAAGGTGCCGCCGGCCTCGGTGAAGGCGTCGAGCACCCGGTGCGCGCCCGCCTCGTCGGTGTCCTGGCCGAAGGTCATGGTGCCCAGGCAGAGTTCGCTGACGCGCAGCCCGGACCGGCCGAGAAATCGCTGCTTCATGGTGTCCCCTCGTTCGTTTTCACCGGCAGGCTACGAGTTGAAGTGCACTTCAAAGCAAGTGAGTTACGGTCGCGACCTGACGCGGCTCAGCCGTCGGCCAGTACCACGCAGGACTCCGCCGGAAGGTGCAGCAGGCCGTCGGCGCCGGGCGCCTCCACCGGCTGCCAGGCGGCCAGCACCCGGCCCCCGCCGCTGCGGTGCCGGCCGCCGCCGAGCGGGATCGTGGCGGGCTTCTCGTCCAGATTGACCGCGATCCGCAGATCGCCCCTGCGGAAGGCGAACCAGCGCGCCTCGTCGTCGTACGCCGGTTTCACCGTCGCCAGATCCGGGTCGCAGAGGTCGGGCATGGCGCGGCGCAGCGCGATCAGCTCGCGGTACCAGGCGTGCAGCCGGGCGTGCGGCTCCCGCCCCGGTTCGCTCCAGTCCAGGCAGGAGCGGCCCCGGGTGACCGGGTCCTGCGGGTCCGGGATGTCCTCCTCGGCCCAGCCGTGCGCGCCGAACTCCCGCCGCCTGCCGGTGCGCACCGCCTCGGCCAGCTCCGGATCGGTGTGGTCGGTGAAGAACTGCCAGGGCGTACGGGCGCCCCACTCCTCACCCATGAAGAGCATCGGCGTGAACGGGCCGGTGAGCACGAGGGCCGCCGCGCAGGCCAGCAGACCGGGGGAGAGGGTGCCGGCGAGCCGGTCCCCCAGCGCCCGGTTGCCGATCTGGTCGTGGGTCTGGGCGTAGCCGACGAAGCGGTGGGCGGCGGTGCGGGTGACGTCGACGGGGCGGCCGTGCGTACGCCCCCGGAATCCGGAGTACGTGCCGTTGTGGAAGAAGGCGCCCGACACGGTCCTGGCCAGTGCGGCGAGCGGGGCGACGGCGAAGTCCGCGTAGTAGCCCTGCGCCTCACCGGTGAGGGCGGTGTGCAGGCAGTGGTGGAAGTCGTCGTTCCACTGCGCGTGCAGACCGGTGCCTCCCGACTCGCGGGGCGTCGTCGTGCGCGGGTCGCAGAGGTCTGACTCCGCGATCAGCGAGAGCGGCCGCCCCAGTTCGGCGGCGAGCGCGTCCGTCGCCGCCGACAGCTCCTCCAGGAACGTCAGCGCCCGGTTGTCGGCCAGCGCGTGGACCGCGTCGAGCCGCAGGCCGTCCAGTCGGTAGTCGCGCAGCCAGGCGAGGGCGCTGCCCAGCAGGAACGCCCGCACCTCGTCGGAGCCCGGCGCGTCCAGATTGACGGCCGCGCCCCACGGGGTGTGGTGCGTCTCGGTGAAGTACGGGCCGAAGAGCGGCAGGTAGTTACCGGAGGGGCCCAGGTGGTTGTGGACGACGTCCAGGACGACGGCGAGCCCCAGCCCGTGCGCCGTGTCGACAAAGCGCTTCAGTCCCTCCGGGCCGCCGTACGGCTCGTGCACGGCCCACAGCGACACCCCCTCGTATCCCCAGCCGTGCACACCGGGAAAGGGGCAGACCGGCATCAGGGACACGTGGGTGACGCCCAGTTCGGCCAGGTGCCCCAGCCACGCGGCCGCCGCGTCGAAGGTGCCCTCGCCGGTGTACGTGCCGATGTGCAGCTCGTACAGGACGGCGCCCGGCAGCCCGCGCCCCGCCCAGTCGGAGCGCCATGCGTACGTGCGGTGGTCCACGACCGCGCTCTCGCCGTCCGGCCCGTCCGGCTGGCGGCGCGAGCGGGGGTCGGGGAGCACCGGACCGTCGTCGAGGACGAAGCCGTAGCGGTCGCCGTCCCCGGCGTCCGCCTCCGCCGTCCACCAGCCGGCCCGTCCGGGATCGCGTTCCATGGGCCGCAGCTCACCGGCCAGCCGCAGACCGGCCGACTCCGCGTCCGGTGCCCATACGTCGAACAGCATGCGACGCTCCTCGTCTCCTCGCCCCTGGCCATGGTCGGCAGAAGCCGCGATCACCGACCAACGACACTGGATCGAGCCCGTTACTGGCGATTAGGGTCTGGTTCTGATCACTGCCCTGCCGACTTCTGCCATACGCACTCCTTCTTGGACCGTCCCCGATTGCCGGTGGTCCTACCAACGGCTGTGGAGGCCTAGATGACTGTGCCGACGTTCCCGCCCGGTTTCCTCTGGGGCGCCTCCGCCTCCGCGTTCCAGACCGAGGGGGCCGCGGACACCGACGGCAAGGGGCCGTCCGGCTGGGACGCCTTCGCCGCGCAGCCCGGACGCATCAAGGACGGCGCCGACACCGGGCGGGGCACCGGATTCCACCGCCACTACCGCGAGGACGTCGCCCTGCTGGCCGGTCTCGGCGCCGACGCCTTCCGCTTCTCGGTGAGCTGGCCGCGCGTCGTGCCCGGCGGCAGCGGGCCGGTCAACGCCAAGGGGCTCGACTTCTACGACCGTCTCGTCGACGAGCTCTGCGCACGCGGGATAACCCCCGCCCCGACCCTCTACCACTGGGACACCCCGCTCCCGCTGGACGAGGCGGGCGGCTGGCTCAACCGGGACACGGCCCACCGCTTCGCCGAGTACGCCGGCATCGTCGCCGAACGCCTCGCGGACCGCGTGCCCATGTGGATCACCATCAACGAACCCGCCGAAGTGACCATGCTCGGCTACGCACTCGGCGAGCACGCCCCCGGCCGCGCCCTCCTCTTCGACGCGCTGCCCGCCGCCCACCACCAGCTCCTCGCCCACGGCCTGGCCGTGGGTGCCCTGCGGGCCGCGGGCGCCGGGAACATCGGCATCGCCGTCTCGCACTCCCCGGTCTGGACCGCGGGCGACAGCGAGGAGGACCGCTTCGCCGCCGACCTGTACGACACCCTCACCAACCGGCTGTTCTCCGACCCGCTCCTCACCGGCCGCTACCCCGACGAGAACTTCGCCGCCCTGATGCCCGGCCCGGTCGAGGACGACCTGGCGACCATCTCCGCCCCGCTCGACTGGTACGGGGTCAACTACTACAACCCCACGCTCGTCGGCGCGCCCAGGGCCGACGCCCTCGACACCTTCGCCGGCTTCGCGATGCCCGACCAACTTCCCTTCGGGATAAGGGAGATCGAGGGATACGAGACGACCGACTTCGGCTGGCCCGTCGTTCCCGACGGACTGCGCGAGACCCTCGTCCGGCTGAGTGCCCACTACGGCGACCGGCTCCCGCCGCTCTACATCACCGAGAACGGCTGCGCCTTCGACGAACCGGCCGAGGACACCCGCCGGATCGCCTTCCTCGACGCCCACCTGAACTCGCTGCGGTCGGCCATCGACGCGGGCGTCGACGTACGCGGCTACTTCACCTGGTCGCTCACCGACAACATCGAGTGGATCGAGGGGGCCGGCAAGCGCTTCGGTCTGGTCCACATCGACTACGAGACGCTGCGCCGCACCCCGAAGGACTCGTACGCCTGGTACCGCGACATGATCGGGGAACAGAAGCGGCAGAGCGCCGGACCGGCGGCCTGACCGGCGCGGACTCCGTCCGGGGGCCGTCCGCGCGGACGGCCCTCAGGCGGCGGAGGCGAAGACCCGCTCCAGGATCCGGTGGCCGGCCCGGCCCCAGGTCGGCTGACCGCCGGGAAGGCCGCGGTCCCACGCCTGGCCCACCGAGACGAGCACGAGGGCCTTCAGCACGGCCCGGCCCCGGGCCCGGCACACCGTCGCCTCGTCGGCCCCCCCGTACGCGTCGAAGAAGCCGGCGTCCGAGCCCTGCGGCAGCAGCTTCCACGCGGCGGCGAGGTCGACGGCCGGATCTCCGGCGCACAGGTCACCGAAGTCGACGATGCCGCAGACCGCGCCGTCGGCGACG
This sequence comes from Streptomyces sp. NPDC048462, assembly GCF_043200175.1. Lineage (NCBI taxonomy): Bacteria > Bacillati > Actinomycetota > Actinomycetes > Kitasatosporales > Streptomycetaceae > Streptomyces > Streptomyces sp. NPDC048462. Next base: position 500,656 of record NZ_JBICXG010000004.1, read on the forward strand.
ACCACGTTGGCGGGGTGCAGATCCGCGTGCAGCCAGACCGGGGGCCCGGTCCACCGGGGCGCCGCGACCGCCTCGTCCCACACCCGGCGCACCCGCGGCACGTCGACCGCCTCGGTCACCCCGGCGAGCAGGCCCTCGAAGTCGCCGGTGGCCGTGGCGATCGGGCCGCCGCGCCCCTCGTCCGTCGGGGCGTCCGCCGGAGCCGGCCGGTGCAGGGCGCGGAGGAAGCCCGCGAGGTTCGCCACCGACCGGGCGGCGTCGGTCACCTCGACGCCGTCCGCCGGCTCACCCGGAACCCAGTTCGCCAGGGTCCACGGCCGGGGGAAACGCGCGTCCGGCTCGTTGAGGAACCGCGGTGTCGGTACGGGCAGCGGCAGGCGCCCGGCGAGCCCGGGGAGCCACCGGAACTCCTTGCGCAGCAGACTCGGAGCGCGCTCGGTCATCGGCAGCCGGACGACCAGCTCGTCCCCGAGCCGCCAGAGCTGGTTGTCCCAGCCCGACGGGACCCGCCGGATCTCCAGGCCGGCCAGGTCCGGGTACCGGTCCCCGACCAGCTCCCGGACGAAGCACTCGTCGACGCTGTCCCGTTCCATGCGCTCCTCCAAGCGGTCACACCCAGCCCAGGGCCTGTCGGTCAGTCCCACACCATGTCGAACGCGCGCTCGAAGTTGACGTACCCCAGCCGCTCGAAGGACTTCGCCATCGGTACGTTACCGAGGTCCGTGGCGGCCCTGATCCGCTCCACCCCGTCCTGGCCGGCGAGCACCCGGGTCCCCTCGGTGAGGAGGTCGTCGATGTAGCCGCGGCCCCGGTGCGCGGGCAGCACGCCGATGTACGCGATGATCGGGTTGTAGCTGTTGCGGGCCGGGATCACGAAGCCCACCGGTTCGCCGTCGGGCAGCTCCGCGATGCGCCACCACTCGCGCGGAGTGGTGTAGCGGGCCAGCTCCTCGTCGTACTGCTTCTCCGCCGCCTCCAGGGCCGTCAGCCCGGAGGCCAGGTCCTGCTGTCCGTGCGCGTCGAGGGTGCCCTCCATCACCGGCGTCATCAGCGCGACGAGGTCCGCGCGCCCGGCGACCGGGCGGAAGCGCAGCCGGCCGCTGTCCGCGGGCACCGGAGTGCCCGCGCGCCACTCCAGACGCAGCCGCTCGACCAGCATCCGGGCGCCGCTGCGCTCCATGACCCGGATGCGGGCCTCGACGACGTCACGGGCCACCGGGTCCTCACGCCAGTCGGGCGGTACGTACCGCCCGTACTCGGGACGCGGGCCACCGGCCGGCAGGACCGCCGCGCCCGCCGTCTCCAGCAGCCGCAGGCCCACCTCACCGCGCTCGGGTTCGGGCAGGGTGTCGTCGAGGTCGAAGAAGTCGAGGAGGAGCGGCACCTCCCCGTCCTGGCTCCACCACGCGATCCGCGCCACCACCCGCTCGCCCCGCAGCGCCACCCACATCCACTCCGGGCGGCGGCGGCCGGAGCCGAGGTCGTCCGCCAGTTCGTGGTCCAGCACGTACGGCAGGCGGCGGAAGAGGTCCAGCTCCTCGGGGCCGGCGAGCGGACGGATGTTCAGTTCGAGTGGTGCAGCGGGCACAGAGTCTCCAGGACTACGCGGGAGCCCCCCGGCGGTCGTCGGGGCGGCACGGCGGCAGACGGTAGCAACGTCCCGCTCCGGGCGCTCGGAATTATCCCGCCGAGAGGCGCGCGAGAGGCCCCGTCCGGCCCGCCCGCGCAGGTCAGGAGGGAGTAAGGAGCGGCCGTTCTGGACACGTTGGGGCGGTCGGCCCGACAATTGGTCCTGTGACGTCCTCCTTCGAGTTCCACACGTATCCCGCGCGGCTGTCCGACGCCCAGCGCGACCGTGTTCTCGGCGTGCTCAGAGAAGGCGCGGCGCAGGGAAAGCTCTCCCACGACACCTTCATGCGGCGCATGGAACTGGCCCTGACCGCGAACAACTCCGAGGAACTGGCGGTGCTCACCGCCGATCTGGACACCGGGGGCCGCCTGTCGCGGCAGCTGATCCGGTTCGTCAGCGGGGTCTCCGGCTTTCCCGGCCGCGTGCGCAGGGCCTGGTGGGCGGAGCGGCTGCCCAAGCTGCTGCTCCCGGCGTCGAGCCCGCACCCGCTGCTCATCGGCCGGGACCCGGGCAACGGGCTGCGCCTCAGCCACGAGACCGTCTCCCGGACGCACGCCGAACTCACCGTGCACGGTGGCCGGTGGCTGCTGCGCGACCTGGGCTCGACCAACGGCACCTGTGTCAACGGCCAGCGCGTCACGGGGACCGTCTCGGTACGGGAGGGCGACCAGGTCAGCTTCGGCACGATGATGTTCCGGCTCTCCGCCCCCGCGCTCAGGCCGCCCGCCTGAGCCGTGTCCCGGAGCGGCGCTCTCACACCCGCTGGTGCAGTCCTCGGCCCGCCAGCGTGAGGAAGGCCTCGCCGACCGCCTCCGAGAGCGTCGGATGCGGGTGCACATGACGGGCGACGTCGGACGGTTCGGCATCCCAGCCGACGATCAGCCGGCTCTCCGCGATCATCTCCGGGACGTGCGGCCCGACCAGATGCACGCCCAGGACCCGCCCGTTCCGCTCGGCGACCGCCTTCACCGCTGGCGCTCCACGCACCCCGGCGTCGGCCTGGTGCTCCACGAGTACGCCACCACGGAGGCCCTGGAGGAACAGATCGAGCGCGGCACCGCCGACCTCGCCGTCGGACCGCCGCCCGCTCGCGGTCTTCTCCCGCGTCGGACTGACCGGTGCCGCCGCCGCGTTCACCGAGCTGCCGGCCGCGTCCCGCCCGCCGGGCCCGCGCCCCGCCCCGTGAGGGCCGTCCGGGTGACGGGCCCCGCGTGCGCGCGCCGTCACCCGGACGGCCGCGCGCCGACTGCGGCGGGCCCGTCCGGGTGATCCCCTGAGGGGGACCGCGCCGCACACCGGCGCACCGACCGACCGGGGGTACGGATGCAGGCCGACGCCCCCGGAGGCATACCCGCCCCGACGCCCTCGCCCGACCACCGCCCGGCCGCGCCGTCGCGCTCCGGCCGCTCCGGAGCCGGCCCGAGCCTCCTCGCCCCCGGCGCGGCCCGCGACCCGTACCGGCTCTACCGGGTGCTGCGCGAGGAGCACCCGCTCTGCTACGACGCCCCGCTGGGCGCCTGGCTGATCAGCCGGTACGACGACGTGATCGCCGCGCTCACCGGCCCGGCGTTCACCGGCTTCCCGCACGACGGGGCGCCGCGCGGCGGTCCCGCGCCCCTCGGCCTCTGCCACGGCAGCGCCCGCTGCCTGCCCCGCGAGCGCTACACGGTGGTCACCGGCTCCGTGCCCCGGCACCTGGCCGAACGCGTCGAGCGGACCGCGTACGTGCTGGCGCGGCGCATCGCCGGGCGCGGGCAGGCCGATCTCGTCGAGGAGTTCTGCCGCTGGCTGCCCGCCGGCAGCGGCCCCTTCCGGACCCGTGCCGACGAGCCGGTGAACGCGGCGGAGGGGCCCTGCACCCGGCACACCGGACTGCGCGAGACGGCGCTCGCCTCGCTCCTGGCCAATCTGCTGGACGATCCCGACCTGATGGCCGCCCTGCGCGTCGAACCCGCGCTCGCCGGCCGCGCCTGGACGGAGACGATGCGCCGGGACCCACCCGTCCAGGTCGTCCTGCGGCGCACCCTCACCGAGGTCACCCTCAGCGGCGGCACCCTCCCGGCACGGGCCCCCGTCGCCTGTCTGATCGGCGCGGCGGGCCGCGATCCGGAACGGTTCGCCGCACCGGACCTGTTCGACCCCTTCCGCCGGGACCAGGGGCGCACCACCGGCGGACCGGCGGGCTGCCCGGCCGTGGTGCTGGGGCGGCTGGAGGCCGAACAGGGGATGCGCGCCCTGCTGGACGCCATGCCCCGGCTCCGCTGGGCGGACGGATTCCGGCCGTCCGCCACCGGCCTGCTCACCCGGGGGCCTAGGTCCCTGCTGGTGCGACCCGGCTGAGCAGCGCCACCGGCCGACCGTCGAACAGCTCGGCCACGGCGACCGTCGAGCCGGAGAACTCCCGGCCCGGCGTCAGCAGGTCCCGCCACACCCCGTCGTCCGGCAGCGCCAGCTCCGTACCGCGCCAGCCGCCCGCCTCCGCCAGCCGGAGCGAGAGCCGGGTCACCGCGGTGACGACCTCGCCCGAGCGGCTGAAGGCCAGACAGTGCGCGGCCGCCGGGCCGGAGGCGCTCAGCGGGGCGTACGTCCCCGATTCGCCGAACACCCCGGGCCGCTCCCGCCGCAGCCGCAGCGCCGCCACCGTGAGTGCCTCCTTCTCGGAAGCGGACGCGTCGGCGCCGGCCGTGTCCGGGGCAGGCCGGGTGAACGGCCGCCGGTTGTCCGGGTCCACCAGGGCCAGGTACTCGCGCTCGGTGCCCTGGTAGAGGTCCGGCACCCCGGGCATCGTGAGGTGCACCAGTGCCGCGCCGAGCACATTGGCCCGGACATGCGGGGCGAGCGTGGCCGCGAACCCCGTCAGCAGCTCGCGGACCGGGCCGGTCGCGGCGGCCGGACCGGCGGCCACGAAGTCGGACATCGCCCGCTCGTACCCCGGATCGGGCTCGGTCCAGCTGGTGAAGAGACCGGACTCCCGTACCGCCTTGAGCAGCGCGGGCGTCAGCCGCGCCGCCAGCTCACCGTCCGGGAACCCCACGCAGCCGAACGCGGTCTGCCACGCCTGCCAGGCCAGCTGCGGATCGGGGGCCGCCGGGGCCGTCCGGGCCAGTTCCGCCACCAGCCGCGACCACGGCCCGGGGCACTCCGAGAGCACCGCGACGGCAGCCCGGACATCGGCACTGTGCTTGGTGTCGTGGGTGGTCAGCGCGGTGCCGGTGGCGGGCCAGTCCCGGGCGAGGCGGGTGCAGAAGGCGTGGAAGTCCTCCGGCGCCACCGCCGGCCTGCCCGGATCACCGCCCACCTCGTTGGCCGAGATCAGTGGCACGTACCGGTAGTACGCGGTGTCCTCGACCGACTTGGCCCGCAGCGCGGACGCCGTCTGCGCGAACCGGTCGCAGAACGCCGCCCGGTCGCCGCCCGGACCCAGCCGCCCCAGCGCCAGCTCCCGCACCACGTCGACGGCCGACGCCTCCTCCCGCACCGCGAACACCGCCTTCGCGTCGCTCACCGCCGTGTCGTCCAGCGCCGCCCCGGCCGACTCCGCGCACGGCCCGCCGGCCGTCACGTACGGGCGGTAGACCGGCACCCGGACCAGCAGCTCACGCACCGCGGTGCGCAGCGCCCACGGGGCGTGGTCGCGCAGCGCGGGGTCCTCGGCGCAGACGCGCGAGGCCAGCCGGGTCAGCAGCGCGGTCTCGGCGGCCAGCTCATGGGTGACGACGCGGTACGCGGCCCGGCGCACGGTCGCCTGCCAGTAGCCGCCCCGGTCGCCGGCCGGGGCGGCGGACTCCCGGTAGTGGCCGAGCAGTTCCGCCGCGCCCTCCGGGTCGACGAAGAGGCCGTCGATCCGGTGCAGCGCGTCGTACCCGGTCGTCCCGGCAACGGCCCAGCCGGCCGGCAGCGGCTCGGGGCCGGTGAGGATCTTCTCCACCACGGTCCACGCGCCGCCGCTCGCGTCCGAGAGCCGCTCCAGATAGCCGGCCGGGTCCGCGAGTCCGTCCGGGTGGTCGATCCGCAGACCGTCGACGGTCCCGTCCCGGACCAGTGCGAGGATCTTGGCGTGGGTGGCGGCGAAGACCTCCGGGTCCTCCACCCGCACCCCGATGAGCTCCGAGATGGTGAAGAACCGCCGGTAGTTCAGCTCGGTGCGGGCCAGCCGCCACCAGCCGAGCCGGTAGTGCTGGGCGTCCAGCAGCTCGGGCAGGCCGAGGCCCGCGGTGCCGGCCCGGAGCGGGAACTCCTGCTCGCCGTAGCGCAGCACCTGGCCGTCGACCCGCAGCCCGCCGATCTCGTCGCCCAGCCGCCCGCCGAGCACGGGCAGCAGGATCTTCCCGTCCCCCGCCGCCCAGTCGATGTCGAACCAGCGGGCGTACGGGGAGGCGGGCCCCTCGCGCAGGACCTCCCGCAGGGCGTGGTTGTGCCGGGGGTCGGCCGCCATGTGGTTCGGCACGAGGTCCAGGACGATGCCGAGCCCGTGCTCCCGGGCGGCCCGGGAGAGCCGCCGCAGACCCTCCTCGCCGCCCAGCTCGGCGCGCACCCGGCCGTGGTCGGTGACGTCGTAGCCGTGCCGGGAGCCGGGCACCGCTTCCAGGACCGGCGACAGGTGCAGATGGGAGACGCCGAGCGTGGCGAGGTACGGCACGGCGTCCTCGGCGGCCGAGAACGGGAACTCCGGCTGGAGCTGGAGCCGGTACGTGGCGGAAGGCGTCATGGAGACGTTCGTACCCAGATCCGGGCCGCCTGTGTCACCTCTTCGCACACAAGGGCCCGGCCGGACGCCCCCGTACCCCTACGCGGGCCGCTGGAGCACCGCCATGCTCCGGCCCACCAGCGTCACCCGATCGCCTCCCGTCACCTTCGGCCCGGCGCCGGTCAGCACCCCGGCCGGGCGCGCGGTGTCGACGACCACGTGCCACTGCCGGCCGTGGTTCACCGGGACGGCGAACTCCAGCGTCTCGGCGCTCGCGTTGAACATCAGCAGGAAGGAGTCGTCGGAGATCCGCTCGCCGCGCGGGCCCGGCTCCGAGATGGCGTGGCCGTTCAGGAAGACCGTCAGGGCCTTGGCGTGCGCCGCCTGCCAGTCCCGCTGGGTCATCTCCTCGCCCTCCGGCGTGAACCAGGCGATGTCCGAGAGCTCGTCGTGCGTGCCCTCCACCGGGCGCCCGTGGAAGAACCGGCGGCGCCGGAAGACCGGATGGTCGCGGCGCAGCCACACCATGGCCCGGGTGAACTCCAGCAGGCTGCTGGCGAGCCCGTCGCCGCCCTGCCGGTCCGCCGCCTCCTCGCCGTCGTCGTCCGCCGCCGCCTCGGCCGGGTCCGGCCAGTGCACCCAGGACAGCTCGCTGTCCTGGCAGTAGCCGTTGTTGTTGCCCTGCTGGGTGCGGCCGAACTCGTCGCCGTGGCTCAGCATCGGCACGCCCTGGGACAGCATGAGCGTGGCGATGAAGTTGCGCATCTGCCGCTCCCGCAGCTCCAGCACCTCGGGCCGGTCGGTCTCGCCCTCCGCACCGCAGTTCCAGGACCGGTTGTGGCTCTCGCCGTCCCGGTTGCCCTCGCCGTTGGCGTCGTTGTGCTTGTCGTTGTACGAGACCAGGTCGTGCAGGGTGAACCCGTCGTGGCAGGTGGCGAAGTTGATGGAGGCGAGCGGGCGGCGGCCGTCGTCCTGGTACAGGTCCGAGGAGCCGGTCAGCCGCCCGGCGAACTCGGCCAGCGTCCTCGGCTCACCGCGCCACAGGTCCCGGACGGTGTCCCGGTACTTGCCGTTCCATTCGGTCCACAGCGGCGGGAAGTTCCCCACCTGGTAGCCGCCCTCGCCCACGTCCCACGGTTCCGCGATCAGCTTCACCTGGCTGACCACCGGGTCCTGCTGCACCAGGTCGAAGAACGACGACAGCCGGTCCACCTCGTGGAACTGACGGGCCAGGGTGGCCGCCAGATCGAAGCGGAAGCCGTCCACATGCATCTCGGTCACCCAGTAGCGCAGCGAGTCCATGATCAGCTGGAGCACGTGCGGGGACCGCATCAGCAGCGAGTTCCCGGTGCCCGTGGTGTCCATGTAGTAGCGCTGGTCCTCGGCGAGCCGGTAGTACGAGGCGTTGTCCAGGCCCCGGAAGGAGAGCGTGGGACCCAGGTGGTTGCCCTCCGCCGTGTGGTTGTAGACCACGTCGAGGATCACCTCGATGCCCGCCTGGTGCAGCGCGCGCACGGCCTGCTTGAACTCGAGCACCTGCTCGCCCCGGTCGCCCCAGGAGGCGTAGGCGTTGTGCGGGGCGAAGAAACCGATGGTGTTGTAACCCCAGTAGTTGGCGAGCCCCGCGTCCGCCAGCCGGTGGTCCTGCACGAACTGGTGCACCGGCATTAATTCGATCGCCGTGACGCCCAGCTCCGTCAGATGGGCGATGACCTCCGGATGCGCCAGCCCGGCATACGTGCCGCGCAGCTCCTTCGGCAGCCCCGGGTGAAGCATCGTCAGGCCCTTCACATGGGCCTCGTAGATCACCGTGCGGTGGTAGTCCGTACGGGGGCGGCGGTCGTCACCCCAGTCGAAGTACGGATTGACCACGACGGACGTCATGGTGTGCGGCGCCGAGTCGAGGTCGTTGCGCGCGTCGGGCCGCCCGAACGGATAGCCGTACACCGCCTCGCCCCACTGGATCTGTCCGGCGACCGCCCGCGCGTACGGGTCGAGGAGCAGCTTCGCGGAGTTGCAGCGGGCGCCGCGCTGCGGCTCGTACGGCCCGTGCACCCGGAATCCGTACCGCTGACCCGGCATCACCCCGGGCAGATAGGCGTGCCGGACGAAGGCGTCGGTCTCCCGCAGCTCCACCGCCGTCTCGGAGCCGTCGTCGTGCAGCAGGCACAGTTCGATTCGGTGGGCGGCCTCCGAGAAGACCGCGAAGTTGGTCCCGGCGCCGTCGTACGTGGCACCGAGGGGGTACGCCTGTCCCGGCCAGACCTGCATAGATTCGACTCTTCCACTCTGATGCGGTTGCCTGGGGAATGCGGGCTCCCTGCCAGATCTTCCCCGAAAGGGCGTCCCTTACCTAGGACCGACCGGCAATCGGTGGACGGCGTCGCGCCGACCGGTCAACATCGGGCCCCTCCTTGTCGCCCGGAACCCGAATCCGGCGGCCCCGGTCCGCCCGCTGCCCGGTATGCGGCTTGTCGTGGGGTGTTTAATCACTATGAATCCGCTCACTACGGCAGATCTCGTCCAGGAGAACAGGCCTGATCCATAGGGGAGTTGAAGAAGGAGCCTGCTCATCCGGCTGCACCGGCTCCCGCTGCCGGAGTACCCTTCCTTGATCGTTGGTGGGGGAGTGGAAGGCGGTGTGCGGGTGAGCTCGGGAGGCTTCGAGCTGCCCCCAGGTGACGCTGGTCACGAGGGGGACGCCACCGATGTGCCGCCCGGGGCGGTCTCGCTCGCCCGGCCCCTGGAGATCGGCGCCGAGCTGGACTGGGGAGCGGACGCCTGGAGCGAGGTGCGCACCCGTGCGCAGCGGGCCGGGCGCGCCTACATCTGGCTGAATCTCGTCGAACAGCGGCTGCGCGCCGTGGTCGCCGCGGTGCTCCAGCCGATCTACGAGCCGGTCCACGGCGAGGACTGGGTGGTGGCCGCGGCCGGGCCCGCCGGACAGGAGTGGGTGCAGCGCGCCGTCGCCGTGCGCGAGGTCTCCCGCCGCAAGGGCTATCTGCTCGACCCGGCCGACGACAACGTCCTGAGCTTCCTCACGCTGCCTCAGCTGCGTGAGCTGATGGTCCAGCACTGGCCCTGCTTCGAGCCCTACTTCGACGACCGCCGCGATGTGGAGCTGGCCCTGGACGAGCTGGAGGTCGCCCGCAACGTGGTCTCCCGCAACCGCGCGCTCAACGAGGCGGTGCTCGCCCAGGCCGAGCGCGCCTCCGCCCGGCTGCTGGAGATCCTCGGCAGCGGCGCCGCGGTCCCGTCCGCCGACCGGCTTCCCGTCGACGCCGTCGAGGAGCTGGTGGGCGACCGGTACGCGGACGTGGTCTCCGTCCACTCCGACCGGGTGCGGCTCCAGCGCCAGCTGCCCGCCGAGGACCTCTTCGGCGGAGCGCGCAGGCTGGACGCGATCGGCATAGGGCTCAACCTGCTGGTGCAGAACTTCTCCGGCCGCCGGCTCATCCGGCTCGCCGAGTCGGGCTGCCGGGTCAGGCTGCTCTTCATCAACCCGGCCAGCAGCGCGGTCAAGCGCCGGGAGCGGGAGCTCGGGCTCAAGAAGGGGGAGCTGAGCCGGACGGTGGAGATGAACATCCTCCACATGCGCCGGGTCCGCTCCAAGCTCCGCGATCCGGGCGCCTTCGAGATCCATGTCTTCGACGAGACCCCGCGCTTCACCGCCTACCTGGTGGACGGCGACGGCGCCGACGCGGTGGGGGTCGTGCAGACCTATCTGCGCCGGGCCCGCGGCATGGAGGCCCCCGTGCTGGTGCTCCGGGGCGGCGGACGGGCGGTGGTCCGGGCCGGGCAGGACAGCGAGCACGGGCTGTTCGAGACGTACCGCGAGGAGTTCGAGTCCGTGTGGACGGACTCCCGGCCGGTCTCCTGAGGGGGCCCCGGGGCGTTGTCAGTGGCCCGTGCGAGGGTGGTCGTCATCCGGGGGAGCACCACGAAGGAGGTACGGGATGAGCTGGCACCGGCACGCGCTGGTCGGCTTCGACCTGGAGACGACGGGTACGGAGCCGCTGGAGGCCAGGATCGTGACGGCGGCGGTCGTCGGCCTGCGCGACAGTGACGCGGAGCCGGCGCGGCAGCGGACCTGGCTGGCCGATCCGGGAGTCCTGATCCCCGCACAGGCCTCGGCGATCCACGGCATCAGCAGCGAGCGGGCGGCGGCGGAGGGCCGGCCGGTGCGCGAGGTGGCCGACGAGATCGCCGAGACCCTGACCGGGTACTGGCGCCAGGGCGTGCCGGTCGTCGCCTACAACGCCGCCTTCGACCTGACGCTGCTGACGGCGGAGTTGCACCGGCACGGCCTGCCCTCGCTCAGCGAACGCCTCGGCGGCACGCGGATCGGCCCGGTCGTCGACCCGTACACGATCGACCGGGCGGTGGACCGCTACCGCAAGGGCAAGCGCAATCTGGAGGCGGTCTGCGTCGAGTACGGCGTCGTCCACGGGGGAGCGCACGACGCCGCCGCCGACGCGCTGGCCGCGGTGCGGGTCGCGTACGCGATAGCCGCCCGGCACGGCTCGGTGGCCGCACTGTCGGCGCCCGAACTTCATGAGCGGCAGATCACCTGGTACGCGGAGTGGGCAGCCGACTTCCAGGACTTCCTGCGCCGCAAGGGCAAGCCGGACGCGGTGATCGACAGCCGCTGGCCGATACGGGAGCCGGTGCCGGTCTCGGGCTGAGGGGCGCGGTCCGGCCCGGACCTCGCCCGCAGGCGGGCGACAACCTGAGCCGAATTCAAGCCCGTCCGGGGCTGGGGGACAGTCCTTGAGCCCGTCCGGCACTTGAGGACAGCCTTTGAACCCGTCCGGCGCTTGCGGAGTCCGCGCTCGGCGCCGCGCCCGGCGAGCCGTGCCTCAGAACGGGTACCACCGCACCCCCGCGTCACCGTCGCGCAGCGACGCCACGCGCCTGCGGAACTCCGCGAGCGCCTTCGGGCTGGCCGGCGCGTGCTGCGCGACCCACGCGCAGCTCGCCGTCTCCCGCGCCCCGCGCAGCACCGCGCAGCCGTCCCATTCCCGGACGTCCCAGCCGTAGGCCGAGGTGAACGTGTCATAGGCCTCGGCTGCCAGCGCGTACCGGTCGCGGGACAGGGCCAGCACCACCAGATCGTGCTCGCGCAGATCCGTCGAGAAGGTCTCCAGGTCCACCAGGACCGGCCCGTCCGGACCGACATGGACATTGCGCGGGAGCGCGTCGCCATGGATCGGGCCCGGCGGGAGATGCGGCACCAGCGCGGCGGCGGCCGCCGCGAAGCCGTCCCGGCGCTCACGCAGATACGCGGCGTCGGCCGGGTCGATCGCGTCGCCCGCCAGGGTCAGCCAGCGCTCCACCCCGCCCAGCAGTTCCCGGCGTGGCAGCACCAGGCCCTCCGGGGCCGGCAGCGCGTGCACCGCGGTGAGCAGCGGTGCCAGATCCCTCGGCTCGGCGGGCCGCACCGCGTCGGGCAGCCGGTGCCACAGCGTCACCGGGTGGCCCTCGACCAGCCGTGCCGAGGGCTCGGCGGCCCGTACCGAGGGGACGCCGGACGCGGCGAGCCACCGTGCGACGGCCACCTCGCGCTCGGCCCGCGCGCGCAGCTCCGGGCTGCGCACGGCGTCCCGGCCGATCTTGACCACCAGGTCGCCCACGGCGAACACCGCGTTCTCGCCCAGCGCGAGCAGCTTCGCGTCGCCGGGGTGTCCGGCAGCGGTCAGTACCTCGCGCGCTCGCATCTCGTTCATGGATCCGATTTTCGCATCCGTGCAGGTTGTCTTGACGAACCGGCGGGCCCTCAGCACGATGACGGAGGCCACCTGAGCGGCCAGAACGGTATGTAGCCGGTCGAATCACGCAAGGGGGTCGCATCCATGACATTGGCGAGTGCAACCGTGCAGTCCGGGCGGCACGGACCGCCGGGCGGCCCGCACGGCAAGCGGTCCACACGGGTCAACCGGAACGCCGGAACCTGGTTCCTGGTGCTGCCGGCCCTCATCCCGATCCTGGTCCTCAGTGTCGGTCCGTTGCTCTACGGCATCGCCCTGGCGTTCACCGACGCCCAGTCGGGCCGTACCAGGTCCACCCAGTGGACCGGGGTGCTGAACTTCCAGGACCTGCTCCACGACGGGCTGTTCTGGGAGTCGTTCCGGATCGGTCTGGTGTGGGCGGTCGGCGTCACCGTCCCGCAGTTCGCGCTGGCGCTCGGGCTGGCGCTGCTGCTCAACCAGAACCTGCGGATGCGGTGGCTGGCACGGGCGCTGGCGATCATCCCGTGGGCGATGCCGGAGGTGGTCGTCGGCATCATGTGGCGGCTCGTCTACAACCCGGACGCCGGAATCCTCAACGAGACCATCCGCGATCTCGGCCTCGGCGACGGCCGGGACTGGCTGACCGGCCTCGCCACCGCGCTGCCCGCGGTGATCCTGGTCGGGGTGTGGGCCGGTATGCCGCAGACCACGGTCGCCCTGCTGGCCGGGCTGCAGAACACCCCGCACGAACTCCACGAGGCGGCGGCCCTGGACGGCGCGGGCGCCTGGCGCCGCTTCCGTACCGTCACCTGGCCGGCGCTCAGGCCGGTCGCCCTCTCCATCACCGCGCTCAACTTCATCTGGAACTTCAACTCCTTCGCCCTGGTCTACGTGCTGACCAACGGCGGACCCGGCGGCCGTACCCGGCTGCCGATGCTCTTCGCCTACGAAGAGGCCTTCCGGTACGGACAGTTCGGCTACGCCGCGGCGATGGGCTGTGTGATGGTCGCGGTGATCTCCGTGATCCTCGCCGTGTACCTCGTGGGACGGCTCACAGGAGGCGAGGACCGATGAGTCTGCCCACCCGCAGGGCCGCGCGCGCCGGACAGTACCTCGCACTCCTGTGCTACCTGGTCTTCCTGGCGTTCCCGTTCGTGTGGCTGATCTCCACCGCCTTCAAACCGGCGTCCGAGCTCGGCTCCCTGCATCCCACCTGGATCCCCGAGCACCCGACGCTCGACAACTTCCGGGCCGCCTTCGACGAACAGCCGCTGCTGCGGGCCGCCGCCAACTCGCTGATCGCCGCGCTCTCGGCCGGGATCATCGCCGTCGTCATCGCGACCCCGATGGCGTACGTGATGGCCCGCCACCGCTCGCGGCTCTCCGCCGCCGCCACCGGCTGGGTCGTGGTCAGCCAGGCGTTCCCGTTCGTCCTGCTGATCATTCCGCTGTTCCTGGTGCTCAAGTACCTGCACCTGATCAACACGCTGTGGGGGCTGATCATGGTGTACGTCGTCTGGTCGCTGCCCTTCGCGCTGTGGATGCTCGTCGGATACGTACGGGCAGTCCCGCCCGAACTGGAGGAGGCGGCGGCGGTCGACGGCGCGAGCCGGCTGCGGACCCTCGTCTCGGTCACCGCACCACTGCTGGCCCCCGGGATCGTCGCCACCGCGCTCTTCGCCTTCATCACCGCGTGGAACGAGTTCTTCTTCGCGCTCGTCCTGCTCAAGACCCCGGAGAAGCAGACCTTGCCGGTCGTACTGACCCACTTCCTCGGCGCGGAGGGCGCGAGCGACCTCGGGCCGCTCGCCGCCGCCGCGTTCCTGGCCACCCTTCCCTCGCTCGTCCTGTTCGCGGTCATCCAGCGGCGGATCACGGGCGGCATGCTGGCCGGGGCGGTGAAGAGCTGATGCGCGCACTGGTACGCGACGCGGCCGTGGCCGCCACCGCACTGGCCCTGCTGCTCACCGGGTGCGGCGGGGGAGACGGCGGCCGGGACGACGGGCGGATCACGCTCCGCTTCCAGTCGCTGGCCTGGCAGAAGGAGTCCGTCGACGCCAACAAGCAATTGGTGAGGGAGTGGAACGCGAGCCATCCCGAGGTCCGCGTCGAGTACGTCCAGGGCAGCTGGGACAGCGTCCACGACCAGCTCCTCACGTCGTTCGAGGGGGACGAGGCACCCGACGTCATCCACGACGCGTCCGACGACCTCGCGGACTTCGCCTACGGTGGCTACCTCGCCGACCTGCGCAGCCTGCTGCCCGACCGGCTCACCGCCGACATCCCGCAACAGAGCTGGCGCACCAGCACGTTCGACGACGGCGTCTACGGCGTGCCCTTCCTCCAGGAACCCCGCGTCCTGATCGCCAACACCAAGGTCCTCAAGGCCTCGGGCGTCCGCATCCCGACCCCGGCCAGGCCCTGGAGCTGGCCGGAGTTCAGGCAGGTCACCAAGAAGCTCACCGGCAAAGGCCGTTACGGTGTCGCCTGGCCGCTCAAGGAACCGGTCTCCGTCACCCTGAACCTGGGCCTCTCGGCCGGCGGCGAGCTGTTCCACCGAGGCGCCGACGGAAAGGTCACCCTCGCGATGGACGACGGCGACCTCGTCGTGCCAAGGACCATTCACGACCAGGTCGACACCGACCACAGCGCCGCCCGCACCGCGCTCGGCATGGGCGGCGGCGACGCGCTTCCGGGCCTGTTCGGCGGCAAGTACGCCATGGTCCCGCTCGGCTTCTCCTACCGTCAACAGGTGGTCGAACAGGCCCCGAAGGGCTTCGAGTGGACGGTGCTGCCCGCACCGGCCGGCAGCGAGGGCCTGGCCCAGGGGGTGAGCCCGCAGACCCTGTCCGTCGCCGAGGACAGCCCGCACAAGAAGGAGGCCGTGGAGTTCATCGACTTCCTGCTGCGGCCCGCCAACATGGTGCGCCTGGCCAAGGGCGACTGGATGCTGCCGACCGGCAGGGCGGCACTCGCGGACCCCTCGCTGCACACCGCGGACCTGGGCTGGTCGACCGGCGCCGCCCTCGCGGGCGCGCTGCGCTCCGCGCCCGCCCAGTCCGTGCGCGGCTACCCCGAGTGGAAGGACAAGGTCGCAACCCCCGCCCTCCAGGAGTACTACAGCGGTGCGATCGACGCGGCCGAACTGAGGAAGCGTCTGGTCGAGGACGGTAACCGGGTGCTGGCCCGCTATCAGCGATGACTTCGCAGGAGGGCGGCAAGCCATTACCGACCGGTACGTATCTTTCCCGCCGTGAGGCGGGGGCGATCCGGTCGCGGGACGCGGCTCGGAGCCACGGTAAACATCCTGAACAGTGGTGATTCAGTCAATCATCAGCATGAATTGGCCTCTTCACGCTCTTGCCGGGGCCTGCGGTCGCGGGTATCGCAAGGAAATTCTGCGTTTCTCTTCGGCTTATCTGGTTTCAGCTGAAACGGAACGCGTTGCCGCTTTTTCCGGCGAGAAGATCATTGACAACTCCAATTGCTCTGGGCTGTACTCCTTTCGGCGGTCAGCGGTGGTGCGGATTCCCTGTCGAGATCGGGAGTCCGTATCGCAAGTGCGGCCACGCCGTGTTCCGGAAAGTAAATTCAGAGCAACAGATGGAGGTGCTGTTATGAAGTTCCTTTTTCAGCTGAAGGAAAAGATGACGCCGGAGAAGAGCCTGAAGGCGTACGCCTGGTACATCTGGTACTGAGCCGGCCTGCGAGTCCCGTCGGCTGAGGGGTGCGGCTCCTCGGCCGGAGTCCGTGCCCGGCGTGGCCCCACCGGCCCGCCGGGCACGGGCGCCTCCCGCTTCCTGGAGAACACGATGCAGATATCCGGTACCGGCAGCCGTGCCCGGGACGTCGTCTTCGCGCCGAGACTGCAGGCGCTTCTGCGAGACCACCTGGGCGAAGAGGTCTTCCGCCTCGACCCCGGAACCGTCGCCGTCGCCGGGGCCGCCCTGACCGACCGCGTCCTGGCCGCCAGGCCGGCCACCGAGGACGAGCGCCCGACGTTCAAGCCCTTGCAGGGGCGGTCCATTCCGCGCGCCGAGGCCGCCACCGTCATGCAGGCCATCGGCCGCGACGTGCGGGCCGCCCTGAAGAAGCCCGTTCCCGAACACGCCGACCTGCGCGGTGAGTGGCCGCGCGTGGGTCACGTATACCTGCGTGACCTGATCCTCGGCGCCGATCCCTACCGGCTCCGCGTCCTCATGGACCGCGCCCTGGAACTGACGCCCAAACTCACCTGGTCGGTCATCGTCGCCGGGGCGGCCCTGCCGGTCCGGCCCCGGCCGGGCGCCCCCGTCTCCGCCATCGCGGGCCTGACCGCCGAGGCCAAGAGCTACGGCGACCGGCGCTACGCCATGGGCCTGTACCGCAGGGCTGCGGCCCCGGTCTGCTTCACCGTCTCGACGCTCGTCGCCAACGCGCTCTGGCTCGGATCGCCGTTCGGCGAAGAGACGTCGAACCGGAACATCCTCTACGAGTCCATGCGGTTGCTGCCGCCCTCCTGGAACATCCTGCGAAGGGCGTCCCCGGAGTACGCCGCGCTCGACCCCCGGATCGGCGCCGGCGACGACATCCTGCTCCTGCCCCTGCTGAGTCACCGGGACCCCGCGCTCTGGGAGGACCCCGATGTGTTCCGACCCGGGCGCTGGGACAGCCTCGACCCGGACGATCAGCCCGGCTATCTGCCCTTCGGCCATGTGTCCGAGCGTTGCTGGGGGCGGCACATGGTGATGCCCCTCGCCGAAATGCTGCTCGACATGGTGCGCGGCGGGGGCCTGACGGTGGACCCCGCGCAGGTGTCCCGCGACGTCCCCCTCGCCGGGCTGATGGGTGTGGCCGGAGTGCGGATCGTCCGGCACTGAACCCGCCCTGCTCCGCCCCGTTCGTGATGACTCATCACGAGCGGGGCGCAGTGCTGTGTGCGGGAACGGGACCGGTGGCGTGCCCGACGGTAACGGGCGGTGCGTGTGTCGGACTTGGGTGCGGCTGGTCGACTTCTTGTGACGAAACCTTGCTCAGGCGGTCACCGGCACAGGGAGGGTCTTGATCTGAGCGCGTCAATCGGCCAGGGTTTCGAGCCAACCCCCGGAGATCTTCCGGCCGAGGGTCAATCCCCCCACAAAGAATGACGAGGAGACCCCTCTTCATGGCACTTCACAAGCGCGCTCACCGGATCAAGCTCACCGCCGCGATCACCGCGGTGGCCGCAGCGGCCGGCATCACCATGCTGGGCAGCCCCTTCGCCGGCGCGGCACCCGCCCCCGTGACGGGCAAGATCTACGGCGCCGACGCGGCAACCGCCGTATCCGGCAGCTACATAGTGATGCTGGACCACAAGGCCGACAAGGCGAAGCTCGCCAAGGAGTACGGCGGCAAGCTCAAGCGCAACTACAGCTCCGCCATCAACGGCTTCTCCGCCAGCGGACTTTCGCAGACCGAGGCCAAGCGGCTCGCCGCCGACCCGTCGGTCTCCAAGGTCGTCCAGAACAAGAAGTTCCACATCAGCGCCACCCAGGACAACCCGCCCTCCTGGGGTCTGGACCGCATCGACCAGGCCGGGACCGCCGGCGACAACGCGTACACCTACCCGGACAGCGCGGGTGAGGGCGTGACCGCGTACGTCATCGACACCGGTGTCCGCACCACGCACGAGGAGTTCGGGGGCCGGGCCGCCTCGGGCTTCGACGCCGTGGACAACGACGACAGCGCCGACGACGGCAACGGCCACGGCACCCACGTGGCCGGCACCATCGCCGGTGCGACGTACGGCGTCGCCAAGAAGGCCAAGATCGTCGCCGTCCGCGTCCTGGACGACTCCGGCTCGGGCACCACCGAGCAGGTCGTCGCCGGCATCGACTGGGTCACCGAGAACCACCAGGGCCCCTCCGTCGCCAACATGAGCCTCGGCGGCGGCGCGGACGAGGCGCTCGACGCGGCGGTCCAGAAGGCCATCGCCTCCGGCGTCACCTTCGCGGTGGCCGCGGGCAACGAGTCGGGCGACGCGGGCGAGGGGTCCCCGTCCCGCGTCCCGGAGGCCATCACGGTCGCCTCGTCCACGGTGGACGACGAGCAGTCCTCGTTCTCCAACTACGGCCCGGTCGTGGACATCTACGCCCCGGGCTCGGACATCACGTCGTCCTGGAACGACAGTGACACCGGCTCCAACACCATCTCCGGTACGTCCATGGCGACTCCGCACGTCGTCGGTGCCGCCGCCGTCTACCTGGCGGGACACCCGGACGCCACCCCGGCGGAGGTCTCCACGGCACTGACCGACGGAGCCACCCCGGACGCCATCGGCAACGCCACCGAAGGCACGGCGAACAAGCTGCTGAAGGTCGTCGAGTAGCAGCACCGCTCTCCGGACCGGCGGCCACCGCGCCCTCCCCCACGGGGCGCGGCGGCCGCACGGCTCGGGCTGATCGTCCTATGGTGTGCCCATGACGATGTACGCGGCGCTGCTGCGCGGGATCAATGTGAGCGGCCACCGCAAGGTCCCGATGGCCGAACTCCGCACGCTGCTCACCGGACTGGGCCACGGCGACGTCGGCACCTACCTCCAGAGCGGCAACGCGGTCTTCAGCAGCGACTCGGGTGACGAGGACACGCTCGCGGCCGGGCTGGAGCGGGCCATCGAGGAGCGGTTCGGCTTCGAGGTCCGGTGCCTGGTCCGGGACGGCGGCTATCTCGCGGCCGTGGCCGAGGCCTGCCCGTTCCCCGCCGCCGAGCTCCAGCCCAAGGAGCTGCACGTCACCTACTTCGACCAGCCGGTCGACGACGCCCGCTTCGCCCCGCTGGACGCCCCGGCCTTCCTCCCCGAGGAGTTCCGGCTCGGCGAGCGCGCCCTCTACCTCCACGCCCCCGGCGGACTGGGCGGCTCCAAGCTCGCCGCCGCGCTGTCCCGGCCCTCCCTCGTCAAGGGCCTCGTCGCGACCTCGCGCAACTGGAACACCGTCACCAGACTCGTCGAGATGACCGGAGGCGACGCGTGAGCGAGCCGTCGCCCGGCGTCGCCGCGGCGGTCGAGGGCGAACTGCGCCTCCTCGACCCGCTGGTGCGGGCCTCCACCGAACTCCTCGTCCAGGTCCTGCACCCCGACTTCCACGAGGTGGACACCGCCGGCCGGCACCGGGACCGGGACACGGTCATCACCTCGCTTATCACCGGCACCGGCGCACGCCCCGGACAGCTCACCGCCTCACGCATGCACGGGGTCCAGCTCGCGGACGAACTCGTCCACGTCACCTTCGACACCGAGGCCAAGGGCAAGCGCGCCCACCGCAGTTCGCTGTGGCGGCTCACCGACACCGGATGGCTCCTCTACTACCACCAGGCCACCCCCTTCGTCACCGGACCGGCGGCCGACGGCTGAGAGGCAGCCGGACCGGGCCGGCGCCGGGGCGAGCGTCGATCCGGTCAGCGCCGGGGCGTCCGCCGGGCCCGCGCCGCCCACCGGCCGTCCGTACGGGAGATCTCCACCGGATGACCGAAGCAGTCGCTGACCTGATCCGTGGTCAGCACCTCGTCCGCCGGCCCCGTGGCCACACACCGCCCGCCGCGCAGCAGCATCGCGTGGCTGGTGGAGGCGGGCAGCTCCTCCAGGTGATGGGTGACCAGCACCGTCGCCAGCTCCGGGTGCTCCTCACGCAACGCGTCCAGGCTGTCGAGCAACTGCTCCCGGGCGGCCAGGTCGAGACCGGTGGCCGGCTCGTCGAGCAGCAGCAGCCGGGGCTGCGGCATCAGCGCGCGGGCGATGAGCGTACGGCCCCGCTCGCCCTGCGACAGCGCCGGCCAGCGCGAGCCCTCCTTGCCGCCCATGCCCAGCATCTTCAGCAGCCGGGCCGCGCGCTCCCGCTGCTCCGGGCTCGCTGACCAGCGCGGCACCGGCTCGACCGAGTTGGTCAGCCCGGTCAGCACCACGTCGTTCACCGAGAGCGGGGAGCGCAGCGGATGGCGCGGATCGACGTGCCCCAGCAGCGTCCGCAGCTCCCGCAGGTCGACCCGGCCGATCGTGCGGCCCAGCACCTCGACCGTGCCCCGGGTGGGGTGCCTGATCGCGCCGAGCAGCCCAAGCAGCGTGCTCTTGCCCGCGCCGTTGGCGCCGAGCAGGGCCCAGTGCTCCCCGCCGCGCACGGTCAGCGACACCGAGTCGAGCAGGACCCTGCCCTCCCGTACGAGCGTGACGCCGTCGGCCTTGATCACCGGAACCGGAACCTGAACCGGAACCGGGTCCGTGGCCGAGGAAGGGGGGAGGGGAGCGGTGGTGGTCACGTGCGGGTACTCCTTCATGCGGATGCGAGGGCCTCCAGGAGGCTCATGTCGTCGGTCGACAGCAGGATCTCCCCGGCCCGGACGTTCTCCGCGAGGTGGGCGGGCGAACCGGTGCCCGGAGTCGGGCAGAGCACGGGGGAGCGGTGCAGCAGCCAGGCGAGGGCGATCTGCCCGCGGGTGGCACCGTGGCGTTCCGAGATCCCGGCGAGCGCCTCGGCGCCTTCGCCGGTCAGCGCGCCGTTCGCCAGCGGGAACCAGGGGAGGAAGGCCAGGCCGTGGGCCTCGCACACCTTCAGTACCGCGTCCGACGAACGGTCCAGCAGATTGAACCGGTTCTGCACCGAGGCGATCCCGGTCAGGGAGAGCGCCTGCTCCAGCTGGTCGGCGGTAAGGGTGTCCAGACCGATGTACCGGATCTTACCCTCCTGCCGCAGCTCATCCAGAGCGCCCAGCTGCTCGGCCATCGGCACCTGCGGATCCAGCCGGTGCAGCTGGTAGAGGTCGATCCGGTCGGTCCGCAGCCGGCTCAGACTGGCCTCGCACATCGCCCGCAACTGCTCGGGGCGCCCCGCGATGTGCCAGGCGCTGTCACTGGTCCGCACGACACCGCCCTTGGTCGCGATCACCAGATCGTCGCGGTACGGGTGCAGCGCCCCGGCGACCAGTTCCTCCGCCACCCCGGGCCCGTAGTTGTCGGCGGTGTCGATCAGGGTCACGCCCCGTTCGACCGCCTCCCTGAGCACGGCCAGCGAATCCTCCCGCTCGCCGCGGGGGCCCCAGTACCCCGGCCCGGTCAGCTGGGCGGTGCCGTAGCCGAGGCGGCGCACGGGCAGCTCGCCGCCAAGGAGAAAGGTGCCATCGGGGGAGCGCAATGCGGAAGTCATGGGGCAAACAGTAGTACGACGCCCGGTGTCGCCTTTCTTCAATACCCGGGTCCGGACCCGGCCTAGCGTGGTGTTCATGAAGACCGAGCACGCCCATATGACCGAATGCGCCGCCGAGGCGGCCCGAGTGGCCCGCACCGTGCGCGCCGGACAACTCGACAACTCCGCCACTCCCTGCGAAGGCTGGGACGTGCGCGGACTCATCAACCACTGGGTGCTCTACACCTCGCACGGAATGGAGCACCGCGCCCTGCGCACGGAGATCCCCGAGGAGCTCACCGCTGGTGACTTCACGGCGGAGGCCGACTGGGCCGAGCGGTACGCGGCTCAGCTGGAGCGCGCCGTCGCCGCCTGGTCGGACCCGGCCGTCTGGGAGGGCACCATCGGGGAGGGAGACGCGGCGTCCCCGGCCGCCGACACCGCCGAACTGCTCATCATGGAGACGGCGCTGCACGGCTGGGACGTCGCACGGGCCACCGGCCAGGAGTTCCGGCTGTCCGACCAGGCGGCCGGCTACGTACTCGAGGCCGTGCAGAAGTCCGCCGAGCTCTACCGGCGGTACGACGGCTTCGCCGCCGAGGTCACCGCCGGGAGCCAGGTGTCCGGCTTCGAGCTGGCCATCGCCCTGAGCGGGCGCGATCCGCAGTGGACCGCCGCCTGAAAGTGGCCCAGTGCAATGGCCTGCGAATGGCCTGTGGAGATGTGCCACCGACTGCCTAGGCTCATACCATGACCACTCACCGCAGCCCGGACCCGGGCAGGCCCGTCGTCGACTTCTACTTCGACCCGGCCTGCCCGTTCGCCTGGATCACCTCGCGCTGGATGCTGGAGGTGGAGCGGCAGCGCGACATCGAGCTCCGCTTCCACGTGATGAGCCTCTACCTGCACAACACCGGCAACGAACTCCCCGACTGGTACCGCACCCTGGTCGACAAGTCGATCGGGCCGGTGCGGGTCGCCGTAGCGGCGGCCGGACAGCACGGCGACGCCGTCCTGCGCGAGCTGTACACGGCCTTCGGCACCCGGATCCACCAGCAGAAGAACGAGGACTTCGACGAGGTCGTCGCCCAGTCCCTCGAAGATCTGGGCCTGCCCGCCGAACTGGCCGCCGCCGCGCACACCGACACCCATGACGCGGCGCTGCGCCGCAGCCACGACGCCGGCAAGGACCCGGCGGCGGACGCGTACGTGGGCACGCCCACCATCCATGTCGACGGGAACGTCTGGTTCGGCCCGGTGCTGCGGGCGGTGCCGCACGGTGCGGCCGCGGTACGGCTGTTCGACAGCTTCCGGGTGCTTGCGGGCGAGGCCGACTTCTTCGAGCTCAAGCGCACCCGCACGGGCGGCCTCGACGTCGGCTGACACGGGAACGAGGACGGGGGCAAGCGCCTACGCGCCGAGCGACGCCATCGCGGCGTCCGCCACCCGGGCCTCGTCGTACCGGTCGAGCAGCAGCCGCGCCAGCTCCGGCGAAGGGCCGAGCACCCCGGCCACGACGTCCGCCCCGGCCTCCGCCGCCCCCGCCGCGATGCGGTCGGGGAGGCGGCCGGGTGCGATGACGTACGGGGCGACCGCGACGCGTCGCACGCCGTCGGCCCGCAGGGCCCGCACCGCGTCCTCGGTGCGGGGGAGGGATGCGGAGGCGAACGCAGGCCGCACGGAACACCAACCGGTGTGCCGCAGCTCCCGCGCGATTTCAGCGATCACTGCGCTCGCCTCCGGGTCTGTGGAGCCCGCCGATGCCAGGACGAGCCCGGTCGAGCCTCGGTCGCCGGGGCGGACCCCGGCCTCGTGCAGCCGCCGTTCCAGGGCGGTGTTCAGCAGCGGCGAGGGGCCGAGTACCCCGGCCTGGCGCACCCGCAGCCGGGGCAGCCTGCCGCGCGCCTCACGCAGCACCGCCGGGATGTCGGACTTGGCGTGGAACGCCCGGGTGAGCAGCAGCGGAAGCGCCACCACCTCGTCCGCCCCCCGCGCGGCCAGCCGCTCCAGGACCTGCGGCACGGACGGCGCGTTGAACTCGAGGAACCCGGTCTCCACCCGCAGCCCCGGCCGCAGCGCCCGTACCCGCGCGGTGAGCGCGTGCACGGTCGCGGCGTGCCGGGGATCGCGGCTGCCGTGGGCGATGACGAGGAGGACCGGAGAAGTCATGCCGCCCCTCAGCTCTTGACGAGGAGACCGCGGCTGCGCAGCACCCACCGCTCCAGCGGACTGAAGATGAGCAGGTCGATGGCGATGCCGACGATCAGAATAAGGAAGATGGCGAGGAAGACCATCGACATGCTGCTGGTCTCACGGCCCTGCTCCAGCAACTGGCCCAGGCCCACGCCCAGATCGGGCGATGAGGCGATGATCTCGGCGGCCATCAGCGAGCGCCAGGAGAAGGCCCAGCCCTGCTTCAGACCGGCCAGATAGCCGGGCAGCGAGGCCGGGAGCACGATGTGCCAGGTGCCCCGGAGCCCGGTGGCGCCCAGCGTCTTGCCGGCCCGCAGGTGCAGCGGCGGAATCTGGTCGACGCCGGCGACGAGCCCGTTGGCGATCGACGGGACGGCGCCCAGCAGGATCACCGCGTACATCATCCTGTCGTCCAGGCCCAGCCAGATGACCGCCGGCGGCACCCAGGCCACCGACGGCAGCGACTGCAGACCCGAGAGCACCGGACCGATCGCCGCGCGCACCATCTTCACCCGTGACACCAGCAGCCCGAGCGGGGTGCCGATGACGAGCGCGAGGAGGAAGCCGAGCAGGCCGCGCGAGACGCTGGTCCAGATGTAGCCGAGCAGGGTGCCCTGGGCCCAGGCGTCGGACACCTCGCCCCAGACCTGGGAGGGCGAGGGCAGCTTGTAGTCGTCGGTGACCTTCGCCCAGATCAGGATCTGCCAGATGATGAGCACCAGCGCGACGGCCACCACCGGAGGCAGCACCTTCTGCGTCAGTACCTGGCGCACCGGGGTCCGGCTGACCCGTACCGCGTCGAGAGCGTCGAGCCCCGCTTCGAGGCCGGCCATGTCCTGGGCGGCGTCCTTCGGGGCGCCCGCCCCGGCGGCGCCGCTCTTGGCGGTGGTCTCAGTGCTGGCCATGTCGGCGGATCTCCCCACGCAGTTGTTCGGTGATCTCGACGGAGAGCTCCGCCACGGCGGTGTCCTCGATGCGGCGCGGCTGCTCGATGTCGACCGTCCACTCCCGGGCGATCCGGCCCGGCCGGGAGGAGAGCAGCACGACCCGCTCGGCGAGCCGGACCGCCTCACGCACGTTGTGCGTGACGAAGAGGACCGAGACGTTGGTCTCCCGCCAGATCCGGGTCAGCTCGTCGTGCAGCACGTCCCGGGTGATGGCGTCGAGTGCGGCGAACGGCTCGTCCATCAGCAGGAGTTGGCTGTCCTGGGCGAGCGCGCGGGCCATCGCCACCCGCTGCCGCATGCCGCCCGACAGCTCGTGCACCCGCTTGCCGTACGCCCCGCCCAGGCGCACCAGCTCCAGCAGCCGTTCCGCCTCGGCGCGGCGGTCCGACTTCGGTACGCCCCGCAGCCGCAGCGCCAGTTCGATGTTCTTGCCCGCGGTCAGCCACGGGAAGAGGGCGTGCTCCTGGAACATCAGGGCCGGCCGCCCGCCGGGGGTCTCGATGGACCCCGCGGTCGGGCGGTCGAGCCCCGCCACCAGATTGAGCAGCGTCGACTTGCCGCACCCGGAGGCTCCCAGAAGGGTGACGAACTCGCCGGGAGCGACATCGAGCGTGATGTCGTCCAGGACGAGCTGCTGCCCCTGCGGTCCACCGAAGGACTTCGAGACGTGGTCTATACGGGCTGCGTGCCCGACCGCCGTACGGTCCTCGGCCGTGGTGAGCGTGGTCGTGGCCATGGTCGTCACCTCCTGGGAGATCCTGGAACGGTCGGGTGCTTACTTGACGCCGAGACCGGCGTCGGCGACCTCGGGCTTGCCCGCGGCCTTGAGGATCTTGTTCAGCGGCTTCAGGTCGTAGATGCCCGTCAGGTCCGTCTCGTCCAGCAGACCGGCCTTCACCGCGTGCTTGGCCTCGGTGTCGAGCGTGGCGGCCAGCGGGTCGTCGGTGAACTGGATGGACTTCCACGCCGGGTCGATGACGTCCGCCGGCAGTTCCTTGCCGGACAGCGTCTTGAGCGCGGCGTTGGCGGACGCCTTCGCCTTGTCCGGGTTGGCGTTGATCCACTTGTTGGTGTTGACCGAGCCGTGCAGCACCGCCTCGACGACATCCGGGTGCTGGTCGAGGAACTTCTGCGACACGATGATGTTCGTGATCACGAACTTGTTGCCGGGCCACAGCGTCGACTCGTCCAGGAGCACCTTCGCGCCCTGCTCGACGAGCTTGGAGGCGGTCGGCTCGGGTACCCACGCGCCGTCGATGGAACCGGACCTGTAGGCGTCCGGGGTCACCTTGTTGTCGGTGCGGACCACGGAGACGTCGCCCTTGCCGCTCCGGGCGTCGACCTTCCAGCCCTTCTCGGAGATCCAGTTGAGGAAGGCCACGTCCTGGGTGTTGCCGAGCTGCGGAGTGGCGATCTTCTTGCCCTTGAGGTCGTCCAGGGTCTTGATCTTCTTCGGATTGACGACCAGCTTCACCCCGCCGGATGCCGAACCGCCGATGATGCGCAGGCTCTTGCCCTTGGACTTCGTGAAGCCGTTGATCGAGGGGGAGGGGCCGATGAAGCCGATGTCGATCGAGCCGGCGTTGAGCGCCTCTATCTCGGACGGGCCCGCGTTGAACGTCGAGGCCTTGACCTCCGTGCCGCCCAACTCCTTGGCGATGATGCCTTCCTGGACGCCGACCAGGGCGGTGGCGTGCGTGAGGTTCGGGAAGTAGCCGATCTTCACGGTGTCCGAGGAGAGCTTCTTTCCGCCGGCGGAGACGTTCGCCTTCTTGGCGTCGTCGTCCTTCGCCTCGGAACCGTAGCCGCAGGCGGTGAGCGCCACGGCGAGCAGTGGCAGGGCGGCGGCAGCGGCGAGGCTGCGGCGCAGCGTGGTACGTGGGGCAGACACGGGAGGATTTCCTCTCGGAGGCCCGGTGCTCACGCCCCCGGCAACTCGGGGGGCGCGGCCGGGCAGTCGGCAGGTCTTCGTCTGAACTGGCCTTGCGGGCAGCGCGATTGGCGCTTTGGGGCGCGCAGGCAGTGCGCGTACGTCATCGCGCACATCGCCCAACCCCGCCCTGGCCACTCCCCAAGGCTCCGCTGCCGACGCGGCCGCCCTCCTTCGCGAAGGTCGAGAAGATGTCCCTGCTCATCAGAAGTCCCACTCGGCGTCGTCGTCCGCCGGGGCGGCCGCCACCCGCGCAGCGGCGGCGGCGAAGGAGGCGCCCGCCATGCCGGCCGACAGGGTGGTGCCGTCCGCCGGGTCGATCAGCAGGAAGGAACCGGTGCGGCGGGAGTCGGCGTACGCGTCGAGCGCGAGCGGCTCGGCGGTGCGGACGATGACCCGGCCGATGTCGTTGGCGGCGAGCTGCCCGGGGGCGGGGTGTTGGGAGAGGTCGTCGAGGGTGAGGCGTGAGGGGATGTCCTTGACGATCGCCTTGACTGTGCGGGTGGTGTGCTTGATCAGTACCCGCTGTCCCACGGTGAGCGGCCGGTCCGCGACATGGCAGACGGTCGCCTCGACGTCCTGGGTGACGGCGGGGGCGTCGTCGGAGGGTGCGATCAGGTCACCGCGTGAGACGTCGACGTCGTCCGTGAGCCGGACGGTTACCGACTGGGGGGCCCAGGCGATGTCCACGCTGTCGCCGAGCAGGTCGATCGCGGCGATCGTCGAGGTACGGCCGGAGGGCAGTACGGTGACGGGCTCGCCGACCCGGAACGCCCCGGCGGCGATCTGACCGGCGTAGCCCCGGTAGTCGCGGTGCTGCGGGGTCTGCGGCCGGATTACGTACTGGACGGGGAAGCGGGCGTGGCAGCCGGTGAGGTCGTGGCTGACCGGGACCGTCTCCAGGTGCTCCAGGACGGTCGGGCCGCCGTACCAGTCCATGTTGGAGGACGGCTCCACGACGTTGTCGCCGGCCAGTGCGGAGATCGGGATCGCGGTGATCTCCGGGACGCCGAGGGATGCGGCGTAGGCGGTGAACTCCTTCGCGATGGCGGCGAACACCGGCTCCGCGTAGTCGACCAGGTCCATCTTGTTCACGGCGAGCACCACGTGCGGGACGCGCAGCAGGGCGGC
>NZ_JBICXG010000005.1:0-344257 GCF_043200175.1 Streptomyces sp. NPDC048462
CCGGCGTTTTTCTACACCCCCGGGGGGGGCGCCACGGGGGGCCCGCGCCCCCCCAACCCGGCCCCCCCATCAACGGTGTGGCACACCCCCCCCGGCCCCCGGGGGGGGGGGGGGGGCCCCTCCCGCCCCCCCCCCCCCGCCCCTGACGCCGTGGCTGCCGGCCACGCGCCGTCCATTCGCTACGCGTCGCCGCCCGCGGCCCCCGGATCGGCCGAGGCCACATCCAGCAGGTCATAGCGGTCTACGGCCGTCTTCAGCGCCGAACGGTCGACCTTCCCGTCCTTCGCCAGCTCGGTGAGGACCGCCAGCACGATCGACTGCGCGTCGATGTGGAAGAACCGGCGCGCCGCACCCCGCGTGTCCGCGAAGCCGAACCCGTCGGCACCCAGCGACTGGTACGCACCGGGCACCCAGCGCGCGATCTGGTCCGGTACGGACCGCATCCAGTCCGAGACCGCCACGAACGGGCCCTGGGCGCCGGAGAGCTTGCGCGTCACGTACGGGACGCGCTGCTCCTCCTCCGGGTGCAGCAGGTTGTACCGCTCCACGTCCACGGCCTCGCGCCGCAGCTCGTTCCAGGAGGTCGCCGACCAGACGTCCGCCTTCACGTTCCACTCGTCCGCGAGGATGCGCTGCGCCTCGACCGCCCACGGGACCGCCACACCGGACGCCATGATCTGGGCGGGGATCTCGCCCTTCTCGCCGACGCCGTAGCGGTAGACGCCCTTCAGGATGCCCTCGACGTCCACGTCGGCGGGCTCGGCCGGGTGCTGGATCGGCTCGTTGTACACGGTGAGGTAGTAGAAGACGTCCTCGTTCTCCTCGGGCGTCCCCCCGTACATCCGTCGCAGACCGTCCTTGACGATGTGCCCGATCTCGTACCCGAACGCCGGGTCGTAGGCGACACAGCCCGGGTTGGTGGAGGCGAGCAGCTGCGAGTGGCCGTCCGCGTGCTGGAGGCCCTCACCGGTCAGCGTCGTACGGCCGGCGGTGGCGCCCAGCACGAAGCCGCGCGCGAGCTGGTCGGCCATCTGCCAGAACTGGTCGCCGGTCCGCTGGAAACCGAACATGGAGTAGAAGACGTACACCGGGATCAGCGGCTCGCCGTGTGTGGCGTAGGCCGACCCGGCGGCGATCAGCGAGGCGGTGCAGCCCGCCTCGGAGATGCCGTCGTGCAGCAGCTGGCCGGTCGGGGACTCCTTGTACGCGAGCAGGAGATCGCGGTCCACCGACTCGTACTGCTGACCCAGCGGGTTGTAGATCTTCGCACTCGGGAAGAAGGCGTCCATGCCGAAGGTGCGGTACTCGTCGGGCGCGATCAGCACGAAGCGCTTGCCGATCTCCTTGTCCCGCATGAGGTCCTTCAGGATGCGGACGAACGCCATGGTGGTGGCGATCGACTGCTGACCCGAACCCTTCTTCGCGGTCGCGTACGCCTTGTCATCGGGCAGTGCCAGCGGCTTCGCCCGCACCACCCGGGTCGGGACGTAACCGCCCAGACCCTTGCGGCGGTCGTGCATGTACTGGATCTCGTCCGAGTCGCGGCCCGGGTGGTAGTACGGCGGGTTGCCGTCCTCCAGCCGGCTGTCCGGGACCGGGATGTGCAGCCGGTCCCGGAAGCGCTTGAGGTCCTCGGCGGTGAGCTTCTTCATCTGGTGGGTCGCGTTGCGGCCCTCGAAGTTCGGCCCCAGCGTCCAGCCCTTGACCGTCTGCGCCAGGATCACCGTCGGCTGGCCCTTGTGGGCCTTGGCCGCCGCGTACGCCGCGTAGACCTTGCGGTGGTCGTGACCGCCCCGGCCCAGGTGCAGGATCTGCTGGTCGGTCATGTCCTTGACCATGTCCCGCAGCCGGGCGTCGTCACCGAAGAAGTGATCACGGATGTACGCACCCGTCTCGGTGGCGTACGTCTGGAACTGGCCGTCCGGAGTGGTGTTCAGCTTGTTGACCAGGATGCCCGTGCGGTCCTGCGCGAGCAGTGGGTCCCAGGAACGGTCCCAGACCAGCTTGATGACGTTCCAGCCGGCACCGCGGAACTGCGACTCCAGCTCCTGGATGATCTTGCCGTTGCCGCGCACCGGGCCGTCGAGCCGCTGGAGGTTGCAGTTGACGACGAACGTCAGGTTGTCCAGGCCCTCACGGGCGGCGATGGAGAGCTGGCCGAGCGATTCGGGCTCGTCCATCTCGCCGTCCCCGAGATACGCCCAGACGTGCGAATCGGAGGTGTCCGCGATACCGCGCGCCTCCATGTACCGGTTCATCCGCGCCTGGTAGATCGCGCCGAGCGGGCCGAGGCCCATCGAGACGGTCGGGAACTCCCAGAAGTCCGGCATCAGCCGAGGGTGCGGGTAACTGGACAGGCCGTTCGGCGCCTTCGACTTCTCCTGGCGGAAGGCGTCGAGCTGCGCCTCGCTCAGCCGGTCCAGCAGGAAGGCGCGGGCGTAGATCCCGGGGGAGGCGTGCCCCTGGAAGAAGATCTGGTCGCCGCCCCGGCCGTCGTCCTTGCCTCGGAAGAAGTGGTTGAAACCCACGTCGTACAGCGAGGCGGAGGAGGCGAAGGTGGCGATGTGACCGCCGACGCCGATCCCCGGGCGCTGTGCCCGCGACACCATCACGGCCGCGTTCCAGCGGGTCGCGTTGAGGACCTTGCGCTCGACCTCCTCGTCGCCGGGGAAGAACGGCTCGTCCTTGGTGGCGATGGTGTTCACGTAGTCCGTGCTACGCATCTCCGGCACCGCGACGCGCTTCTCGCGGGCGCGCTCGATGAGCCGGAGCATGAGGTAGCGGGCCCGCTCGCGGCCCCGCTCGTCGACGGCGGCGTCGAGGGAGTCGAGCCATTCCTGGGTCTCTTCGGGATCGAAATCCGGGACCTGACTCGGAAGGCCGCCAATGATGATCGGGTTGCGATCGGATCCGGAAGCCACGCTGTTCCTTCGCTGTTCGGTGCTGCGCTTCGGGGCCTGGTGGAGGGATTCACGCCCCCGGGATGTGTACACGTACGCCGTCCCATCGTGTACCGCGAGGGCGCAAACGTCACCTCTACCGAGGGGTAACCAGGGGCTTTGCGCGGTGCCGTCTCCCGGACGGCCCAAGACTCCGGATGGGCTGCGGCGGAGCGGGTATCCGGGAGGCAGGACGCGTCGGGAGGGCTGGTCGGGCAGGATGGGTCGGGAGAAACCGCAACCATACGCCCAAGGCGTCCAAGTGTTCCCAAACACTGCTCGACTCCGATTGCCGGACCGAAACGGCATAAGCTGTTCAAGGACGTAAAGGGTGTGGAGGGTCGCACAGGCCCCAGCAGCGGACCCGCCGACAGTGCGGCGACGTGGCACGAAACGTCACCGTTTAGGCGGTCTCGTGCGCTGGGTACTTGCGCGATCCGCCGCTCCCGTGTGGACTACGGCCAACGCCCCGCGTACGCGCGTGGCTGCAGCATTTTCCGAAACATGATCAGGAGGCAACCCGTGAGCGCGACCGCGGACCACGCGGAGGAGCGGACCAACCCGGCAGCACGCCTGGGGTTCGAGCCCGGACAGGTGGTCCAGGAGATCGGCTACGACGACGACGTCGAGCTGGAGCTCCGTGAGGGCATTGAGGCCACTATCGGCCAGGAACTCGTCGATGAGGAGTACGACGACGTCGCAGACGTCGTCCTGCTCTGGTTCCGCGACGAGGACGGCGACCTTACGGACGCGCTGGTGGATGCCATTGGTCTGCTCGAGGACGGCGGTACGGTCTGGCTGATGACGCCGAAGACCGGCCGTGACGGATACGTCGAGCCGAGCGACATCAACGAGGCTGCCCAGACAGCCGGTCTCGCCCAGACCAAGAGCATCAGTGCGGGCAAGGACTGGACGGGCAGCCGTCTGGCCACACCGAAGGCGGCCAAGGCCAAGCGCTGAACCGCATTTCGCCACTGAAGGCCCCCGACGCGGCAGCACGCCGCGGCGGGGGCCTTCGTATACCCCCTGCGGGTGCCGGGTCCCCGCAGGGTGAAGCTCCTGCGGGTGCCGTACGCCCGCCGCGGGCCTCTGCGTAGGGTGGGAGTCACCCGGACAGCCCAGCCCGGCGACGTAGCGAAGGGACGCGTTTCATGGCGATCGAGGTCGGCACCAAGGCCCCGGATTTCGAGCTGAAGGACAACCACGGCCGGACCGTGAAGCTCTCCGAGTTTCGCGGCGCCAAGAACGTGGTGCTGCTGTTCTACCCGTTCGCCTTCACGGGCGTCTGCACGGGTGAGCTCTGCGCCCTGCGCGACGAGCTCCCCAAGTTCGAGAACGACGACACGCAGCTGCTCGCCGTCTCCAACGACTCCATCCACACCCTGCGCGTCTTCGCCGAGCAGGAGGGCCTGGAGTACCCGCTCCTTTCGGACTTCTGGCCGCACGGCGAGACCTCGCGGGCGTACGGCGTCTTCGACGAGGAGAAGGGCTGCGCGGTGCGCGGCACCTTCATCATCGACAAGGAGGGCGTGGTGCGCTGGACCGTCGTCAACGGCCTGCCCGACGCGCGCGACCTCAACGACTACATCAAGGCGCTCGGCACTCTCTGATCCGAGATCCGGGGGATCTCCTGGCGACCCCCGGCCAAAAGCCTGTTTTGGCCGGGAACCGGTCACTAG
This sequence comes from Streptomyces sp. NPDC048462, assembly GCF_043200175.1. Taxonomy (NCBI): domain Bacteria; kingdom Bacillati; phylum Actinomycetota; class Actinomycetes; order Kitasatosporales; family Streptomycetaceae; genus Streptomyces; species Streptomyces sp. NPDC048462. Next base: position 4,619 of record NZ_JBICXG010000005.1, read on the forward strand.
GATCCACTCGTTGATCCGATGCCAACGCAACGTGGAGGCGCCGGCACCGGCCGGCCCCCAATGAAACCAATGGGAGGACTCATGGGAGTCAGCCTCAGCAAGGGCGGCAACGTCTCGCTGACCAAGGCCGCGCCCAACCTGACCGCGGTCATCGTGGGTCTGGGCTGGGACGCTCGTACCACCACCGGTGGAGACTTCGACCTCGACGCCAGCGCACTGCTGACGAACGCCGAGGGCAAGGTCGGCAACGACGGCAATTTCGTCTTCTTCAACAACCTCAAGAGCCCCGACGGCTCCGTCGAGCACACCGGTGACAACACCACCGGTGAGGGCGAGGGCGACGACGAGGTCATCAAGGTCAACCTGGCCGGTGTCCCCGCCGACGTCGACAAGATCGTCTTCCCGGTCTCGATCTACGAGGCCGAGTCGCGCCAGCAGAGCTTCGGCCAGGTGCGCAACGCGTACATCCGCGTGGTCAACCAGGCCGACAACAGCGAGCTCGCCCGCTACGACCTGAGCGAGGACGCCTCGACGGAGACCGCCATGGTCTTCGGCGAGCTGTACCGCAACGGTGCGGAGTGGAAGTTCCGTGCCATCGGCCAGGGCTACGCCTCGGGTCTGCGCGGCATCGCGCAGGACTTCGGCGTCAACGTCTAGAACAGGCCCCAGCAGGCCCTCCGGGCCGCGCCGGCGACCGGCGCGCCCCGGACAGGCCGCAGCACGTCTCCGTCCGGCGCCGCACCATGTGCGGCGCCGGACGCGCTCAACAGACGGTTCATCCACTCGGGGAGGACACACACCATGGGCGTCACACTCGCCAAGGGAGGCAATGTCTCCCTCTCCAAGGCCGCACCCGATCTCACCCAGGTGCTGATCGGGCTCGGCTGGGACGCACGATCCACCACCGGGGCCGACTTCGACCTCGATGCCAGCGCGCTGCTGTGCCAGTCGGGCCGGGTGCTCGGCGACGAATGGTTCGTGTTCTACAACAACCTCACGAGCCCCGACGGCTCCGTGGAACACACCGGTGACAACCTCACGGGTGAGGGCGAGGGCGACGACGAGTCCGTCATCGTCAACCTCACCCAGGTGCCGGCCCACTGCGACAAGATCGTCTTTCCGGTCTCGATCCACGAGGCCGACAGCCGGGGCCAGACCTTCGGGCAGATCAGCAACGCGTTCATCCGGGTGGTGAACCAGGCCGACGGCCAGGAACTCGCGCGCTACGACCTGAGCGAGGACGCCTCGACGGAGACCGCGATGATCTTCGGTGAGCTCTACCGTTATGGCGGCGAGTGGAAGTTCCGTGCAGTGGGGCAGGGGTACGCGTCGGGACTGCGGGGCATCGCTCTAGACTTCGGGGTCAACGTTTCGTAAAGCCGCGCTCGGCGCGGGGGAGCCCCGTACACACCGGGGGAGACCCGTTACATAAATGATGGGGTAGCCAGTGCTTCTGAAAACCTTCGGCTGGTCGCTCGCGATTACCGCGATCGGCCTGGTCGCAGCGTGGTTCTACGGGGGGTGGGAGGCCTTCGGAGTAGTGGCGATCCTCACCGTCCTGGAGATCTCGCTGTCCTTCGACAACGCGGTGATCAACGCCGGAATCCTGAAGAAGATGAGTGCCTTCTGGCAGAAGATCTTCCTCACCGTCGGTGTGCTCATCGCGGTCTTCGGTATGCGGCTGGTGTTCCCCGTCGTGATCGTGGCCGTCACCGCCAAGCTGGGACCGATCGAGGCCATTGATCTCTCCTTCAATGACCCGGACCGCTACAAGGAACTGGTCACGGACGCCCACCCGGCGATTGCCTCCTTCGGTGGGATGTTCCTTTTGATGATCTTCCTCGACTTCATTTTCGAGGACCGTGACATCCAGTGGCTGCGCTGGATCGAGCGCCCGCTCGCCAAGCTCGGCAAGGTCGACATGCTGTCGGTCTGCATCGCGCTGATCGTGCTGCTGATCTCGGCCCTGACGTTCGCGGCCAACGCGCACCAGCACGGCGGCGGACACGCGGACAAGGCGGAGACGGTGCTGCTCGCCGGCGTCGCCGGTCTGATCACCTACCTCGTGGTCGGCGGTCTCTCGGGCTACTTCGAGAACAAACTCGAAGAGGAGGAGGAACGCGAACACGAGCAGGAGGAAGAGGCCAAGCGCACGGGCAAGAAGCTCTCCGCGGTCGCTCTCTCCGGCAAGGCCGCGTTCTTCATGTTCCTCTACCTGGAAGTGCTCGACGCGTCCTTCTCGTTCGACGGCGTCATCGGCGCCTTCGCCATCACCAACGAGATCGTGCTGATGGCCCTGGGTCTCGGTATCGGCGCCATGTACGTCCGTTCGCTCACGGTCTACCTGGTCCGCCAGGGCACCCTGGACGACTACGTCTACCTGGAGCACGGCGCCCACTACGCGATCGGCGCGCTGGCCGTCATCCTGCTCGTCACGATCCAGTACGAGATCCACGAGCTCATCACCGGTTCCGTCGGCGTCATCCTGATCGGCTGGTCCTTCTGGTCCTCGGTCCGGCGCAACAAGGCGCTGGAGGCCGAAGGCGGCGGTGGAGGAGGCGGCGGGGACGGCGGTTCCACGTCTTAAGTGCCCGCCGGGGTGTGACCCGGTAGGGAATGAGGAACGCTCTCTGCGGGGCGGCTCGTACGGCGGAGGTCCTCGGGGAGATCCCGGACCCGGCCCGGAGCCGCCCCGCAGCGGTGCGTGCGTCGTGTGCGCCGCATGCGGCGGGTGCGGGGCCGGGTATCCGGCAGGGCCGATATGTGTGGGGGTTGGGGATGGCGTTCTGGGACAACCTGTGGCCGGGGCGGGAAGCACAGTTCGAGTCGGGCAGCGCGGCCACCAATTCGATCGTGCTCTCCCGACGGCACGCCACGGTCTCACTGACCAAACAGGGCGCGCTGACCGGCAACCTCCGGGTCAACCTCTCCTGGCGGATGCGCACCTCCGACATCGAGGGCCGGTCGCGGCAGAGCGGCCGGCTGCTGCGGCCGCTCAAGCTCTTCAAGCCCGATGTGGTCCAGGCGCACACCCAGGGCGTGGTCAACGTCGACCTGGACCTGGGCTGCATGTACGAGCTGGCGGACGGCACCAAGGGCGTCGTGCAGCCGCTCGGCAACCTGATCGGTGACCTGAACGCGCCGCCCTACATCAGGCTCAGCGGTGACGACCGCTTCGGCGCGCCGTCCGGCGAGACGGTCTACGTCAACCTCGACCAGCGCGACCAGATCAAGCGACTGCTGTTCTTCGTCTACATCTACGACCAGACCCCGGCCTTCGACCGGACGCACGCCAAGGTGACGCTCTACCCGGGCAACGGGCCGCGGATCGAGATCGAGCTGGACGAGCGGGCCCCGCAGGCACGCTCCTGCGCCGTGTTCACGGTGGAGAACGTCAAGGACGAACTGATCGTGCGGCGCGAGGTGAAGTTCGTGTACGGCTTCCAGTCGGAGCTGGACCGGCTGTACGGGTACGGGATGCAGTGGGGGCGCGGCTACAAGTCCCGGACGTAGGAGCCGTCTCTTCGGTGTTCGGTGACGGGACGGTGCCGCCCGGGTGCCGGGCCTGACGCATCCGCGCGATCAGGCCCGCCCACTGCGTACTCGTTCAGCAAGCCCAATCGCGTTTCCGTCAAGCTCCTCACGGGGCTCGGAGTGGAAGGAGACGTTCACGCAGGTGAGATGATCCGCCACCGGTTCCGCATGACCTACGGGCCGAACCTGCCAAGCCTGCGCCAGGTCCACCTGATGCACGAGGAACTCTTCGACGAAGTCGCGCTCAAGGGCTTCAGGGTCTCTGCGGGCCAGCTCGGCGAGAACAGCACCACGCGCGGGGTGGACCTGTTGGGCCTGCCCACCGGTGCCCTGCTCCATCTCGGGGAGCAGGCGGTGCTCGAGGTGACCGGGTCGGCGCTGCTCAGGGGCGTATGAACTGCGGCCCCTGCGGCGGCAGGACGAAGTTCGGGTCGGGCGCGTGTGCTGCCGCCGCCGCGGGCTGCGGATAGCCGTACGCGGGCTGCGAGGAGGCCGGCTGGGGGTAGCCGTAGGCGGGCTGCGGCGCGACGGGCACGGGCGGGGCCGTGGCGGGCTGCGGATAGCCGTACGCGGGCTGCTGGTGCTGCACGGTGAGCTGCGCGTCCGGGTCGGGGGCCGGTGCGGGCGGGAAGGCCGGTACGGGGGGCAGTGATGACGGTTCGGGCGACAGCGAGGCCGGCTCGGGCCCGGACGGGGCCGCCGTCTCGTCGACCGAGATGCCGAACGCGGTGGCGAGCCCGACCAGGCCGGTCGGGTAGCCCTGTCCCACGGCCCGGAACTTCCAGCCATCCCCGCGCCGGTACAGCTCGCCGCAGATGATCGCGGTCTCCGCGCCGGTCTCCGGCCGGATCTCGAACACGGCGAGCGGCTCACCGCCCGCAGCCGCCGCGTCGAAGAGCATGATCGACAGATCGCGCACCCGTTCGAAAGAGGCTCCGTCGGATGACGCGGCGATGACCACCTGGTCGACCGAGGGGTCGAGTGCGTTCAGATCGGCCTCGACGGTGTCCGTCAGCCCTGTGGCGAGACTCCGCTTCGGCAGCCGTCGTACCAGGCCGGAGGGATGACGGGGCTGGTTGTAGAAGACGAAGTCCTCGTCCGAGCGCACGCGGCCGTCGGAGCCGAGCAGCAGGGCGGAGGCGTCCACGTCGGGGACCCCGGAGCCCGGGGTCCAGCGCAGCACGGCCCGTACGGCCATGGCGTCGAGTGGGACGTTCGAGCCTTTCACCATCGCGTGCGTCATGGCGGTCATCCTGCCTGCTGGCCGCCCCCGCGGACAACGCGGGGGTCGCGAGCCGTGTCCCGGCGGAATGGCGGAAGCGCCGCGTCCGCACCCTGTGGAACCATCGCTAAATGGACGAGTTACCCGGAATTCATGCGGCCAGGGAACTGCCGACACCCGTCCGTACGTACTATTACCGGCCACACGTTGTCCGATCGGTCAGGTAGCACGGGGGGATTCAAATGCGTCATTTCGGGCATGTTGCGCCGGCTGTCAGAGACGACCTGTTCTTCCAGCAGCCGAGCGCCTTCGACGCCGACGCGCCGGCCCGGACACTTTCGGCCGCGCTGGGAGCCACCCTCTACAGCCCCGCCACCCGGCCGAAGCTCGCCGATGACGTCATCAAGCAGGCCGGCCGGGGCGTCGTCTCCATGGTGCTGTGCCTGGAGGATTCGATCGACGACTCCGAGGTCGCCGGCGCCGAGGAGAACCTGGTCGGACAGTTCGCGGAGCTCGCCGCGCGCGGCGGCGAACTGCCCCTGCTCTTCATCCGGGTCCGCGAGCCCCACCAGATCACCGACCTGGTGCGCAGGCTCGGCGATTCCGCTTGCCTCCTGTCCGGTTTTGTACTTCCGAAGTTCACGCAGGAGCGTGGCGTGCCCTTCATGGAGGCGCTCGCCAAGGCCGAGAGCCTCGGCGGCCGGCGGCTCTTCGCCATGCCCGTACTCGAATCACCCGAGCTGCTCCATCTGGAGACCCGGCGGGAGGTCCTCGGGAAGATCGCCGCCACCGTCGGCTCGTACCGGGACCGGGTGCTCGCGCTGCGGCTCGGCGTCACCGACTTCTGCTCGGCGTACGGACTGCGCAGGGCGCCCGACATGACGGCGTACGACGTGCGGATCGTCGGCGACGTCATCGCGGACGTGGTCAACGTACTGGGCCGGGCCGACGGCACCGGCTTCACGATCACCGGACCGGTGTGGGAGTACTTCCGGCTCCAGGAGCGGATGTTCAAGCCGCAGCTGCGCCGCAGCCCCTTCCTGGAGGGCCGGGCCGAGGAACTGCGCACCGCGCTGATCGAGCACGACCTGGACGGCCTGCTGCGGGAGATCGAGCTGGACCGGGCCAACGGCCTGCTCGGCAAGACCTGCATCCACCCGTCGCACGTCGCGCCCGTGCACGCGCTGTCGGTGGTCAGTCACGAGGAGTTCAGTGACGCCCAGGACATCCTGCGGCCGGAGAGCGGGGGCGGCGGCGTGCTGCGGTCCGCGTACACGAACAAGATGAACGAAGTGAAGCCGCACCGGGCCTGGGCCGAGCGCACCCTGCAACGGGCCGAGGTCTTCGGGGTGGCCAGGGAAGACGTCGGCTTCGTGGATCTGCTGGCCGCGAGCCTCGCGGAATGAGGCTGTTCGGGTGAGGCTGGTCCGGGGACGTCATTCCGGTCGGTGACGGTGTTCCTGTGACGTGACGTGACGGTGACGGTGACGGTGACGGATCGAGTTCCGGTGACGGTTCCGGATGGGCGTGGCCCCGAGTGCGGTCCGATGAGCGGACGCACGGCTGAGGAAAGAGACGGCGAACGTGGTGTGGTCGGGTAGCTGGGTCGCGGAGCGGCTGGGCGTCGAGATCGTGGGCGACGGCGAACTGCGGGAACTGCTGGGCCTCGCCCTGCGGCGCAACCCCAAGCGGGCGCATCTGCTCGTGTCCCGGGTACTCGGCAAGCACGTGCCGCAGTACCCCTCGGTGGTCTACGGCGCCGGATTCGAGCTCGGCCGCCAGGTGCGGGACCTGCTCGGGGAGGCAGGGGCGCGGCACGCGGTCGTGCTCGGCTACGCGGAGACGGCCACCGGTCTCGGCCACGCGGTCGCCGACGGGCTCGGCACGGCACCGTACCTGCATTCGACGCGCCGCCCCGTGGCGGGCGTGGCACGGGCGGGCGGCTTCGAGGAGTCGCACTCGCACGCCACCTCGCACCTGCTGCTGCCGGAGGACCCGGACCTGCTGGCGGGGGACGCGGGGGGCACGGACCGGGCGGGTTCGGCCGCCGCGTCCGGTCCGGCCGGCACGTCGGATCCGGCCGATTCGGCCGACGCGGTGCTCGTGCTGGTGGACGACGAGTTCTCCACCGGCAACACCGTCCTCAACACCATCCGCGCCCTGCACGAGCGCTACCCGCGCAACCGCTACGTGATAGTCGCCCTCGTCGACATGCGCTCACCGGCCGACCGGGGACGGCTGGCCGAGTTCGCGGCGGAGATCGGCGCCCGCGTCGACCTGGTGGCGAGGAACTCGGGCACGGTCCGCCTCCCGGACGGCGTCCTGGAGAAGGGGCAGGCGCTGGTCGCGGCGGAGGAGGAGGCGCAGGGCTCGGCGCCGGGTGCCGGGACGGCGGCACCGCAGCCCGCGTCCGGTGCTGCCCGCCCCTGTACCCGGGTGGACCTGCGGTGGCCCGCCGGTGTGCCCGACGGCGGCAGGCACGGCTTCACCCCCGAGCACCGCGCCCGGCTGGAGGCGGCCCTCCCCGCCATGGCGGACCGGATCGCCGCGGCTCTGGAGGGCGGGGTGCCCGAGGGGGGCGGGGCCCCGGCCGGAGGCGGGGTGCGCCGTGTGCTGGTGCTCGGCTTCGAGGAGCTGATGTACGCGCCCCTGCGCCTGGGCACGGCACTGGAGGACCGCCTCGGCGCCGAAGTCCGCTACTCCACCACGACCCGCTCCCCGGTCCTCGCGGTGGACGACCCCGGGTACGCGATACGTACCCGCCTGGTCTTCCCGGCCCACGACGACCCGGCCGACGGCCCCGGTGACCGGTACGCGTACAACGTCGCGGGCGCCGGGTTCGACGCCGTGGTGGCCGTCGTCGACTCCATCGCGGACACGCCGGAACTGCACGCCCCCGACGGACTGCTGGCGCGGCTCGCCCCGCACACGGCCCAGGTCCTCCTGGCGGTGGTGCCCTCGTACACACCGACTCCGACGCCGACACCGGCATCGCCACAGCACCCGGCACCGATACCGGCATCGACACCGGCAGAGGCGATACCCGAAGCGGCAGGCCGGCCCGCGCCGTCCGCCGCCCCCGTTCCGTCGTACGCCCCCGACCGCCAGGAAGAACCCCGCATGCTGCCCGAGCCCCTCCGCGGCCCCGCCTTCTCCTCCTACGCGCCCGACGAGGTCGGCTGGCTGCTCCAGGACCTCTCGGACACCGAGCTGGAGGCGCCCACCGAGGAGCGCGAGGAGGCGATACAGAGCGGTGGCGCGCACTACGCCGAGTCGCTGCCCGTCGAGTACCAGCCGTCCGACGCGTACCAGGACCTGTTCAAGGCGGCGCTGGACCTGTCGGCCGTCCGTATCGCCCGCGCCGTCGGTGCCGTCACCGAGACCGTCCTCGCCGAGCGCGGCCCCCGCCCCGTACTGGTCTCGCTGGCGCGGGCCGGCACGCCCGTCGGCGTACTGATGCGCCGCTGGGCCCGCCACCGGCACGGCGTCGACCTGCCGCACTACGCCGTCTCCATCGTGCGCGGCCGGGGCATCGACGCCAACGCCCTGCGCTGGCTGGCCGCCCACCACAACCCGGCCGATGTCGTCTTCGTCGACGGCTGGACGGGCAAGGGCGCCATCACCCGCGAACTGGCCGCAGCCATCGCGGAGTTCGAGGAAGCCGACGGAGCCGAGGGCTTCAACTCGGAGATCGCGGTCCTGGCCGACCCCGGCGGCTGCGTCCGTACGTACGGCACCCGCGAGGACTTCCTGATCCCCTCGGCCTGCCTCAACTCCACGGTGTCCGGCCTGATCTCCCGTACGGTCCTGCGCTCCGACCTGGTCGGACCGGACGACTTCCACGGCGCGAAGTTCTACCGCGAGCTCGCCGGTTCGGATGTCTCCGGCCACTTCCTCGACACCATCGCCGACCGGTTCGCAGAGGTCGCGGACGCGGTCGACGCCGATGCCAAGGAACTGCTCACCGCCGACCGCGCACCCACCTGGGAGGGCTGGGCAGCCGTGGAACGGATCAGCGAGGAGTACGGCATCCACGACGTGAACCTGGTCAAGCCGGGCGTCGGGGAGACGACCCGGGTCCTGCTGCGCCGGGTCCCGTGGAAGATCCTCGCCAAGCGCGGCGCCGGTGCGGACCTGGAGCACATCAGGCTGCTGGCCGAACAGCGCGGCGTCCCGGTCGAGGAGGTCGACGCACTCCCGTACACCTGCGTCGGGCTGATCCACCCCAAGTACACGCGCGGCGCGACCGGCGCGGACGGCAAGGCGGTGGAGTCCAAGTGAGCGCCCACGCGCCCTCCCCGGTGACGCTGGTCGCCAGCGACCTCGACCGCACCCTCATCTACTCGGCGGCCGCACTCCAGCTCCCGATGCCGGACGCGGAGGCCCCCAGGCTGCTCTGCGTCGAGGTGTACGACCACAAACCGCTCTCGTACGTCACGGAGGCGGCGGCGGAACTGCTCGTCGAACTGGCCGCCGCCACGGTCTTCGTGCCGACCACCACCCGTACCCGCGAGCAGTACCACCGCATCCATCTGCCGGGGCCGGTGCCCCGGTTCGCGATCTGTGCCAACGGCGGACACATCCTGGTGGACGGCGAGTCCGACCGGGACTGGCAGCGGACGGTGGCCGGCCGGCTGGCCGACGAGTGCGCCTCGCTCGCCGAGGTCCGCGCCCACCTGGTATCCGCGGCCGACCCCGCCTGGCTGCTCAAGGAACGGGTCGCCGAGGACCTCTTCGCCTACCTCGTCGTCGACCGGGCCCAACTGCCCCCGGACTGGCGCCAGGAGCTGGCCGAGTGGGCGCAGCCGCGCGGCTGGTCCGTCTCGCTCCAGGGCCGCAAGATCTACGTCGTGCCGAGGCCGCTCACCAAGAGCGCGGCGATGCGCGAGGTGGCCCGCCGCACGGGCGCCGAGCTCACGCTCGCCGCCGGTGACTCCCTCCTGGACGCCGACCTGCTGCTCGCCGCCGACCACGGCTGGCGCCCCGGCCACGGCGAACTGGCCGACGCGGGGTGGAGCGCCCCGCACGTGGAGGCGACGGCGGAGCACGGTGTGGCCGCGGGCGAGGAGATCCTGCGGCGCCTCCTCCTGCGCGCGTCGAGCCTGGACCGGGCCGCCTGACCGACCGAGGACCATGTCGGCCGCCGCGCCGCCGGACCGGCACGAACCGGCCGCGTCCGGCGGCTAAAGTCGCCGCGTTCCCGCCCGCCGGGGGAGCACGCGGCCGAGCAAGGAGTTGTGCGATGACCAAGGGCAACGAAACCAAGATCACTGATGAGCTCTACGCGTACATGCTGGCGCACAATCCGCCGCTGGACGCGGTGCAGCGCGAGCTCGTCGAGACCACGTACGCCCGTCTCCCCGACCACGCGGGCATGCAGTCGGCCGAGGAGCAGGGCCCGCTGCTGGCCTTCCTCGTCCGGCTGACCGGGGCCCGTCACATCGTGGAGGTCGGCACCTTCACGGGTTTCTCCGCCCTGTCGATGGCGCAGGCCATGCCCGCCGACGGGAAGCTGATCGCCTGCGACGTCTCGGAGGAGTGGACGGCGTACGGCCGCGAGGCATGGGAGAAGGCGGGCGTGGCCGACAGGATCGACCTGCGGATCGCCCCCGCCCTGGACACCCTGCGGGCGATGCCCGCCGAGCCGCACATCGACTTCGCCTACCTCGACGCGGACAAGGGCAGCTACATCCCGTACTGGGAGGAGCTGGTGCCCCGGATGCGCCGGGACGGCGTCATCGCCACGGACAACGTGCTCTTCCACGGCCGCGTGACGGACCCGGACGTGACCGGCGGAGCGGCGGCCATCAAGGAGTTCAACGACCACGTCTCCGCCGACGCGCGGATGGACAGCGTGCTGCTCACGGTGTCGGACGGCCTGACCCTGTCGCGCAAGCGATAGCCGGCGGAGGCAAGCGGCAGGAGGGTCAGCCGCAGCAGCCCCCGCCGCAGCAACCGCCTCCACCACCGCCCGACGGCGCGGACGCGGAACCGGCCGAGCCGCCGACGGCGACGGCGGAGAGCAGCTTCACGGTGTCCTCGTGCCCGGCGGGGCAGGAGGCGGGGGCCGACGACTCGGCCATCGGCCGGCTGAGTTCGAACGTGTCTCCGCAGGAGCGGCAGCGGTACTCGTAACGAGGCATGCGCTCAGGCTATCCGCAGAGGCCGGATCCCGGGCAGAGGCGCTGTCCCGGGCACGGGCCGTAGGGCCAGTACCTGGCACCGGCCCTACAGCCACCGCCCGGATGTGGATGACGGCGGCACGACGACGGGCATCTCCGCACTCTGCCGCCGCCGCCCGAGGTGTTCCTCGTGTGCGACTTCCTCGGGGTGGCGGGTCCGCCAGTACGGGTTGTCGTGGGGGAGTCCGCCGCTGACGCGCCCGTACATCCCGAACATCATCAGCAGCAGCCCGACAACGAAGGCGAACAGCACGTTCTGGATCCGGAAGGCGAGGAAGTTCATTCCGGTGTCCAGAACCGCGAGGCCCACGAAGCCGCTGAGGATGAAGGCGACACCGAGGACCATGTTGAGGGTCGAGGCGAGGTTGCCGCCGATCACCATGCCGATGAAGAGCAGCAGCCCGACGCAGATCGACAGCACGCTGAGCGCGCCGTTGGTGCTGAGGCCGGCGACCATGTCGCCGCCGGTGCTGAAGAAGCCGATCTTGTCGATCAGCCCGAGAATGCCGAAGGCGAGCAGTACCAGGCCCATCAGCCCGGCCCCCACCTGGTAGACGCGGCTGAGGCGGTGGTCGACCGGCAGGTGCTCATCGAGTCGAGTGGCCCTGCGGTGAGCGGCGGGCCGTCGTGCGGGACGCTGTACACGGGTCACATGGGGCGCATGGGTCGCCATGGAGGAGCCTCCTTCGGCCACTACCAGGATCGCTCCATGAGGGATGCGGCGCACGTCAGGGCTGTCGCGTCAGAACGCCGCACCCAGCAGCAGCTCTCATCCACTGCTACTGCACCTACTGCACCTACTGCACCTGCCTCAGCGCCTCAGCTTCCGGCTCCGCGCTCCTCGCGGATCTCGGAGACCACGTGCGCGGCGGTCTTCCGGACACCCTCCGTGACGGTCAGGAAGTGCCAGTAGTCGGGATGGCGCCCCTCAAGGCCGCTGACGGCCTGGTCGAGCCGGGCCACGGCGTCGTCCAGCGGGCGGGCGTGGCGCGGCTCGGGAGTATTGCGCCCGGCCATGGCCAGCCGCTGGGCGTCCCGGATCGCGAACCGGGTCCGCTGGATCTCCTGCTGCGGGTCCTTGGCCACCTCGTTCAGCCGGTTCAGCCGGTCACCGGCCGCGGACACCGCCTCGTCGGTGGCGTTGAGCAGGGCCCGTACCGTGCTCAGCCGCGATGTCGCATCGGCCCAGCGCTGCTCGCTGCGCGCCTTCGCGGCCTCCTTCAGCTTCTCCTCGGCCTGGCGGACATTGACCGCGGCCTGCTCCGGAACGGGCTGGAGGTCCTGCCAGCAGGCGGCCGAGAACCGCCGCCGCAACTCGCTGAGCACGGGCTCGACGGAGCCGGCCCGGGTGGTCAGGGCCTCGGCACGCGTACGCAGCGTGACCAGCCGGCGATCGATCTCGGCGGCCCGCTCGGGCAACTGGGCCGCCTCGGATCGCACCGCCTCGGCGTCGCGCAGCACCCGATCGGCACGCTGGAGGGTCTCGGCCACACCGTGCCGGCCGGCTCCCTGGTTGAGCTTGGTCAGCTCGGGGGCGAGGGCGGCGAGCCGCGCGGCGAGCTCATCCGCTCGCAGTCCGGACTCCCGCACCGCGTCGAGAGCATTGCTCGCGGACAGGAGCGCCTGCCGGGCCCGCTCCACAGCGGGCGCGAGCCGGGCGAGCTGGGTCTCGGCGCTGCCGAGCAGCGGCCCGAGACCGGCCGCGTACCGGTCGAGCTCGCCCTTGACCCGTACGAGGTCGTTCTTGGCGGAGGACAGCTGGGCCTTGGCCTGCGTCGCGATCGACGGTTCGAGATCGTCGCGGTCCAGATCGTGCGCGTCCACGGCGCTGATGTAGGCACTGCTGGCCGCGTCGATGGATCGTCCGAGCGCGGCGAAGTCGTCCACTGCCTTGCGCGCGGCCGGAGAGCTGTCCACCGCGGTGATCGTCTCGATCGAGATCTGCAGATCGCGCTGGGCGGTGTCCAGCTCGTAGAAGGCCTCGGCGGCGGCATCCTTCGCGGCCTGGGCCTCGGCCCGCTGCCCCTCCCCGCGCCCGCCGAACCATCGCCGCGTGCCGCCACCTGCGAAGGCGCCCGAAAGAGCGCCCGCGAGCAGCGGCACCGGCAGCAGCATCAACACGAGGACATCACGGATCTCACGGCCCCGAGGGGCATCTCTGACGGCGGAACTCGCACCCGCTCTCGCCTGCGGCTTCGCGTGTGTCGCCGTCACATCCCTCTCCCGTGCCGATTCGCCCTGCCCGGTACATTCTCCCACCAGGTAAGGACGAACACACGGGCCGGTTAGTTCGCGGTTCGCACCTTGACTTCACCGTTGTCGCTCCGGGCCTTCACCACATGGGAGCTGTTGCCGCTGCGCGGCACCTCCACCGACGTGCTCCCGTTGTCGGCGCTGGTGGTCACCGCGTACGAGGTGCTGCCGCCCGGCAGCTCGATGACGACCCTGCCGTTGTCACTGGTGGTGTCCACCAGTGTCGGCACGGCGGTGAACCCGAGCCGCACCGCCCCGTTGTCCGAGTCGGCCCGCACGGTCGGGCCGGAGATCCCCTCGGCGACGATGCCGCCGTTGTCGCTGTTCAGCTTCAGCGGCCCACTGGAGTCGCGCACGGTCACCTCTCCGTTGTCGGAGCGCAGGTCGAGCGCGGTGTCGAAGCCCGACGCCATGATCTTCCCGTTGTCCCCGTGCACGGTGACCGCCACCCCGCGCGGCACCTTCACCTGCTGCTTGGCCGCACAGTTGCTGATCAGGGCCTTGCACTTCACCTTCAGCGACAACGTGCCGCCGTCCATGTCCCAGCGCGGATCGGGCCCACTTCCCAGCACCACCCACCCGTCGACCTGCCGGGTCACCTCGACCTTCTTCACATCCGCCGGTACGAGCTCCAGCGTCGTGTTGGCCGTCTCGATGGTCAGCGCCTTCCCGCTGAACGCGAACGACTTGTGCTCGACCGGTGCGTCGTCGGTGTCCGCCCCGCCGCAGCCGGAGAGCACAAGAGCGGCGACCACCGCTCCGCCGGACGCGATGAGTGTGCGGGCATGGGTGCGGGTGCGCATGCGGTGTGCCACGGTGTTCGTCCCCCAGATGGTGCGCCGGTCGGCTCGCCGTACTGCCGGTTCGCCGTACTGCGTTCCGGCTCACGGTATGGGTGCGCCGGCATCCCGGGGAATCAGGACGGCTACCGTATGCATGGTGGGGCTATCCCCCGCCTCCTCCCGCTTCCCGCCTCCTCCTGGCGGCACGGCAGCGCCCCGGGCCACCCAGGCCGCTGCCCCCGGCAACCGTTTGTGACCAGGGGCCGTAGTCCATGTACGCTGTTGCCTCATCCACGGGTGCGTAGCTCAGGGGTAGAGCGCTGCTCTTACAAAGCAGATGTCGGCAGTTCGAAACTGCCCGCGCCCACAGTAAGAAACCGCAGGTGAGAGCCTGCAGCGGCTCCTCGGTCCATTGGACCGAGGAGCCTTTTCCGTGATCGAGTCCACATAGAGGCCACATCCCCTGAAAGCCTGCGCGTGCTGTACGGCGAGGGCGGATTCGTGCCGAACCGGCCGGGCGAGCGGCGGGCCGAAGGGTACCCGTGGGCCCTCGCACTTGACGCGGCCGACGATGCGCGAAGGCGGCTCCCGCCCCTGCCGTAACCGGGGCCGCATGCTCGTCGCTCCCCGCTGCGCCGACGGTTGCTGGCTGTGTGCCGGTCATCGCGTTGGCGAGGTCGGCCGCCGGCGGCCGTATGGCGTTGCGGCGGCGTCGTCATGATGCAGATCGGTCCGCGGGGATGCGGTCGTTGATTCTCCGATGAACGCGGGGTGTCCCGCATAGGTTGGCCCGATGAGGGGTGGATTGTGGGATCGCTGGAGAGGCCTGCCTCGGTGGGTGCGGGTTGCGCTCGCTGTGTACGTGATCGGGTTCGTTGAAGGAGTCGGTGCCCATTTCCTTGATCTGGCCGGCGGCGGGATCCACTTCTACGCGTCCTTTGCCCCGGTCCCATTGCAGGTGTTCTTCGTCAGCCTGGCGGTCCTGGACCCGCTGGTCGTCGTGCTGGTGACACTCGTGCGTCCAGCGGGTATCCGGTTGGCCTGCGGTGTGATGGTCCTGGACGTGGCTGCCAACTGGATCGTCAACTGGCCCTGGCTGCAGGAGGATCCGGGATGGCTGCTGCGTCCGGTGGGTCTGCTGCCCATCACGCTCTTCGGCCTGTTCGTCGCCGTCTCCTCGGTTCCCCTGCTTCGGGCCACGGCGAGAACGACGGAGGGTCTCGGTCGCACGGCCCGATGACGGTCGTGCGACCGCACCCGGTACGTCAGGGTGCGGTATCCGTCGCGTCGCGGAGTCTGCGCCAGGTGCGTACGACCGAGCCCAGCCCGGCCCGCCTGGTGCGGGGGGTGCCGGACTCCCAGTCCCGGGCCGTTTCGGTGAACGTCTGCGACCGGGGCGCGTCGGCGAGGTGCCGCGTCTGTGCTGTACGTGCGGCGAGGAGCAGGTCGCGCGGTTCGATCGTGGCGAGCTTCGTACGGGCGTGGCCGAGCAGGGTGGCGGCGGCGTCCGCGATCGCGGCTTCCCCCAGGGGGCGGGCGGGGGCGGTCAGGCCTTCGGTGAGGCGCTGCTGCAGGGCTGTCCGCAGGTCCGCCAGGGAGATGTCGCGGATCGTCAGCGACAGGTGGGCGGAGAGTCCGGCCTCGCCCACCGCGCGGTGGGCGAAGCCGCGCGGGATGTAGAGGACGTGGCCGGGTTCCAGGACGCTGCGCAGGAGCTGGGGCGACTCCTCGTCGTCCGGGAGCTCGCCCAGCGACCAGTCCGCCGTCGTCGGCGCGCCGTGGACGTACCAGGTCTTGCGTCCGGCCACCTGGAGGGCGAACACGTCGGCGTCGTCGCGGTGGGTCGCGAGGCCTTGGCCGTCGGCGGGCGTGACGAAGAAGAAGGCCTCCACGCGCCGGTCCAGCTCGCCGGACAGCCGTGTCACCAGGTCCGCCGTGGGCAGGTGCCACTGGTCGACATGTCGCAGGAGCAGCGTCGCCCCGGCGCGCAGGAGTGCGACGACCTTCGCGCGGTCGGCGAAGCCGTGGTGCGTCGTGCCGTTGAGCAGGCGTGACGTGGTGTACGCCTCGGCCGGGACGGTGACCTTGTTGGAGCGGACCATCTCCAGGTAGGGCGTGCGCAGCAGCCCCGAGTCGAAGGCGCTGTCCAACTCGTCGAGGTCGAAGGGCGATCCGAGTGTCTCCGGCGTGAAGACCGCGGGCTCGCGCTGCCACTGGTGGCTGGTGAAACTCTCGACGTTGCCGACCCAGTTGGCCAGCGTGGGCGATTCCATGGCGTTCCCGTGGTGTCAGGGTGGTCGGATGACGGGGCGGGGTGCCGTCATGGCCCGGATTCCGCGTCGAACCGTACGGAGAGCAGGGAGCGCAGGGGGACGTGCTTCTCCTGCTCCGGGCTGCGGATGGCGAGCCGGTTGTCGAGAGCGACGGCCAGCAGGCGTTCGGCCAGGGGCACGACCAGGTGCTTGGCCCAGCAGCGGGCGCCGTCGAACCCGAACGGCATGAACGCGGGCGTCTTCTCGGGATCCGCCGGCCCGGCCCACCGCTCGGGGCGGAACGCCAGCGGGTCCGTCCAGTAGTCCGGGTGACGATGCATCAGAAGAGGGAAGAGCGCGACGTTGTCCTCGCGGCGGATCTCGGAGTGCAGGGCGGCGTACGCGTCCCCGCCCTTCCGGTACAGCATCCACGCGGGCGGGAGCAGTCGCAGCGTCTCCCACAGGACCGCGGTGAGATCGCCTCGGGCTGCCTCCCGGGCTGTCGCCGAAGGCCCCACGAGCCACAGCGCGTTACCGGCCAGCGCCGCCACCCCGTCGCAGAGGGTGGCTGTCGCCCGCCGGTACATCGCGATGGCCTGCCCGCGCTCCTGGGTGTCGGAAGCGGTGCGGATCTGCTCGGAGAGGGCGGTGCGCCCGCGCCCGTCCCTGTCCCCGCCCCCGGACTCCGGCCAGACAGCGACGGCGCGGTCGACGAGCCGGGAGAGCGAGGCGGAGCGCGTGATGCCGCGCTTCGACAACAGGGAGACCGGCAGCGGGTCGGACGCGAAGAGCCACTGACGCAGGTAGGAGGTGGCCGCGTAGGGCCAGGCGCCGTGCAGCCCGCGCACCGGGGGCGGCGGAGTGCGGATGCCCGCCATGACGTCCCGGCCCAGAGCACGGATCGTGCCTGTCGCGCTGTCGTGGGGGATCTCGGCTCCCGCCGCGGGCTTGTAGACCGAGCGCTCCGTCGACAGAACAGGGCGCGCCGCGACGACTTCGGCCATCAGGTCGCAGTGGGAGACGCCGACCGTGGTCGCGTCGATCCGGAACACTTTCTCTTCCCTGGCCAGCAGGTCCTGAATTCGCGGGGCGTACACGATGGAATGGCCGCGACCTGCCGCAGGTACCGTTTCTCTCACGAGAATCGCCCTCCATGAAAATGGCAACTGAACAGGCTGCCCGCAGCGGGTGGAGAATTTCTGGAATTGACCGGGCCGGGAGGTTCTGGAGCGCCGGCGGGGGAATCGGAATAGCCGGTTCCCCCGCCGCCGAAGGTGTACTGGATGACGTGCAGTACTAGATGACGTGCAGGACCCACGCGTGGTTGGCGAGGTCCTCGTCCTTCTTGAACTTCCGCACAAGCGCCTTGATCTTCTTCATGACTGCTCCATTTCCTGGATTACGGACGCGCCCGAAAGCGTGCCCGTGCCATAATCGAAAGAGGCTTACTTTCCCCACCGGGGGATTTCACCATTCCATTCGGCGCTCACGTTCTCCTAACGTTTGACTAACGCGAACCGCTGCACCGCCTGGCCCGTGCGGGGAGAGAGGAGGCGGAATCAGGCTTCGCGTGCCACGGGGCCGGGGCCCACCGCCTCCGCGTTGCGCCGGGTCTTGGCCCAGCCGGTCCGGCCGCGCAGCATCCGGACGAAGCCGCGGGTGGAGACGACGAAGAGGTGGTACGCGTACAGCCAGAGCGCGACGCCCCACAGCAGGCCCTTGAACCGGGAGCGGTCCGCGGCGAACTCCCTGCGGTAGAGCGGGCCCCAGAGCACGAACGGCACGATCGATACGAGGGCGAGCGAGAGCGCCAGGGGCCAGGCGGCGAACATGATGCCGTCCCCGATGATCAGCGCGGCCGTCATCAGCACCGTGAGCAGCAGTGTCGCGAGGTGCGCGAACGGCTGGACGAAGGTGTACAGCGACTCCAGGACGCCGCGGGCGCGGTAGTGGCGGGAGGACACGATCCGGCCGGCGTAGCGGACACAGGTCATGTTGCCCTGGGCCCAGCGGGTGCGCTGGGTGAGGAAGCGGCGGGTGTGGGGCAGCGCCTCCTGGGTGACCCAGGCGTCGCAGAGATGGGTGACGTCGTATCCGGCGAGCCGCATGTGCAGGCCGAGTTCGTAGTCCTCGAGCAGTGCGCCCTGCTGCCAGGGGTGGCGTTCGGCGGCGGCGATGCGGTCCAGGGCGGTCAGGCGGGTGAACTGGCCGTTGCCGCCGAGGCCGGCGGAGCCGGTCCGGACGCGGAGCATCTGCATGCCGGTATTGGAGGTGGCGAACTCGGCGTCCTGCATGCGGATGAGGAGCCGGGCGTAGGCGTTGGCGAGGCGGCCGCGGTGCTCCAGCGGGCGTTCGTCGTCGACGTTCCGCATCCGGACGCCGATCTGGACCCCGCCGATGTCCGGGTCGGCGAAGGCGTCGGGGCCGCTGACGCGGGTCAGGGCGCCGGGGGAGACCTGGCCGTCGGCGTCGACGACGCAGACGATCACGCGGGCGCGGTCCGTCGTGGGGCCGAGGCGTTCGTCGAGCGCGGTGTACGCGGCGTTGAGCGCGGCGCCCTTCCCGACGCGGGCGTCGGGGCGGCGACGGGAGACCAGGTGGATGTGGGGGTCGCGGCCCGCGAGCGACGTCACGATCGGGGCGGTGAGATCGTCGCCGGCGTCATCGATCACCCAGACGTGGCTCCGGGGGAAGTCGGCGCGCAACCGGTTCACGGTGGTGGCGATGACGGCTTCCTCGTCACGGCAGGGGACGAAGAAGTGCCAGTCGTACGCGGTGGGATCGCCGTTCCGGGAGGGGCGGCGGCGGGAGTACGCGTGCCGGGCCCCTGCCCAGTACACGAGGAAGCAGGCGAGGAGGAGGAACGGGAAGACGTACAGGACGAAGTCGAGCAACATGGCGCCTCACAAGTGGTGGGCGGCGAACGGGTGGTGGGCCGGTCACACACCGGCCGGTGCGAGCACCTCCTCCCCGGACAGGACCGGGGCCTGGGGCCGGACCGGACTCTGGGGCCGGACCGGAGACAGGGGCTGGGAACGCGAGTCGGCGGGGCGGGCGGCCCGGTCGATCAGACCTGCGATGCGTTCGCTGGCGTGGCCGTCACCGAACGGACTGGGTACGGCGGCCAGATGGCGCAGCCCCGGACGTCCTTCGGCCAGCCGGCGCCGGGCCGCCTCGCCGATCTCCTGGCCCGGCGGGACGAGTTCGGCGAACTCGGCCATGGCCTCGGGCCGTTCGGTGGAGCGGCGGACCACCACCAGTGGGCGGCCCAGGACCGTGGTCTCCTCCTGCACACCTCCGGAGTCGGAGACGAGAACCGCCGCGTGGCGGGCGAGGGCGAGGAAGGTGCCGTATCCGACGGGAGGCAGCGTGACGATGTCGTCCAGCAACGGCTGAAGACCGCAGGCGTCGATCCGGGCGCTGGTGCGGGGGTGGAGCGGGAGTACGACGGGGAGTTCGTGGGCCAGGCCGGCGAGCTCCGCCAGTAGGACGGCGAGGGCGGCGGGGTCGTCGGTGTTCTCCGGACGGTGCACCGTCGCGAGCAGGAATCCGTCCGGGTCCAGCCCCAGTCCGGACAGGGCGGTGCGGCGGTCCTCCGCAGGGGGCAGGTTGTCGCGGACGGACTCGACGACGGTGTTGCCGGTGACGTGCACCCGCTCAGCGGAGACACCTTCGGAGAGCAGCGAGGCCCGGTTGCCGGGTGTGGCGGCGCAGAGCACGTCGGCCACGTGGTCGATCAGGACCCGGTTGTGCTCCTCGGGCATCGCGCGGTCGTGGCTGCGCAGCCCGGCTTCGACGTGCACCAGCGGCAGGCCGCGGGTGTTGGCGGCGAGCGCACCGGCCAGCGCCGCGTTGGTGTCGCCCTGGACGACGACCGCACGCGGCGGATCGGCGGCGAACAGCGCGTCCAGGCCGTTGAGCGCGACGGCTATCTGACCGGCACGTGGCAGGCCGCCGACACTGGTCAGGCGTTCCGGTTCGGGTATGCCCAGTCCGTCCGCGAAATCGCGGGACAGCTCGGCGTCGTAGTGCTGTCCGGTGTGGATCACCCGGGCCGCCGGGCCCAGGAGACGGATCAGCTCCGCGAGCTTGACCAGCTCGGGGCGGGTCCCCAGGACGACGGCGACGGAGCGGCGGGGCAGGGAGGCGCTGGAGATCTTCATGTAACCCACGGTAGTGAACATGAATTCCAGATCCGAGAGACCTGATGCGTTATCGGGTGCTCTGCGCCCTTTGATGACATTTTGCCAGGGGCTTTGGGTCCTTTCCCGCACCGAAGCAGAGGCCTTTGGTCCTGCGGGCGGCGAACTCCGGCAGCGAAACGGGCAGCGAAACGGGCAGCGAAACAGGCAGCGAAACGGGCAGTGGAACGGTCGGCGGAGCCGGTGGGCGCAACGGGCGGCTGCTAGCTTCCGGGATCATGAACGACAGCGTGTACGTGGGAAGAGCGGGCGAGGACGCGGCACTGGACCGGGGGTGGCTCCTCGGGCACTTCAAGGACGCGGCGGACCCGCGCCACAGCGAGGCCGTAGAGGTCAAATGGGGTGTTCACCCGCCTGGTGACGAGTGCAAGCAGTGGGTGCGGGGCGAGGAGCGGACCGCGCTGCTGGTGCTCATCAGTGGTCGCTTCCATGTCCAACTTCCCGGTCGCACCGTGCTCTTGGAGGAGCAGGGCGACTACGTCGTCTGGGGTCACGGAGTGGATCACTCCTGGTTCGCCGAGGAGGAGTCGGTGGTGCTGACGGTCCGGTGGCCGTCCGTTCCCGGCTACGCGGTGACGCCGGAGTAGGGCGGGATGGCGCTGGGTAGCCTGGCGACCGGTTCGCATCGATGAAGGGTGACCGAGGGGCAGGACGTGGGCGGCGAAGGGCGGCATGCCGGGCTCCGGCTTCCCGAGGGGTCCTGGTGGGACTGGGACGTGGTCGCCTGGAACGCCGGACAGCTCCGGCTCGCCGCCGGTCATGACCTGACCTACCACCATGGTCTGGAGCTGGTCTTCGACGACCCGGTCTTCGTCAACTGCCCTTCGAGCTTCCAGGATCCGGTGTTCCGCGCCCCCGCGTCCAGCGAACTCCTGCAACTCACAAGGCACTTAGGCGCGGAACCGCCCGTGGTCGTCGCTTTCGAGGCCGATGCGGGAGGGCGGGAGCCTGTCCCGTGCCTCGTCGCCGCCGAGCGGCTGGAGATCGTCCGGGGGACCGTCCTGAGGTACTGGCGCGATGACGCGGCACCCGGCCGGCGCTTCGCCCCCTGGGTGCGGCCGCCGGGGCGGCGGTGAGGGCCCGCGGGCGCGAAGTGCCGGCGGACGACGCGGTCGCGGTCACCGCCACGGCCGCGGACGCCGCAGCCGTCCCGGCCACTGCCGCCGGTCGGGAGCGGGAGCGCGGGCCGGAGCGGGAGTACGTGCCCGGTGCCGCGTCGCCGCTGCGGATACCGGCCTTCCGCCGCTTCCTGCTGGCCCACCTCGTGTCCGCCACGGGTTCGGCCATGGCGCCCGTGGCGCTCGCGTTCGCCGTGATCGGTCACGGGGGCGGTGCGCGGTCGCTCGGGATCGTGCTCACCGCGAACACGGTGCCGACCCTGGCCCTCCTGCTCCTGGGGGGCGTGCTCGCGGACCGGATGTCCCGCAGCCGCATCCTCTTCCTCGGCAACCTCGGGGCCGGGCTGGCGCAGGCGGCGGTCGGCGTGCTGGTGGCGACGGGTACGGCGACGACGCTCGCGATCAGTGTCTGCGCCTGCCTCTCCGGGGTGTCCGCCGCGTTCATCGCGCCCGCCGCCGAGGGGATCGCGAGCCGGCTCGTACCGAAGGGCCGGCTCCAGCAGGCCAACGCGCTGGTCCGGGTCCCGGGGAACGCCGTCAGGGTCGTCGGTCCGGTCGTCGGCGGGTTCGTCGTGGCGTTGGCGGGGCCCGCCTGGGCGCTCGGGTGGGACGCGGGCACGTTCGTCGTCGCCGCCCTCCTCCTGCTCGGGCTGCGGCTCGCCGGCTCGGTCGCCTCCGGAGGCGGTGTGGTGAGCGATCTGCGGGTGGGCTGGTCCGGGTTCCGCGCGCGGAGCTGGCTGTGGAGCTACACCGTGGCCGGAACGGCGGTGGTGGCGGCCTGGCTGGCCGGCTATCAGCTGCTCGGTCCGCTCATGGCGGCCGGAAGCTATGCGGGCGCCCGTTCGTGGGGGCTGGTGCAGGGGGCCTTCGCCGCCGGGCTGCTTGCGGGTACGTTCCTCTGCCTGGCCTGGAAGCCGCGACGGCTGATGCTCGTCTGTGTGGTGACCGGTGCGGGGCTCATGCTGCCCCTGGCCGCACTGGGGCTCGAACTGCCGCTCGGCTGGGTGCTCGTGGCCGCCGTACTGGCCGGGGTCGGTCTGGACGTCGCGATCGTGTCCTGGTCCACGGTCATGCAACAGCAGCTCGCGGATGAGGAGTTGGGGCGCCTCGGTGCGTTCAACGCCGTCGGTGAACGGGCCGCCGTGCCGATCGCGTACCTGCTGGTGGCGGTGGCCTCGAAGCACTGGAGCAGTCAGCACATTCTGCTGGCGTGCGCCGGAGTCGTCCTCGCCGCCACCCTGGCCAACGCGTGCGTGCGCGATGTGTACCGGATCAACCGGGTGAGCCGGGAATGAGGGGCGGGGCCGCCACGAACGGGCCACCTCGCCATAGGTCCGTGGTTTGTATATGTCGGTGACCGACCTATAGTTGCCCCGTGAAGTCCGCCCCGGGGCCGGCCGATGCTGCGCCCGTGCCGGGGCTGTGCCCTGCAACGGAGTTGGAGCAGTCATGGCCGCCAAGAAGAACCTCGTCGTCAACCGGGAGTCCCTGGTCCACAAGGTCAGGTACGCCGCGAGCCGGCCGGACCGCATAGCGCCGTATCTCAAGCGGGCGGCCCGTGACCGCTGGCTGGCGTTCAAGCACCCCGGCCATGTGAACTACTACCGGGCCGTGATGGCCTCGGACACCCGCCGCAACCCAGAGGCGGCCGTCGGCAGTCAGACGCACGAGCGCTGGCTGGCGCTGGGCCGGATGCAGTTCGACTACCTGCTGGGGCACGGGCTCGCTCCCGGGGCCCGGATGCTGGACATCGGCTGCGGCAACCTGCGCGCGGGCTGGCGCTTCATCGACCACCTCGAAGCCGGCCACTACTACGGCATCGACATCTCGCCCGACATCCTGATCGCCGCGAAGCAGACGCTGGCCACTCAGGGGCTCCAGCCCAAGGTGCCGCACCTGACCATCACCAAGGACCTGAAGCTGGACTTCCTGCCCGACGCGTACTTCGACGTCGTCCACGCCCACAGCGTGTTCTCGCACTCGCCCATCGAGATCATCGACGAGTGTCTCGCCCATGTCGGCCGGGTGCTGGCCCCCGGCGGCCACTTCGACTTCACCTTCGACCGCACCACCGGCGCCGAACACCAGGTCCTGCGCGAGGACTTCTACTACCGCACCGAGACCCTCGTCGACCTCGCCGCCCGCCACGGGCTGGCCGCGCGGTTCATGGACGACTGGGAGGAGCTCGGCCACGGGCAGTCCAAGATCCGGGTCACCGCCCGTTGAGGTGACCGGCCCGGTGGCACACGCGGTGGCGGCGGCCTCAGCGCGTACCGGCCGGGCCGGAGTCCCTGCGACGCGGACGCCACAGGCGCAGCAGCAGGGCGGCGCCGGCCAGCAGGACGGCGACCGGGGGCAGCGTGTCCTGGTCCACCACCCCGGCGGAGTACCCCATGGCGACGAACGGCGTCGAGGCGAGGGCGAACTGGCCGGTGGTCCGGATGCCGGCCAGCGCCCGACGGCCCGGCAGGAGCAGGGCGGCGGCCACCGGGACGCCGAGGCGCCACAGCAGGACGGATCCGAGCCCGTCCGCGTCGGTCACCGCGAGCACGGCCACGGCGAGCGGCGCCCAGACCGCCGACGCCACGATCCCCGCCGCACTCCGGGCCCGGCCGGGCGGGCGCAGATCCGGCGGGCAGGCCAGCGGGACGACGGCCGCGACCATCGGCGCCAGCAGGTACGCCGTGAACTCCGGCGCCGGAGAAGCACCGGCCGGCAGGAGGACCGCCAGCAGGGCGACGGCCGTCGCCGCCACTCCGGCGAACGCGCACCGCGCCCCGGCCACGTAGCGCCCGCCGAGCGCGACGACTGCCCCGACGAGCGCCAGCAGGTCGCAGCCGCCCAGCACGTAGCTGAGCGGGACCAGGAAGTCCGGGTCGCCGCTGACGATCCGGTCGCTGGTCACCGAGACCAGGTCGAAGGCGGCGTACGCGGCGGTCGCCGCCAGTGCGAAGGGGGCCGCGGCCGCGAACAGGCGCCCGCCGCGCTGTGCGGACCCCAGCCCCAGGCGGAGGCGGAGCGCGTGCGCCACGACGTCGCAGGCCTCCCGCAACCGGGCCGCCCGCCCGGCCCCCTCCGTCGCCTCGCGGTAGGCCTCGGCCAGCTCGTCCCCGAATGCACGCCGGAATCCGGCCGGGTACAGGCGCAGGATCGGGGGCGTCATGCGGTGGCGGGCTTGCCCTGGACGCCCAGGCGCCGGGTGGCCTCGCGCGCGGTGGCGGCGATGCGCCGCACCTCGGCGGCCAGGCTCTCCCGGCCGGCCGCGGTGAGGGTGTACGTGCGCCGCAGCCGACTGTCCACGACCTCCTCCGCGTGCACTTCGATCAGCCCCTCGTTCAGAAGGCGCTCCAGCCCCCCGTACAACGTGCCGGTCCGCATCGTGACCCGCCCGTCCGAGATCTTCTCCACTTCACGCGCGATCGCGTA
The DNA here is from genome assembly GCF_043200175.1 of Streptomyces sp. NPDC048462. NCBI lineage: Bacteria > Bacillati > Actinomycetota > Actinomycetes > Kitasatosporales > Streptomycetaceae > Streptomyces > Streptomyces sp. NPDC048462. The sequence goes on from NZ_JBICXG010000005.1 coordinate 29,590, forward strand.
GCCGTGGCGCGGCTGGTCCGCGAGGGCGGTCAGGAGGAGGAGGGTCGGTTCCTGCATTGCACGATCACTCATGTCCGCATGATAGGTCACTCACCGGCATATGCTGGCCTCGGGGCGCCTGGTCCGGGCGGCGGTCAGGAGCAGGCTGGTGCGCAGCCCGCACCGAACGGCGAGGAAGTCGCCCAGCAGTGATCCGAGCGGTGTCACCATTCCGGCGAAGTTGATCGTCGCCACCACCCGGCCCTGCGTATGGAGGGGTGTGACGGCCTGCCGTACGGCCATCGTCGTGACGTTGACCAGCTGACTGGACGTACCGAAAAGGAAGTTGACCCCCATGAGCGCCGGGAGCGTCACGGGGGTGGAGCCGGGCAGCGCCGGCACGCAGGGCATCACGCCGTCGGGGAGCACCGACGACTGGGGCTCGCGGTGGCTCCCGGCGGTGCCCGAGCTGTCGATCCGCGCCCAGCTCCTCGCTCGGGGCGGCCCCGAAATGGGGGAGAGGTTCATGGACGAGCTCCGCGCCACGCACCTCGAAGGCCGGCCGCAGCGCGCCGACGGCGTACTGGCCGAGCTCACCCTGGCCTACGAGCGCGCGGTTCCCGAAGGCGCGGTCTCCGAACTCGTGGTTTCCGAACTCGCGGTTTCCGAACTCGTGGTTCCCGAAAGTGCCGTCTCCGCAGGCGCGGGCGAGGCCTGAGTCACCGGGCGCCGGCGGGGCGGTCCAGCGCGTAGACCGTGACGGGGTTTCCGTTCAGCTCCTCCTGCCTGCGCGGCGCGAACCCGAGGCGCTCGGCCACTTTCACCGACGGGACGTTGCCCGGCCGGATGAGCGCGATGAAGTAGTCGGCGTCCAGCGTGGCGAAGCCCCAGTCCAGGCACGCCCGCGCCGCCTCGGTCGCGTATCCGTGCCCCCAGTGCTCCGCCCGGAAGGTCCAGCCCACCTCGACCTCGTCGAACTGCTGCCAGTACTGCAGACCGCTCCGGCCGATGAACTCGCCGGTGGAACGGAGCTCCACCGCGCACAGGCCATGACCCCGCTCCACCCACTGCCGCTCGATCCCGGTGAGCCGTTCCAGCGCCTGCTGGGGCGAGTAGGCGCCGACGAACCGGTTGACCTCCGGATCGGCGTGGAGCTCCACGAAGGCTTCCGTGTCCGAGGCCGCCAGGGGGCGCAGGGTGAGTCGCTCCGTCTCGATCATGTCGGCGAGCCTGGGGCCTCTGCCGCAGGGATCCCGCCGAGCTCCCGGGCCATCAGCGTGCACATGGTCTCGTACCGGCGGACCGAGCCGTCCGGGGCCAACTCGTCCCAGGAGTCGGGCTGCCGGTCGTACGCCACGTACCCCAGGCGCTCGTACAGCGCGCGGGCACGCGGGTTGTCCTCCTCCACACCGAGTTCGGCCCGCCGCAGGCCGCGCGAGGTGATCCGCTGTTCGGCGGCCCGGATCAGGAACGTGCCGATGCCGCAGGATCGGAGCGCGGGATGCACCGCCAGTTGCCACAGCGTGCCCGCCCCCTCCAGGGCGTCGTAGTCGACGCCGCCGATCGCCACGGGGATGCCCGACGGCGGGCACACCGCCAGGTAGTCCACCTCGCCGCGCCGGGCCCGTGCCAGCTGCCGCGCGATGTTCTCCACGTGGAGCGGGGAGCCCGACCACCCGCAGGACTCCAGATCGCCGGGAACCAGGTCGCGGGCCGCGAGCCGCAGTACGACGTCGGTCAACGTCACCACCTCCGGCAGGCAAGGATTCCTTCCGGCCGGCGTCCCTGCCAAGCGGATTTCCCGGCCGGGGCCGCACCCCGGCTTCACTCGTTCGGCTGCGCCCGGCTGGCCGCCCCCGCACGCGCCGACCAGGGTCGGTCTGACGTGCAGTTCCACCGGCCAAGGAGTTCCCATGGCAGAGTCAGCGCCCAATCCGGGTACGTCCCGTTCGCATGCCTCCGACGCGGGGGGCGGCAACAACCCCTGGGCGGCCGGCGGGACCATGTTCGCCGGGGTCCTGCTCATGGTCGACGGTGTGCTGGAGGCGATCAAGGGCATCGCCGGAATCGCGACCGACGACGTCTACGCACGGGTCAGCAACTACGTCTTCAAGTTCAATGTGACCACCTGGGGCTGGATCCACCTGGCCCTCGGCATCCTCCTCGTCCTGGTCGGCTGGGGGATCCTCCGGGGCTTCGGCTGGGCGCGCGGGATCGGTGTGGGGCTCGCGGCGCTCAACATGATCGCCAACTTCATGTGGCTGCCCTACCAGCCGATCTGGGCCGTGGTCTCGCTCGCCATCGACACCTTCGTGATCTGGGCCCTGTGCACGGACCGCTCGAAGCCGGTCGTCTGACGGTCGCCGGGCGCGGTTGGTAGCCTCCACGGATGACAGTGATCTTGGAAGAAGCCGTCCGCGCCCGGCTGCGAGCCGCCAACATCTGGTACGTCGGAACCGTGTTCGCCGATGGAGCGCCGCAGGTCAGCCCGATGTGGGTGGACCTGGAGGGGGAGGGTGAGCTGGCGTTCAACACCTCGGCGGGCCGGGTGAAGGAGGAGAACCTGCGCCGCGACCCCCGGGTCTACCTCTCGCACGCGGACCACGCCGACCCCTTCGACCGGGTGCAGATCAGCGGTGAGGTGGTCCGCTTCGTGGAGGGCGACGAGGCGCACGACCGGATGGACCGGCTCGCCCGTAAGTACCTGGGCTCCGAGCGGTTCGAGTGGACCATGCCGGGGGAGCGCCGGATCGCGGTGATCGTGCGGCCGCTCAAGGTGCGGCACATCGTCGGGGTGGAGCGGTTCCGTCCCGGTGGCCCCGTTCCCGCTCCCTGACCCGGCCCGCCCGGACGCCGGCTCCGCCCCGCCGGGCGTGAGCGCGGGACGTTGTCAGTGGTGCGGTCCACACTTGATGTATGTGCCGCAGTATCAAGACCCTTCGCCCGCCGGCCCTCCCCGAGGAAGCCACCGAGGAGGACGTCCGCGCCGCCGCCCTGCAGTTCGTACGCAAGGTGTCCGGCTTCCGCGCCCCGGCCGCGCACAACAGGGAAGTGTTCGACCGTGCCGTCGACGAGATCGCCGCGTCGACCGCCAGACTGCTGGACGGTCTGGAAGTGCGGGGAGGTGTCAGGACGCCGTAGGGACCGAGGCAGGGCCGGCGGCGGTGGCAGCGGCCGCGGCGGCCGCCGCGGCCGGGCGTCGCATCAGCAGCGCGGCGAACGCTCCGGCGACGAACAGCGCGAGGACCGAGATCGCGGTGCCCAGCCAGCTCGCTCCGAGCCACTGGGCGCCGAAGTAGCCGAGCCCCACGCTGTACCCGGCCCAGGCCACTCCCGCCACCGCGGACCACGGCAGGAATTCCTTCGCCTTGCGGTGCGCGGCGCCCGCCCCCAGCGAGACGACCGAACGCCCGGCCGGGGCGAAGCGTGCGATGACGACGAGGACGCCGCCGCCCCGGCTCAGCGCGGCGCCGAGGCGCTCCTGCGCGGAGGTGAGGCGGCGGGAGCGGGCGATGGCCGCGTCCAGGCGTGCGCCACCGCGCCAGGCCAGCCGGTACGCGGCGAGGTCGCCCAGTACGGAGGCGCTGGCCGCGCAGAGGATCAGGGCCAGGAGCGAGGGGACCTCGGTGACGTGACGGGCGGCGCCCGCTGCGTCGGCGGCCACCGTGGTGGTGCCCGCGGCGGCGGCCGTGGCGGCGGTGATCACCAGGACACCGCTCGGCAGTACGGGGAGGAAGACGTCAAGAAGCACCGAGAGGGCGACCACAACGTAGATCCATGGGCTGCCGGTCAGCGCGCCCACACTCTCTAGCACTTCTACTCCCCGATTCGTGACAACGCCGCGACGTCGCAGGGGAGCGGCAGGAGCGGCAGGGCCAGCTGTACAGCGTACGCCTGCCGTTCACCTGGAGATCCATATATATGCGTGATGTTGGGCACCCCACCGGTGTGTCACATGAGCCTTGTGTGCCACTTGCGTGTGCCTCGACGCGCAGGTCGGCTGCGGCCCGGCAGGGGTGGATCCGTACACGGCGGCGCGCCGTCGCCTCGGGTACGCCCGGAAGCGGCATTCCCGGCGTACCCGAGGCGGCCCGGCGGCTCTGGGCCCGTCCGGCGCAGGGGTCAGACGGCGACCGGGGCGGCCGGCTCGGGTGCGCGCTCCTCGGCGGGCCGGGCGGCGGTGCGGGGCGTGAACAGCCGGTCCAGGGCCAGCGCGCCGGGCCCCGTGAAGACGAGCAGCAGGAACACCCAGCTGTAGACGGCCGAGGGCTCGCCGCCGTTCTGGAGCGGGAAGAGCGCCCCGGACTGGTGGACGCTGAAGTACGCGTACGCCATGGAGCCGGACGAGATCAGGGCGGCGATGCGGGTGCCGAGGCCCAGCGCCACCAGGCCGCCGCCGACGAGCTGGATGACCGCGGCGTACCAGCCGGGCCAGGTGCCGGCGGGTATCGATCCGCCGCCCATGGCGCCGCCCAGGACGCCGAAGATCGAGGCGGCACCGTGGCAGGCGAAGAGCAGGCCTACGACGATTCGGAAGAGCGCGAGAGCGTAGGGCTGGGCCTGATTCAGGCGTGAGTACATGGGGGGAGGCTCCTTCGGTCTAGTGGGGACGTGAACCGACTGAGCGCCATAGGTTAGGTAGACCTCATCAGTACTTGCAAGTTCAACGTTTAGTTGACTGGCTGAAAGTCGATGGACCGCCATTGGTCAGCGAGCGATCGAATACCTTCTGGAGCTGGGCCCCTGTCCTCTTCGACTTGGCCTGAACCAATGACAGCGCAGCTTTCCGGCCATGCAACGTAAGTGTCATCAGCTGATTGCCGAACCATGGCCCATCCGTCTTGTGCCACTGGACCGGAGCTGTACCAGTGCGCCCGTGCCGGGCCAGCAGCCGTCCGAACGCACGCCCCGCCCGGCTCCAGCCGAAACGGAAGGTCGCCTTGAGCGGGCCCGGGATCGAGTTGTGCACGGGGGAGCAGGTCAGTTGCAGGACGCGGGCCTCCGGCCCGCCGCCGGAGGTCCCGGCGGGCCAGGCGGCGTCCGCGATGTACGCATGGTGCACATCGCCCGAGAGCACGCATATCGTCGCCGGGGCGTCCGGGCCGCTGCCCACCTCCCGAATGAGCTCCGTCAACTTCTCGAACGAATCGGGAAAGGCGGCCCAATGCTCCAGGTCGGCGCGCTGCCGCAGGTACTCGCCGACCCGCGCCCAGCGGCCGTCGGGCCCGCCCCGCTCGCCCCGGCACAGTGCCGAACTCCACTGCTCCGCTTCGTGTACCAATGGAGGCAGCAGCCACGGGAGCGATGTGCCGATCAGTACATGGTCGAAGGAACCGGGCCCGGAGAGCATCTCCTCGCGCAGCCACCGCATCTCCTCGGGGTGGATCATCGCCCGCTGCGGTTCGTCGAGCACCCGGGCCGCCCGGCTGTCGACCATGAGCAGCCGTACTCGGCCGAAAATGCGTCGGTAACTCCAGCGGGTGGAGGTGGGGTCCGCGTCGGCCCCGGCCGCGAACCGGCGCACCGCTTCGGTGCCGTCCGGGGTGGCGTGCACCGCCGCGTAGAGCGGGTCCGCCGCCAGTTCGGCCGGGGAGAGGTTGCCCAGGTGCTGATAGACCCAGTACGACATCAGTCCGCTGACGATCCGCTCGTTCCACCAGGGCTTGGCGCGGATCTCGGTGAGCCAGGCGGAGCTGGTGTTCCAGTCGTCGATGACGTCGTGATCGTCGAAGATCATGCAGCTGGGGACCGTCGAGAGCAGCCAGCGGACCTCGGGGTCGCGCCACGACTCGTCGTACAGACAGGTGTACTCGTCGTAGTCGGCGACCTCCGCCCCCGGCGGCTCGTCCAGATCGCGCCGTGCGGCGAGCCGCTGCCGGGTCTCCCGCGAGGTCTCGTCCGCGTACACCTGATCGCCCAGAAGCAGCAGGACATCGGGGCGTACGGCGTCGGGGTCGGCGGCGAGCCGGGCGGCGAGGGTGTCCAGCGCGTCCGGCCCGACGGGGTCGGACCGGACCGAGGTGTGTCCGCCGGCGGGGGGAGCCGCCCAGCGGCAGGAGCCGAACGCGATCCGGACCGGCGCGGGGCCGTCGCCGTCACCGCCCTCGTCGCCGGTGGATATGGGTGGTGTGGTGATCGTGCTCGCCGGGAAGCGGTGGTTCTCGGGCGGCCACACCCGGCGGTCGTCGAGCAGTACCTCGTACGCCGTGGTGGAGCCGGGGGTCAGCCCGGTCACCACCACCAGGGCGTAGTGGTGCCCGGCGACCGCGAAGGTCCGGGACGAGCCCGAGCCCCCGTCCACGCACCGGACCACGGCCGTGCACGGCCGGTCCGCCTCGACCCAGACGGTCGCGGTGGAGGCGGTCTCCCAGTCGACGTACCGCAGTAGCGGTCCCAGGCGCAGCCCGGCTGTCATGTAGTGCTCCTCGCGTCGTTCCGTACGGACGGTTCCGTACGCGTTGTTCGTGCGGCGGGTTCGTACCGTACGGAACGACGGGGGAGTGCGGGGTGGTTCCGGGGGCCGGAGCCGGAGCCGGAGCCGGAGTCGGTGGACCGGGGCCCGGGGTCAGCGGGCCGGCCGCTGTTCAGCGATTGTTCAGCAGCCGTTGAGCACGGACTGCAGTGCGGTCTTCTCGGCCGGGTCGACGGTCAGGTCGTAGTAGTGCTTCACGTGCACCCAGGCGCGGGCGTAGGTGCACTGGTAGGCGGTGCGCGACGGGAGCCACTTGGCCGGGTCCCTGTCGCCCTTGGACTGGTTGACGTTGTCGGTGACCGCGATGAGCTGGGGGCGGGTCAGGTCGTTGGCGTACGACTGGCGTTGGGCGTTGGTCCAGCCGGAGGCGCCGGAGCGCCAGGCCTCGGCCAGCGGGACCATGTGGTCGATGTCCAGGTCGGATGCGGCGGTCCAGGTGGCGCCGTCGTACTCCGAGTACCAACTGCCGCTGACCGCGCTGCAGCTGGAGTTCTGCGAGACGTTCGTGCCGTCCCGCTTCAGCACCACCTCGCGGGTGTCGCAGGCGCCCGACTGGGTGATCCAGTGCGGGAACTTGTCCCTGCTGTATCCGCTGGAGGAACCTTCCGCCTGCACGGTCAGCTCGCTCAGATAGGTGCGGGCGGTGGAGGCGGCGACCGGGGTGGGCATGGCGGCCTGGGCGCTGGGAGCCGTGAGCAGCCCAGTGGTTGCGGCGAGGGCGGCGGATGCGGCGAGGACGGCTATGCGACGCGCGTAGACACCTGACATGCGAACTCCCTTGATGTGGGGGGACCTTGGGCGGGTCGTCCGAAACGGCCCGGCCATCGTGGCGGCGCCAGGTTTCCGTGGGGTGGGCGCCAGGTAACAGAGTGGCGACATGGGCACGTCACATCAAGGGTTCTGACGAAGAGGGTCGGGGTGCGGGGGCGTGCGCAAGTGAGTGCGCGGGCGTACGGAACTGATGAGACGGCAGGTCCGCGCCGGGTCCTGGCCGTGCCTAAGGTGGCCGCGTGCTGCTACCGGTCAACATCACGCTGGGGGTCGTGCTCGCCCTGCTGCTCGCGGCCGCCGCGGGCATCGCCGCCTTCGCCTCGCTCGGCCGGTCGCGTCAGATCGTCCTGGCCGGGCTGCGGGCGGCGGTACAGCTGGCCGCGGTCTCCTCGCTCATCGGCTGGGTGGTGCACGCCTTCGCGCCGACGTTCGCGTTCATCGCGTTGATGTTCGGCGTCGCGGTGTGGACCGCGGGGCACCGCGTCACCGGCAACCGCACCTGGCGGTGGGCGGCCGTGCCGATCGGGGCGGGGGTCGTGCCGGTGGTCGCGGCGCTGCTGCTCACCGGCCTGGTTCCGGTGCGGGGTATCGCGCTGATCCCGGTGACCGGCATCCTGATCGGGGGCGCGCTGACCGCGACGGTCCTCGGCGGGCGGCGCGCGCTCGACGAACTGGCCACCCGGCACGGGGAGGTGGAGGCGGCGATGGCGCTCGGTTTCCCCGACCGCGACGCGCGGCTGGAGATCGCCGGACCCGCCGCGTCGGACGCGCTGCTGCCGGGGCTCGACCAGACCCGGACGGTGGGGCTGGTCACGCTGCCCGGGGCGTTCGTCGGCATGCTGCTGGGCGGCGCCTCACCGGTACAGGCGGGCGCCGTACAGCTGTTCGTGCTGGTGGCACTGATGGCGGTACAGGCGGCGGCCGTCGCGACCGTGCTGGAACTGGTGGCGCGCGGACGCCTGCACCGCGACGGGGCGGGGGCCTCGGCTACCGGGCGCTGATGTGGCGGGGGGGCTCGGCTACCGGGCGCTGATGTGCAGCAGGACCGATCCGTCGGCCGCCGCCTCCACCCGGATCTGCGTCAGGTCCTCGACGTGCGCGTCCGGGGAGAGCGCCGCCGCGCGCGGGCCGACGCCCACGACGCGCATGCCCGCCGCCCGGCCGGCCGCGATGCCCGCTTCGGAGTCCTCGAAGACGACGCAGTCCGCCGGGTCGAAGCCCAGCCCGGCGGCGCCCTTGAGGAAGCCCTCCGGGTCCGGCTTGCTGGCGCCCACGCTCTCGGCGGTCACCTTCAGCTCGGGCATCCGCAGCCCGGCCGCGGTCATCCGCGCCCGCGCCAGTGCCAGGTCGGCCGAGGTGACCAAGGCGTGCGGGAGCGCGGCGATCGCGTCCATGAAGGTGCCCGCGCCGCCGACCGGGACGACGCCCTCGGTGTCGGCGGTCTCCTCGGCGAGCATCACCCGGTTGTCCGCGTAGTTCTGCTCCACCGGGCGGTCCGGGAGGAGCACCGCCATGGTGGCGTACCCCTGCCGGCCGTGGACCACCTTGAGCGCGGCCTCCGGGTCCAGCCCGTTCCGCAGCGCCCAGCGCCGCCAGCAGCGCTCCACGACGGCGTCGGAATTCACCAGGGTCCCGTCCATGTCGAGCAGGAGGGCGCGGGCGGACAGAACGGTGGCCGGCATGGGCGGGCTCCAGGCGGGGTGACGGTGCGGGGCGCGTGAGGCCCCGGGAAAGAGAACAAGCGGCCCCCGCCCGCCGGTCAGGGAGTGCGTTTGGGGGCCACTTTGTTTCATCACGATACAAAAACCTGCCGGGGAAAGCGAATCCCTGGCGGGGCAGCGGTGCGGCCGCGGCGGAGCTGTGCGGGAGCCGCGTCAGTAGCGTCCCCGGCCCGTCGTGATCGCCTCCAGCGCCCGCCGGGTGTTCGGCCCGTAGACCCCGTCGTCGTCGCCCTGGATGTACATGTACCGCTGGTAGCGGTGCACGGCGTCCTCGACGCGGTCCGTGTAGTCGGCGTCGGCGGTGCTCATGAAGAGCCCGATCTCCTGGAGGCGGCGCTGCAGCTCGGCCACCTCCGGGCCGTGGTCGCCGTGCCGCAGCGTGCCGCCCTCCTCCGCCAGCGCGGGCGGGGCCGCCGACTCCGGGTCCTCGGCGTCCGCGGTGGACGCCGGTGAGGACTCGGCGGCCGGGGCCGAGGGGGCGGTGGATGCCGGGGAGGACGCCGAGGTGCTCGCCGACGGTGACGCGGACGCCGATGCCGAGGCGGACGCGGACGCGCCGGAGGAGGCGGACGGTGACGCCGGGGCGGACCGGGAGGGCGGTGCGGAGGCGGAGGCCGTCGTGGAGGCCGACGGCGGGGCGCTCTCCTCGGGGAGGGTGGTCACCGTGGAGGGCAGGACCGGGTCCAGATCGGCGTCCCCGTTGTTGTCCCCGTTGAACAGCCCGCCGACGAATGCCGCCGTGCCGACCACCGCGACGACGGCCGCCCCCACGGCCAGCGCGGCGAAGGGCCTGCGGCGGCGCGGGCGCACCGGGTCCGGCTCCGCCATCAGGACCGGGGCGCCGGGGTCGCCATCCGTGCCGCCGGCGCCGGCCGCACCGCCCGAGCCGCCCGGAGCGCCCGGTCCGCCGGCCGCCGGTCCCGCCGGGTCCAGGAACAGGGGCATCGTGGTGGCCGCGTCCCCCGCATGGCCGTCCGCCGGGTATCCCGTCGAGCCGTCCCGGCCGGCCGCCGGCTCCTCGCCGCCGGTCCCGGCCCCCGCCGGCTCCTCGCCGCCCAGCGTCACGTACGGCCGGATGCGCAGCGGGTCGAAGTCCTCCGCCGCCGCGAACTCGGCGGACCGCCCGGCGTGGTGCTCCTGGACGACGCGGTGCCGCTCGGCCACCCGCTGCTCCTCGGTGACGTGCCGCTGTCCGTCGTCCCGCCGCTGCCCGGCACCGCCCCGGGCCGCGCGTTCCGCGCAGCCGCAGCCCGGTCCGGCGCCGGGTCTGCCGTCCGTACCGCACTCCGGGCATATATGTCCGGTCATTGTGGGTCCCCTCCCCTTGAGCTGCCTGCGATTATGCAGCGCGCCGCCGGGAAGCCCAATCGTGCGGCCCCTCGGCAGGCCATAACGGAGCAAACCGGACAGGATGGGTGTCCAGTGGATCCGAGGAGATGTCTCATGGCCCAGCAGTTGAGCCCCCCGGCCCCGGCCCCGGGCGAAAACCGCTCCACGCGGTCGGTCCTGGTGGCGATCGGCGCCCTGCTTCTCGGCATGCTGCTCGCCGCACTCGACCAGACCATCGTCTCCACCGCACTGCCGACCATCGTCAGCGACCTCGGCGGCCTGGAGCACCTGTCGTGGGTGGTCACGGCCTATCTGCTGGCATCCACGGCCGCGACCCCGCTCTGGGGCAAGCTCGGTGACCAGTACGGGCGCAAACGGCTCTTCCAGATCGCCATCGTCATCTTCCTGATCGGCTCCGCGCTCTGCGGCATCGCCCAGAACATGCCGCAGCTGATCGGTTTCCGCGCCCTCCAGGGGCTCGGCGGTGGTGGTCTGATCGTGCTGTCGATGGCGATCGTCGGCGATATCGTCCCGCCGCGCGAACGAGGCAAGTACCAGGGTCTCTTCGGCGCCGTGTTCGGCGCGACGAGTGTGCTCGGCCCGCTCCTCGGCGGCTTCTTCACCGAGCAGCTCAGCTGGCGCTGGGTCTTCTACATCAACCTGCCCATCGGGGTCATCGCCCTCGCCGTGATCGCCGCCGTGCTGCACATCCCGGTCCGCCGGACGAAGCACACCATCGACTACCTCGGCACCTTCCTCATCGCCTCGGTCGCCACCTGCCTGGTCCTGGTCGCCTCGCTCGGCGGCACCACCTGGCCCTGGGGCTCGGCGCAGATCATCGGCCTCGCCGTGCTCGCCGTGCTGCTGCTGATCGTCTTCGTGTACGTGGAGCGGCGCGCGGCCGAACCCGTACTGCCGCTGAAGCTGTTCCGGATCAGGACCTTCAGCCTCGTCGCCGTGATCAGCTTCGTCATCGGCTTCGCGATGTTCGGCGCGATGACCTACCTGCCGACCTTCCTCCAGGTGGTGCACTCCATCACGCCGACGATGTCCGGCGTCCACATGCTCCCGATGGTGTTCGGCCTGCTCCTCACCTCGACCGGGTCCGGCCAGATCGTCAGCCGTACCGGCCGCTGGAAGATCTTCCCGATCCTCGGCACCGGCATCACCGCGATCGGCCTGCTGCTCCTGCACCGGCTCACGGAGAACAGCAGCACCCTGGAGATGAGCCTCTACTTCTTCGTCTTCGGCGCGGGACTCGGACTGGTGATGCAGGTCCTGGTCCTGATCGTGCAGAACGCCGTGAGCTACCGGGACCTCGGCGTCGCCACCTCGGGGGCGACCTTCTTCCGGTCCATCGGCGCCTCGTTCGGCGTCGCCATCTTCGGCACCATCTTCACCAACCGCCTCACCGACAAGCTCGAAGCGGCACTCTCCGGCCGCACCCTGCCGCCGGGGGTCAACGCGGACAGCCTGTCCGCCGACCCGCGGGCCATCGGCCAGCTGCCCCCCACGCTCCGGGGACCGGTGGTCCACGCGTACTCGACGTCGATCACCGACGTGTTCCTGTACGCGGCCCCCGTCGTCCTGATCGCCTTCGTCTTCGCCTGGCTGCTCAAGGAGGACAAGCTGCGGGGCTCGGTGACCGCCCCCGACCCCAGCGAGACCCTGGCGTCCAACCCGGTCGAGCGGTCCTCGTACGACGAATGTGCCCGCGCCCTCTCGGTGCTGGCCACCAGGGAGGGGCGCCGGGAGGTCTACGTGAAGATCACCGAGAAGGCCGGGCTCGACCTGCTGCCCGCCGCGAGCTGGATGCTGCTGCGCATCAAACGGCACGGCACCGTGGAGCCCGCCCGGCTCGCCGAGATCGCTCCGGTGCCGCTGCGGGTGGTCAGCGAGGCGGGCCGGCAACTGGAGGAACGCGGGCTGGCCCGCCGGGTGGGCGTGCAGCTGGTGCTCACCGAGCCCGGCGCGGAGGCCGTCGTGAAGCTCTCGCACGCCCGGGAGGAGTCCCTTGCGGAGCTGCTGGGCGACTGGTGGGGCCCCGACCGGCCCACCGACCTGGTCGCCCTGGTGTCGGAGCTGACCGCCGAGACGAGCGGATCGAGCAAGGAGCGGCCGCACAGCCCCGAGCCGAGGCGCGACCACCAGGCCTGAGCGCCGGCGCCCGTCACACGGTGGCGCCGAGCTCCTTGGCGAACCAGTGCTCGGCGTACTGGCGGTGGTGGAACGCCGGGACCTCCAGATAGCCGTGTTTCGCGTACAGCCCGCGCGCCTCGACCAGGTCGTTACGGGTGTCGAGCCGGACCTGCCGGATGCCGAGGGCCCGCGCCCGGCTCTCGACCGCCGCGAGCAGCAGCCCGCCACCGCCCGTGCCGCGCGCCTGCGGCCGTACGAACACCCGGGTCAGCTCCGCGATCCCGTCGCCCTTCACGACCAGCCCGGCACAGGCCGCCGCCCGCCCGCCGAAGCGCCCCACGACGAACTCACCGGTCGGCGGGACCAGCAGCTCGGCGCCGTCGTCGGTGAGGCCCTCGTCGATCTCCTCGGGGGTCGCCGGCCGCTCCCAGTAACGGCTGGCGACCTCGTCGTAGTAGTCCCGGCGCAGCAGTGCGGCATCGGGGGAGTCGAAGCGTTCGGGCGTCACGGTCCACGTCATTGGTTCATTCTGTCTTCCGCACAACCGTGCGGAAAAGCGAATTTGGTGCAGGGGGCATCGGTGGCACAGGAGACGGGATCGACGACGGGGGCCGGGGCGGTCCAGCGGCTCGGTGAGCGGTGGATACGGGAGCTGGCCGGGCCGGGCGGCGGGAGCTTCGTCTGCTCGCCGGCCGGGCTCTGGCTGGCCCTGGCCGTGGTCGCGGCGGGGGCTCGCGGGGAGACCGCCGAGGAGCTGCGAGCGGTGCTGGGGGTGGCGGAGCGGCAGGCCGCCGACGCGGTGACGGCCCGGGTGCGCGAGCTGGCGGCCACCGACGCGCTGGGGGTGGCGACCCGGGTGTGGACCCGGGTGCCGGTCTACCGCGAGTACCGGGAGGCGCTGGCCGACATCGGCTTCGGGCCGATGGACACCACCGGGGTCGACGCCTGGGTGCGGGAGGCCACCGGCGGACTGATCGAGCGGCTGCCGCTGGACATCAGCGACGAGATGCTGCTGGTGCTCGCCAACGTACTGGCGCTGAAGGCGCGGTGGGACCAGCCGTTCGATCCCGAGGAAACCTGCGACCTGCCGTTCACCGACGCGGCCGGGGTGCGGCGCGCGGTGCCGACCATGTGCGCCGCACGTGCGCCGTGGGACGGCTGGACGGTGCGCGGCACCCAGGTCGTCGAGCTGCGCTGCCGCACCGAGCGCACCGGCGGCGCCCCGGCCCGGGTCCGGCTGGTGCTGGGGGCGCCGGGCGCGGGAGCGGCGGACGTACTGCCTGCGGGATGGGCACCGCAGGAGCTGCGCACTCCGCTGGACACGGACGTCCTGCGTATCGAGGTCCCGCGATTCACCCTGCGCACGAACGTTCAGGTGACCGGGCAGCTGGCGGCGCTCGGGATCCGGGTCGCCACGACTCCCCTCGCGGACTTCGGGTGGATCTCGCCCGAGCCGCTCATGATCTCCCAGGTGGTGCAGGAGGCCGTGGTGAAGGTCGCGGAGGAAGGTGTGGAGGCCGCGGCGGTGACCGTCATCGCCGCACCGGGGGGCGCGCCGCCCGTGCAGCGGCGCTACCTGCACATCGCCTTCGACCGCCCGTTCGGGATCGTGGTCCTGGACGGCAGTGGCGAGGTCCCGCTGTTCACGGGCTGGCAGGCGGACATCCCGGCCGAGGAGGACTGAGCCCGGCGGCGTCCCGCGCTCACCGCAGCGGTGGCGGCGCGAGGACGGGCGGCGGCGGTGTCACAGGGCGTCGCCGCCTGGCCCGCGCCACCAGCACCGCCGCCGCGACCGCCGCCGCCACGGCACCGAGCAGCGTCAGTACCCAGGCCGGTACGGGCCCCGCGGTCAGCATCTCGTCGCGGTAGTACGTCGTCCGGTACGGGGTGTCGGCGGCCGTCGCCCGCAGGTGGTGGTCGCCGTCGATCAGCTCGGGCCGGGGGAAGGACTGGCTGATCGCCGTGAGGAACACCGGCTTCCCGCCCGTCAGCCTGTCCAGCACCGGGTGATCGCCGCCGTCCCGCCCGGCGTCGACCCGTCCCGCGTACGTCACGTGCGGCGCAGGCCCGCCGATCCGGCCACGGGGCTCCATCCGGTGCGCCGCCAGTACGTAGAGCCCCAGCGACTGCGGCGTCGTGGCGAGCCGGGACAGCCGCATCGGGTAGACCGGCTCGTCGCTGGCGAAACGCAGCCGCAGCGGGTCGAGCCGGCCGAGCAGCCGGCCGCCCTTCTGCTGCGGGGCGAGGCGGATCGCCACGTACTCCCACTTCTGCTCGACGTAGGGCCGCAGCGCCGTCGACAGCCGGTCCGGGAGCTCGAAGCCGTTGTCCGTCAGCCAGCCCTCCAGGGCCGCGGGATCCGTCGCGGTCAGCCGGGCCACGTCGAACGGGCCGAGCCGCTCCCGGCCCACCACCCCGACGGGTGCGGTGGCCGAGGGGGCGGCGGAGTCCCCGGAGGAGTTGCCCGAAGCGCCGAACGGCCAGTCGTCGGCGTGTGGCCAGAAGTAGTGCCGGGTCTCGCGGACCGGCGCGGTGAGGGTTTCGAGCTCGGAGAAGAGGGAGGCGTCACCCAGCTCGACCGTGGCGCGGTGCGGCACGGGCATGATCCACGCCGCGTCCGGCGCGTTCCCGCGCACGGTGAGCTGCATCACGATCTGCTCGGCGCCACCCGACCAGCTGACCACGGAGGTCTCCCGCTCGACCGAGACCTGGCTGTTCCGGTCCACCACCATCGCTCCGCAGCCGCAGGCGTACGCCGGGGCTATCAGCGAGCCGATCTGCAGCGACACCAGCATCATGACCAGTGACAGCGCGCGGACCGCCCACGCACGCGACCCGGCCCGCACCCCTTGATCCGTCCCCGCCCACCGCATGCCGGTTCCTCCCCCGTAGGCACTGGATACGGGCTCAGACGTGGGGGCGGCCGGGCCGGTTCCGGCCACCCGGCACCGGCCCGGCCGGACCGCCGAGCATTCTTTCGGACAAAAGCCGGATGACAGTCAGGCGAAGAGGGGGTTGATTGTGTCTACCTCATAGCGCAATGCGAAGGTTTCACAGCATGCCCGAATCGAGGGCCGGCACAAGACGGCGGGAGGGTCGGCGCAGCGTGGCGAATGCGGAGCACAGTGTGCGCGGAGATGCGACGACAGAGACGAGGACCGGGGCGGCCCGGGTGGTTCTCTGGCTGGTTGTGGCCGCGTTGGCCGTACGGCAGATGGCGGTGGTGCTGCGGCAGCCGCCTGGCGAACGGCTCACCGATCTGGAGACCTGGACCGGTGAGAACGGTGTGCTTCATGTGACGGGCTCGCTGTACGACACCGACCGGTTCACCGGAACCCCCTTCGCCGGGCTGGTGCTCAAGCCGCTCACCAGGAGCGCCGAACAGAGCCTCGGGGTCGCCTGGACCTTCGGCTCGCTGCTCCTCGTCGCCGCCCTCGGAGTCATCGTGGCGCGCGCCCTGCCGGGCCCGGTCAACCGGCGCACGGCGCTGTACGCCGCGCCCGTCGCGATCACCCTGCTGATGCTCTCGCTGCCGGTCCGCAACGCCCTCTACCTGGGCCAGACCAGCATCCTGCCGGTCCTCCTGGTGCTCGTCGGCTGCTTCGTGGTCCGCGGGGAGCGTGCCTCGGGCGTCCTGATCGGCATCGCCGCCGCGCTCCAGCCGACCGTGCTGCTGTTCGCCGCGCTGCTCTGGCTGACCGACAGACGCCGGGCCGCCGTGACCGGTGGCGCCGCGTTCGCCGCCTGCACGGCACTGGCCTGGGCGGCGATGCCGCACGACTCCTGGACGTACTGGGTGCACCACGTCGCCGGGGCCGGCCTCGGCGACCAGGCCGACAGCCTCGCCAACCAGTCCCTGCACGGCGCGCTGCTCCGGTTCGGCCTTGAGGGCCCGCTGGAGATCGCGCTCTTCCTCGTGCTGGCGGCCGCCGTCTGCTTCGTCGGTCTGCGCCGCGCCGCCCGGTACGCACACGACGGCCAGCTGCTGCTCGCCGTGGCCGTCACCGGCTGCGTCGCCGTCGCCGTGTCGCCGACCGCCTGGCAGCACCAGCTGCTGTGGGTGCTGCTCGCGGTGGTCGGCCGGGTCGGCACGCGTGCCTCGGACCGGATGGTGTGGCCGGCCGTCGTGGTCCTCGTGATCACACTGCCCGGCAAGATGCTGCTGCCGAACATCGAGGCGATGTTCCCGGTACGCGACAACGTGCTGCTGATCGCCGCGCTCGGTGCCGCGTGCGCCGCCCCGTTCCTGCCGCGCACCTCGCCGTACTGGCAGCAGCCCGTCCCGACCGACTACGCGGCCCCGGTCCCGGCCCGCTGGAGCAGGGTGCCGCTGCTGCCGTTCTGGCGGCGGGTGCTCAGCCGGCCCAACCTGCTGCTGGAACTCCTGCTGATCAGGGTCGTCTACTCGGCCTACCAGCACGTCAGGCTGGCCGCGACGGCCGGCCGCGCCACCGCCGAGCACCACGGCCGGCAGATCCACGCGGCCGAGCAGTGGCTGCACATCGACATCGAGCACTGGGCCAACCACGCGGTCGTCAAGGCCGGCTGGCTGCGGGACTTCTTCGACTACTACTACTCGACGTTCCACTTCATCGTGCCGCTGTCGATCCTCGCCGTGCTGTACGTGCGCCGCCCCGCGGACTACCGCTGGGTCCGCAGCTCCATCGGGTTCGCCACGGTGCTGGCCCTGGTCGGGTTCTGGCTCTACCCGCTGGCCCCGCCGAGGCTGATGCCGGGGCTCGGTTTCATCGACACCGTCCACGGCGTCCAGGACTTCGCGAAGCCCGACTACGGCACGCTGACCGGGGTGACCAACCAGTACGCCGCGATGCCCTCGCTGCACTTCGGCTGGTCGCTGTGGTGCGGTGTGGTGATCGTGATGCTCGCCCCGAAGGTCTGGATGAAGCTCCTCGGTGTGCTGCACCCGCTGTTCACGGTCTCCGCGATCATCGCGACGGGCAACCACTGGGTGCTCGACGCGGTGGGCGGCGCCGCGGTGGTCGCGCTCGGCTTCGGGCTGACCCACGTGCTGTCCGGACCGCGCCGGCTCCAGGAACCGGCGGCGAAGGCCGCGAACGCCGGGAAGGCAGGGCGGGCCGGGAAGGCGGAACCAGCCCCTGAGCCGGAACAGCGCCCGGAACCGGAGCCGCTTCCGGAGCCGAAGGTGGACGGCGGGGCGGTGGCCGGCAAGCCGTAGCCACCGGCGGCCGCGTCCACCCGGCCCCGCCCGCCACTCGAACGGTTCAGCCGCCCGGCCCCAGGGCCCAGGCGGCGAAGGACAGCGTGAGCATCGACACGACCGTGGAGGCCACCACGGCATTGCGGGCGAGCGCGGTGTCCAGGCCGTACTCACGGGCGTAGATGAAGGCGTTCTGAGCCGTCGGGAGCGCCGAGCAGAGCACCACGGCCAGCACCTGGTGGTCCGACAGCCCCAGGAGCGGACCGGCGACGAGGAAGGCGACCAGGGGCTGCGCGAGCGTCTTCAGCGCGACCGCGACCCCGACCTCGGCCCTGCCCGCGCCCCGCCCGCCTGCCTCCGGCACCCCTTCGCCCCCGCTGCGGGGGCCGCCGTGCAGCGACAGGCCCAGCGTGACCAGCGCCGTCGGCACGGCCGCGGCGCCCAGCAGGTCGCAGGAGTGGGTGAGGGCGGCCGGCAGCCGCAGCCCGGCGGCGGAGACGGCGACCCCGAGCAGCGACGCCATGATGACCGGATTGCGGACCGGCATGGTGAGCATCCGCCGCAGACCGCCGCCCGGACGCCCGCCGCCCGGTCCGCCGGCCGCCCGGGTCCCCGAGTCCAGCAGGGTCAGGATCACCGGTGAGACCAGCAGTACCTGGAACAGGATGACCTGCGCGACGAACGAGGCGTCACCGAGCACCCGTACCGCCACCGGGATGCCGAGGTTGGCGGAGTTGACGTAGCCGGAGGCCATGCTGCCGACCGCCGCGTCGGCCCGCCCCCGGCCGAAGAACCGCCGGGCCACCACGTACCCCAGAGCGGACACCAGCGCCGTGGCCGCCCCGAACGCCACCACCGACAGATGGGCGAAGTCGGCGGGCCGGGACCCCGACACCATGCCGAACAGAGCGGCCGGCATGGCCACATGGAAGACGAACCGGCCGAGTACCGCTTCGGCGTGCACCCCGAGCAGACCGCTGCTGCCGACCGCGTAACCGGCGGCGGTCAGCAGCCAGATGGGCGCGAAGGCGGAGAGCAGGGCATGCATACCACCATGATCCCGTCACGCCCGTCCGGCACCCGTGCGGGGGGCGGACGGACGTTCGGGGCCGCGGAGCTCAGGCGTTCGTGGTGCTCACCTGGAGCTGCTTGATGCCGTTCAGCCAGGCCGACCGCAGCCGTCGCGGATCGCCCACCAGGCGCAGATCGGGCAGCACGTCGGCGACGGCGTTGAAGATCAGGTCGATCTCCATGACGGCGAGGGACTTGCCCAGGCAGAAGTGCGGACCGCCGCCGCCGAAGCCGAGGTGCGGGTTGGGATCGCGGGTGATGTCGAACTCCTCCGGACTCTCGAAGACCTCGGGGTCGTTGTTGGCCGAGGAGTAGAACATCCCGACCCGGTCGCCCTTCTTGATCTGCTGCCCGCCCAGTTCGAGGTCCTGGGTGGCGGTCCGCTGGAAGGAGACCACCGGTGTCGCCCAGCGGACGATCTCCTCGGCGGTCGTCCTCGGCCGCTCGCGCTTGTACAGCTCCCACTGCTCGGGGTGGGTGAGGAAGGCGTGCATCCCGTGGCTGATCGCGTTGCGGGTGGTCTCGTTTCCGGCCACGGCGAGCAGGATGACGAAGAAGCCGAATTCGTCCGAAAGCAGGTTGCCCTCGCCCTCCGCCGCGACCAGCTGGGAGACGATGTCCTTGGCCGGGCACTCCTTGCGCGCCGCCGCGAGGTTCATCGAGTACGAGACCAGCTCCATGGCCGCCTCGGCGCCGATCTCCTCGGTGATCGCGTACTCCGGATCGTCGTACGAGGCCATCTTGTTGGACCAGTCGAAGATCCTGCTGCGGTCCTCCTGCGGTACGCCGATCAGCTCGGCGATGGCCTGGAGCGGCAGTTCGACGGCGATGTTGTTGACGAAGTCGAAGGAGCCGTCGTCGTCCGCGGCGGCCAGCGCCGTCTCGGCGATCGAGCGGGCCCGGCTGCGCAGCGCCTGCTCCAGCGAGCGGACGGCGCGCGGGGTGAAGCCCCGCTGGACGATCTGGCGGACCCGGGTGTGCTCGGGCGGGTCCATGTTCAGCATGATCATCTTCTGGACGTCGATCTGCTCGCGGCTGATCGTCTCGTTGAAGCGGATGACCGCGGTGTTGGTGTTCGACGAGAACAGCTCGGGATGGGTCGACACGTACTTGACGTCCGCATGCCGGGTGACGACCCAGTAACCCTCGTCGTCGAAGCCGGAGATGCCGGCGGGCTGGGTGCACCACCAGACCGGCGCGGTCTCGCGCATCCGGGCGAACTCCGGGTGCGGGATGCGTGATTGGAGCAGATCGGGATCGGTGAAGTCGAACCCTTCGGGCAGATGGGGGCAGGGCATCGGCAACTCCAGGTCGGTCCGAGAGCCGCCCGATCGATGTCTGACGACCCATCAGAAGTTGCCCGAAAGGTAGTAACGAGTTCTACAACTGACAAGGGGTGTGGCCCGATCTGTTGCGTGAAGCATCCGTGAACCAGGCCGGTTTGTGGTGGGTGCTGGCGGTGAAGCATGGGCAAGGTCCGTGCAAGCCCCTTGCGTACCGGGGGTAATCCTCATAAGACTGCACGAAGAACTAGAACGCGTACTAGTTCCTTCCGTGGGCGCCGGGACGCCTCTGCGGAAGTGTGAGGAGAGGACGAGCTCATGGCCGCGGAACCCGTCATCGTCGAAGCCGTACGCACTCCCATCGGCAGGCGCGGAGGCGCGCTCGCCAATCTGCACCCCGCCTATCTGCTGGGTGAGACCTACCGTGAACTTCTCGGCCGGACCGGCATCCACGCCGACTGCGTCGAACAGATCGTCGGCGGCACCGTCACCCACGCCGGCGAGCAGTCCATGAACCCCGCGCGCAACGCCTGGCTCACCGTGGGGCTACCGTACGAGACCGCCGCGACGACCGTGGACTGCCAGTGCGGCTCCTCGCAGCAGGCCTCCCACATGGTCGCCAACATGATCGCGGCCGGGGTCATCGACGTCGGCATCAGCTGCGGGGTCGAGGCGATGTCGCGGGTGCCGCTCGGCAGCGGCTCCAAGCACGGTCCCGGCAAGCCGTGGCCCGACGAGTGGAACGTCGACCTGCCCAACCAGTTCGAGGCCGCCGAGCGCATCGCCCGCAAGCGCGGCCTCACCCGCAGGGACGTCGACGCGCTCGGCCTCGTCTCCCAGGAGCGGGCGGCCGCCGCCTGGGCCGAGGAGCGCTTCAAACGCGAGACCTACGCCGTCCAGGTGCCCACCACCGAGGCGGAACAGGCCGCCGGGCAGGGCATGTGGCGGCTGGTCGACCGGGACGAGGGGCTGCGCGACACCACGACGGAGGGGCTCGCCGGCCTCAAGCCGGTGATGCCCACCGCCATCCACACCGCGGGCAACTCCTCGCAGATATCCGACGGCGCCTGCGCGATCATGTGGGCGTCCAAGCGCATGGCGCGCGCCCTCAAGCTCAAGCCGAGGGCCCGGATCGTGGCCCAGGCGCTGGTCGGCTCCGACCCGCACTTCCACCTCGACGGCCCCGTGGACGCCACCCGCGCGGTGCTCGGCAAGGCCGGGATGTCGCTCAAGGACATCGACATCGTGGAGATCAACGAGGCCTTCGCCTCGGTGGTCCTGAGCTGGGCCCAGGTCTTCGAACGGGACCTCGACGGGCTCGCGAAGGTCAACGTGAACGGCGGCGCCATCGCGCTCGGCCACCCGGTCGGCGCCACCGGGGCCCGGCTGATCACCACGGCCCTGCACGAACTGGAGCGCCAGGACAAGGAGTTCGCGCTGATCACCATGTGCGCGGGCGGGGCGCTGGCCACCGGGACGATCATCCAGCGGTTGTAGCGCCGGCCCGGTCGGGCCGCGCGGGGGCCGACCCCCGGCCCGATGGTGCGGTCAAGTGCACCCCGGTGCGGGGGCGTACGCGGATGTCGGCGGCGTCCCCGGCTGCCTAGATTCATGGTCATGGAAAACAACGCGAGCAACTCCGCCCGGACGAGCGCCACTCGACGCCTCCTGGCCGCCGCGACCGTGGTGGTCCTCGCCGCACTGGGCACGGTTCCCGCCGCGGCGGCCGGGCATGCCGGGCCCGGCCGCCAGGCCCCGGAGCGCCACACGTCCGCACCCGCCGCCGCCCACCACGACGGGCGCGGCGGACTCCTCGCCCTCACCCCGGTGGCCCGCGTCGGCCGGGCGGGCGTCGCGGACTTCCTCGCCACGGCGGGCATGGACACGGCCACCGTCCGGCACGGTGTCCTGGCCTACCGCCTCACCTACCGCACCGTCACCCCGCAGGGCGCTCCCACCACCGCCACCGGCCTCCTCGTGCTCCCCGAGGGCGGCGCGCACCGGCTGGACCTGGTCTCCGACACCCACGGCACGATGGTCCACCGCGACTACGCGCCCTCGGTCGGCGAGGACTCCGGCCGTTACGCCGCCTACCTCCAGGCCTCGGCCGGGCGGGCGGTGGCCGCGCCGGACTACCTGGGGCTCGGCAAGGGGCCCGGATTCCACCCGTACATGGACACCCGGTCCGCCGTCACCGCGACGCTCGACATGCTCCGAGCCTCGCGCACCGCCGCCCAGCGGCTGGACCGGCCGCTCACCGGCGACGTGTACGCGAGCGGCTTCTCGCAGGGCGGCCAGGTCGCCATGGCGCTCGGCAAGGCCCTTGAGGGCGGCGCCGACCGGCGCTTCACCCTGCGGGCCCTGGCCCCCGTCTCGGGACCGTACGACATCGAGCACGCCGAGATGCCCGGCACCTTCGACGGCAGCATCAACGACACCAGCGCCCTCTTCTACATGACGTACTTCCTCACCGCGCAGAACCGGATCCACCCGCTCTGGAAGGACGCCTCCGAGGCCTTCCGGGATCCCTACGCGGACATCGTCGAGGGCCTCTTCGACTCCGGCCACACGGAGGAGGAGATCTTCATGTCGCTGCCCGGGACGCTGGAGGAACTGCTCACGGACGACTACTACGAGGCGATCCAGCACCCGGCCGGCGCCCTGCTCGACGCCGTCCGCGCCCAGGACGGCAACTGCGCCTGGAAGCCGGACGTCCCGGTGCGGCTCTACTCCTCGTCGGGCGACACCGACGTACCCATCGCCAACGCCCGCAACTGCGCGGCCGACCTGGCGAAGCGGGGTGTCCGGGCGCCCGTGATCGACCAAGGGTCGACCAGCCACAACGAGACGTACCTGAAGTCGGGTCCGCAGATCGTGCGCTGGTTCGACGCCGAGTCGGCCCGGCACTGATCCCGGGCGCGCACGCCGACAGCCCCGGCCGCGTCGCGGTCGGGGCTGTCGGGTTCACCGGCGGACGGAGTCCGGGCCGGCTCAGTACCAGCTGTTGGACTGCCAGAACGACCAGGCGCCGCACGGGCTGCCGTAGCGGGAGTTCATGTAGTCCATGCCCCACTTGATCTGGGTGGAGGCGTTGGTCTGCCAGTCGGAGCCGGCGGACGCCATCTTCGAACCGGGCAGGGCCTGGACCAGGCCGTAGGCGCCGGAGGAGGCGTTGGTCGCGCTCGGGTTCCAGCCGCTCTCGTGGCTGACGATGTTGCTGAAGCACTGGAACTGCGCGTCGTCACCGATCATCTGCCTGGCCGCGTCCTGGGCACTGCCGCCGGCGGACGCCGGCGCGGCGGACGGGGCCGCCATGGCTGAGGTCGCGCCCACGGCCACACCGCCGACGCTCAGGAGGACGGCGGCGCCGGCCATGACGGTCTTGCGACGGGCGTTGCGGGGCTTGGCGACAAGGGTGCTGGCGAACGACACATTGAACCTAACGTCGGGAACGGATGGGCCGCCTGCCGGTCCGAATCCTGCCTGGCCCGGTGCTCGTTGACCGCTGTCCGTATCCGGTGGACGCTGCGGTGCTCGGCGACGTCAACCAGTGTTAGCGGCGCCGTTCAACGACCGCAACGACCCCCGTTACGACCCCGCATCGCACCCAGGACCGAAGGTCCTGAACCACCCCAAAACGCTTCATAGCAGGTCGGAGGGGATATCGAGGGGCCACCGCACCCCGCGTGACGGCTCCTATTCCGCTTCGTACAGGACCAAGGTCCTGTGGGTGCCCTCACTCGCCCGGGACGTCGAATGTGACCTGGGCCTCGAAGGCGGCGCGCCTGGTGGCCCGGCGCAGCGCCTTCAGCAGCGCCGCCCCGACCGTCAGCGTCAGTACGACGGTGAGCACGGCCCGGCCCAGGTCCCAGCCGGCCGAGGTGGCCGTGCAGTAGGCGAGGAAGCGCACCAGGTTGTCGCCCAGCGGGTCACCCGGATGGAAGGAGATCCCCGAACCGAGGCCCGGCACGATGGTCCAGCCGTACAGATTCATGACCGTCCCGTACGCGAACGCCGCGACCGCCCCGTAGCCCGCCAGCATCAGCAGCTCGGCCCGCCCGCGCAGCCGGTCCGGTGCGGGCAGCAGGCCCGCGCCCATCGTGAACCAGCCCATCGACAGCATCTGGAACGGCATCCACGGACCCACCCCGCCGGTCAGCAGCGCGGACGCGAACATCGTCACCGAGCCGAGCACGAAGCCGAAGCCCGGCCCCAGCACCCGCCCGCTCAGCACCATCAGGAAGAACATCGGCTCGAGCCCCGCCGTGCCCGCCCCCAGCGGACGCAGCGCCGCACCGACCGCGGCCAGCACCCCCAGCATCGCCACCGCCTTCGCGTCGAGCCCGGCGTCCGCGATCATCGCGACCACCACCCCGACCAGCAGCGGCAGCAGCGCGGCGAACAGCCACGGCGCGTCCTGCGCATGCGCGAGACCCGAATCGGCCCCGGCCAGCAGCGGCCAGCCGAAGGCGACCACCCCGATCGCGCTGATCAGCACCAGTGCGGCGACGGCCCGCGGCCCGAGCCGCACCGGCCGGGCGCCCCGGCCCGTCGTGCCGCTCACGCCCCACCCCCCAGCGCCGCGCCCACCTGGGACACGGTGAGCCACTCCTGCGGGGCGAGGATCTTCGAGATCTGCGGGGCGAACGCCGGGGACGACACCACGACCTCCGGGGTCGGCCCGTCCGCCACCACGTCGCCGTCGGCCAGGATCACCACCCGGTGCGCCAGCTCGGCGGCCAGCTCCACGTCATGGGTGGCCAGCACGATCGCGTGGCCCTCGGCCGCCAGCGCGCGCAGCACCCCGACGAGCCGGGCCTTCGCCGCGTAGTCCAGGCCCCGGGTCGGCTCGTCCAGGAGGAGCAGCGGCGGCCGGGCGGTGAGTACGAGGGCGAGGGCCAGGGCGAGGCGCTGGCCCTCGGAGAGATCACGGGGGTGGGTGTCGTCCGGTACGCCGGGCAGCAGCTCGGACACCAGGGCCCGGCAGCTGCCCGGCGCGGCGCCCGCGTCGGCGTCCGCCGCCGCGCACTCGGCGGCGACCGTGTCCGCGTACAGCAGGTCGCGCGGCTCCTGCGGTACGAGGCCGACCCGGCGCACCATCTCGCGCGGCGGCGTGCGGTGCGGGGTCCGGCCGCCGACCAGGACGCTCCCGGAGGTGGGCTCGACCATGCCCACCAAGGCGGCGAGCAGGGTGGACTTGCCCGCGCCGTTACGTCCCATGAGCGCGACGGTCTCGCCGGGCGCGACGGTGAGTGTGACCCGGCGCAGCGCCTCGATCCGGCCGCGCCGCACCCCCAGGCGCTCGATGCGGGTGGTGGTGTCGGTGACCGGTCCTGGCGCGGCGGTCTCCCGCGGGCCGCGCCCGAGGAGCCTGGCCAGGCCGGAGCGCCGGGCGGCGGGGCGGGGCGCGGGGCCCGTTCCGGCCGGCAGCCGGGGCCCGGCCGGGCCGGAGACCGGTCCGGGCCGCTCGCCCGCCAGCGCCTCGCGCATTCCGGCGGCCCGCCGCCGGGCGTCCCGTACCGAGAGCGGCAGCGGGTGCCAGCCCGCGAGGCGCCCCAGCGCCACGACCGGCGGATGCACCGGCGAGAGGGCCATCACATCGGCGGGGGCGCCCATCACGGGGGCGGCGCCCGGCGCGGGCAGCAGGACGACCTGGTCGGCGTACTGCACGACGCGCTCCAGCCGGTGCTCGGCCATCAGGACCGTCGTGCCCAGGTCGTGGACGAGCCGCTGGAGCACCGCGAGGACCTCCTCGGCCGCCGCCGGGTCCAGCGCGGACGTCGGCTCGTCCAGGACCAGCACCCGGGGGTGCGGGGTGAGGACCGAGCCGATCGCGACCCGCTGCTGCTGGCCGCCGGAGAGCGTGGCGATCGGCCGGTCCCGCAGCCCGGCCAGGCCCAGCAGGTCGAGGGTCTCCTCGACCCGCCGCCGCATCACGTCCGGGGCCAGGCCCAGCGACTCCATGCCGTACGCCAGCTCGTCCTCGACCGTGTCGGTCACGAAGTGGGAGAGCGGGTCCTGGCCCACCGTGCCGACCAGATCGGCCAGCTCGCGGGGCTTGTGCGTACGGGTGTCGCGCCCGTCCACGGTGACCCGGCCGGTCAGCCGGCCCCCGGTGAAGTGCGGCACGAGCCCCGACACCGCACCCAGCAATGTCGACTTGCCGACGCCCGAGGGGCCGACGAGCAGCACCAGCTCACCCTCGGGAACGGTCAGATCGACCCCCGACAGGGCGGGGCGACCGGCCCCCTCGTACCGCACCGAAACATCGTCGAACCGGATCACACCTGCTCCTCGAAGCCTGTGGGGGAAGGCGGGACGGGCGCGACCAGCGCGGGCAGCAGACCGATCAGCACCGAGGCCGCGGGCCACAGCGGCAGCACCGGCGCGGTCAGCGGTACGACCCCGGGGTGCAGCGCCGCCGGATCCACGGCGCCCGCCCGGATCATCGCGACCGCGACCGCCGCACCCGAGCCGGCGACCAGCCAGGCCCGTACGCCCCACCGGTCGGGCCGGTAGCGGGTCCGCACCGAACGCGCCCCGCCGAGCCGCAGCCCGGCCATCGCCGCCACCAGCCCGGCGATCAGGAGCGGCAGCCCGTACACCGCGCCCTGCGCGGCCAGCAGCCCGTACGTGCCGGCACAGACCCCGAGCAGCCCGCCCAGGGTGAGGACGTTCGTGGTGTGCCGGACGGCGGCGGGCACCTGGGCGGTACGCCCGTAGCCGCGCGCGTCCATCGAGGCGGCCACCGCGACCGACCGCTCCAGCGCGCCCTCCAGGACCGGCAGCCCGATCTGGAGCACGGCCGCGACCCCGCCGGTCGCCCGGCCCCGCAGCCGCCGGGCGGTGCGCAGCCGCACCACGTCGGCGACCAGGTTCGGCGCGAACGTCATCGCGACGACGACCGCCACCCCGGCCTCGTACAGCGCACCGGGCAGCGACTTCAGCAGCCGGGCCGGATTGGCGAGCGAGTTCGCCGCGCCGACGCAGATCAGCAGGGTGGCCAGCTTCGCCCCGTCGTACAGCGCGAACAGCAGCTGCTCGGCGGTGACCCGGCCGCCGATCCGCACGCCCTTCGCCCAGTGGGGCAGCGGCACCTCGGGCAGGGTGAACACCACGTGCGTACCGGGGATCGGTGAGCCGAGGAAGACCGAGAACAGCAGCCGCACCCCGATGACGAACAGCCCGATCTTGATGAACGCCGCGTACGACCGGGCCCACGGCGCGTCCGTGCGGCGCGCGGCCACCACGTAACCCGCCACGCCCACCAGCAGGCCGAGCAGCAGCGGATTGGTCGTCCGGGACGCGGCGGTGGCGAGCCCCAGCGCCCACAGCCACCAGGCCCCGGCGGGCAGCGCGTTGCTCCGGGTCGCGGCGGGGGCGCGCCAGACCGGGGCCGGGGCGACGGCCGCCGGGGCGCTCCCGGTGCCGTCCGTCGAGCCGTTCATCCGCGGCGGCGGCGGGCCTGTGCGACTGCGGCGATACCGAGCAGGAGGACGGCGCCGACCCCGAACAGCACCCCGGCGGACGGACCGCTGCCGCCGGAGCCGCCGCCGCTGGCGGAGGAGGAGGCCGACGTGGGCGCGGACGGGTCCGCGGTCGCCCGGCCGCTCTCGGTGCCGGTGGTTCCCGAGACCTGCTCACCGCAGCCCGCGACCGGGTAGCCGGAGATCGCGCAGAGCAGCGCGTCACTCCCGTAACGCAGCGGCTTGGCCACCGACGCGAGGGCCTCCGCGCTGCTGGCGTCCTCCGGGACCCGCGCGCACGCGGTGCGCGGCGCGGGCGGGGTCTCGCCCTGCGGCGCGTCGGCGGCGGTGCCGGAGTCGATGACGAGCGCGATCCGCTTGCTGCCGCCCCGGGCCGGGGTGCCGGCGCAGATCGCGCCGAAGTCGGGGGAGCGGCGCGGCTTCGCCGCGTCCTGCGAGTCGGCGCTCACGGCGAACCGGAAGCCCTGCACCGAACCGTCGTCCGGCCGGACCAGGGACGGCCCCTGGGTGGCGTACGCCCACCCGCTGCCGGAACCCTCCCAGAAGGACCAGTAGCGGTAGCCGGCGGCCTGGGCCGTACCCGTGCCGAGCACGGCCAGGACGGCGCCCAGGACCACCAGCAGCACGGCGGCCCGGCAGCCCCTCACAGCTGCTGGTTCTTCCGGCGGCCGCTGATCAGGAAGCCGGCGCCCGCGCCGACGGCGAGGCCGATCCCGACGAACCACCAGACGCCGCCGATCCCGTCCCCGTCGCCGCTGTCCTTCTTCTCCTCGTTCTGGGTGGCGGTCGGCTTCGGCGTCGAAATGGAGGCGGGGGCGGGCCCGGTCGAGTTCAGCTGGGTGACGAGGTCGGCGCCGCCGAAGTCGTGCACGTCGGCGCCGGTGGAGTGGGCGGCCATGACCAGCTGGGCGTAGGCGGCCGGGCCGCTCTGCTCGGCCCAGGCGGCGGAGTTCTTCGCCAGCCAGTCGACGGAGGCGGCGGCCTTGTCCTTGTGCCCGGAGGCGGACAGGGCGACGACCGCGTCGGCGGTGTTGCCGAAGTCGGGCTGCGGGGCACTGTCCTCGGCCCCCGGCATCGGCGGCTGGTCGAGGTGGCCGGTCTTCGCGAGGGCCCCGGCGAGGTAGTGGGCGCCGTTCTGGGCGGCCCGCTCCGGCCTGAGCGGGGTGCTGCCCTTCTCGCAGGTGGGCGCCTTGGCCGCGGCGGTGTCGCCGACGACGAGCCCCTTGCCGAGTGCGGCGAGGACGCCCGCGGCGGTGGCGTCGCCGTTGGCGACGAGCTTGCCGGCCTTGTCGGGCTGGTAGGCGAAGGCGCCGCCGTCCTTGCCGCCGCAGGGGATGGCGAAGCTGAGCAGCGCGTTGTAGGGGGTCTTGCCGCCGTGCGTCGTGATGTCCCCGAGCCGCTCGCCGGCGCGGGAGAGGGCGCCGATCACGATCGAGGTGGAGTTCGCGTCGCTGGGCCCGCCGGCGGTGTATCCCCAGCCGCCGTCCTCGTTCTGGACGGACTTCAGCCAGTCGAGCCCGTTGGCGACGAGCTCCTGGTGCTTGCCGACCTCGTGCAGCGCCTGCACGGCGGCCGCCGTCGCGTTGGTGTCGATCGCGGTCTTGGCGTCGCACGGCACGGAGGGGTCGGGGCGGTACGCGGGGAACGCCCCGCTGTCGCACTGCTGCCCGACCAGCCAGTCCACGGCCTTCGCGGCGGGCATGACGCCCACGGCCCGCTGCGAGACGAAGGCCAGCGACTGCCGCCACACCCCGTCGTACGTCGGGTCCGTCGTGCCGTACAGCCCCGAGGGCAGCGCCGCGGAGGGCGAGGGGGAGGGGGACGGTGCGGCGACCGCGACCGCGGCCGGGGCTGCGGCCGCGCAGAGCACGGCAGCGGTGGCGGCGAGCGCGGCTGCGCTGCGGCGTACGGTCATGGCGGGCGGGGCCTCTCCTGCGGGAACCGGGCCCAGGCGCACTCAGGCACCGGGCTCCGGCTCCGTATACCTCGACGGTGCCGGCCACCGGGGTCCCGATGGCACGAGCCGGTCACGACACGGACAGGGCATTCAGACTCCCGCCCGGGGGCGGTCACGGGATGGGGTCTCCCCTGCTCGAGCGAAGTCGAGAGCTTGGGGAATGGTCAGCGCCGGATTCGCACCGGCTTCCCCCTGAACGGGCATGATGACGACTCGCACACTCTACCGGGCGGGCCCGTCGGGAGCCCTGGCCGGGCGGTGGTGCCGGGGGAGAATGCGAGGAGGGGCGGCCGCGCGCGGCCGGGAGGGCAGGGGCGGGGACGAGACGGGCAGCGCTCTCGTCGTCATGGCGGCCGCCGTCCCGCCGTCCCTCGCACGGGGAGCCTGTGCGCCTGGTGGCCGCAGCGCCGCTCGACCCGTCCCGCCGACCCGCGTGACGTCGTCCCGGTCCCCGTCGAGGGCGGACGCCGCGTACGCGCGGCCATCCGCGGAGCCGTCCCCCGCGGCGTGTCCGGCTTCGACCACCTGGCGCTGGGCGACGGCTGCCCGGCGGCCACCCCGGACCCGGAGGGCCGCGTGGCCCGCAGGGCGCTGCCGAGACCCTGACCGTGCGGGGTGCGCGCGGGCCGCGGGCCGGCGGCCCGGACACCAACAGGCGACAGCGCGCCCCTCCGGTGACAAGATCGGCCCAACTCACTCATGCAGTGGGTTCGTTGGCCGACCGCCCTTTGGAGATGTCGTGTCCGAACGTTCCATGCTGTGCCTTCTGGCCACCGCGACCGCCGTTGCCGTGCTCACGGGCTGCACGAGCACCAAGCCCTCCGCTTCGGGCGGCACAGAGGTGGAGTTGGTGAAATCCGGCAAGCTCATGACCTGCACCCATCTGCCCTATGAGCCCTTCCAGATACGCAAGGGCAACGCCATCGTCGGCTTCGACGTGGACCTCGTGGACCTGGTCGCCAAGAAGCTCAAGGTCACCCAGGAGATCGTGGACACGCCCTTCGAGGGCATCCAGAGCGGGGAGGACCTCAACACCCGTAAATGCGATCTGGCCGCGGCGGGCATGACGATCACGCCGGTGCGTGCGAAGAACCTGGACTTCTCCGCCGGCTACTTCGACGCCACGCAGGCCCTGATCGCCAAGAAGGGCTCTTCCTTCACCTCGCTGGCCGCCCTCAAGGGCAAGAAGCTCGGAGTCCAGCAGGGCACCACCGGAGAGACGTACGCGCAGAAGCACGCGCCGGGGGTGACCGCCGTCCAGTTCGAGGATCTGGCTCTGCTGCTCACGGCCGTGAAGACCGGACAGGTCGACGCCGCGGTGGGCGACAACGGTGTGCTCTTCGAGTACGTGCGGAAGAACCCGGATACCGAGGTCACCGCTGAGTTCGATACGGGCGAGAAGTACGGCATCGGGGTCCGTGCCGGAAATGACGCCCTGAGAAAGGAGATCAACTCAGTCATCAGTAAGGCGAAATCCGACGGCAGCTACGACCGCATCTACAAGAAGTGGTTCCCCGCCGCTCCCAAGAAGTGAGGAAGCGCATACCGATGCCGATATCACGCCGACAACGGGCCCGCGCCATTCGGGGTGTTCAGTACGCTGTCCTCGCCGCCGTCCTGCTCGTAGTCGCCCTGGCCGCCGACTGGGGTGAGATCGGGCGGGCGTTCTTCGACGTGGGCGTGGCCAAGGCGCAGTTCCCCGACATCATCACCACCGCCCTCGTCAACACCGTCGTCTACACGCTGCTCGGCTTCAGCTTCGGGCTGGTTGCCGGACTCGTCCTCGCGCTGATGAGGCTGTCGCACGTACCTCCGTACCGCTGGCTGGCCGTTGCCTATATCGAGTTCTTCCGCGGGGTTCCCACTCTGCTGGTCTTCATCGCCCTCGGATTCGGCGTCCCGCTGGCCTTCCAGGTGGCGCTCAACCAGTACGTGACCGTGATGCTGGCTCTGGGACTCGTCGGCGCCGCCTACATGGCGGAGACGATTCGGGCCGGAATCCAGGCGGTCCCCAAGGGGCAGACCGAAGCGGCGCGTTCGCTCGGAATGTCGCAGGGCCGGGCCATGGTGTCCATCATCATTCCGCAGGCCCTGCGTATCGTTCTGCCCCCGCTCACCAATGAACTGATCCTGCTGACCAAGGACTCGTCCCTGGTGTATCTGCTGGGCCTGTCGCTCTCCCAGTACGAGTTGGCCAAGTTCGGCCGGGATGCCCTGAACCAGAATCGCAGCCTGACCCCGATCCTCATCGCCGGACTCTGCTATCTGATCATTACCCTGCCGCTCGGCCATCTGGTCCGGCGGCTCGAAGCGCGTACGGCGAGGGCGAGGTGAACGCGATGAAGGACGTTCCTGTGGCGGACGGCGAGGCGGCGGTGAACACACCGGCGATCGAAGTGCGGGGCCTGCACAAGTCGTTCGGCAAGCTGGAGGTGCTCGCGGGCATCGACTTCACGGTCGGCCGGGGTGAGGTGGTGTGCGTCATCGGCCCGTCCGGCTCGGGCAAGTCCACGCTGCTGCGCTGTGTGAACCTGCTGGAGGAGCCGACCTCGGGGACGATCACGGTGGCCGGCACCGAAGTCACCGACCCGGATGTGGACATCGACAGGGTGCGCAGGCGGATCGGCATGGTCTTCCAGTCGTTCAACCTCTTCCCGCATCTCACGGTGCTGGAGAACCTGACGCTTCCACAGCGACGGGTGCTGGGACGCGACAAGGCGGAGGCGGCCCGGATCGCCCGCGAACGGCTGGCCCGGGTGGGCCTGACCGACAAGGAGTCCACCTACCCGGCGCAGTTGTCCGGCGGCCAGCAGCAGCGGGTGGCCATCGCGCGGGCGCTGGCCATGGACCCGGAGCTGATGCTCTTCGACGAGCCCACCTCCGCCCTCGACCCGGAACTGGTGGGGGACGTCCTGGCCGTGATGCGCTCACTGGCCGACGAGGGCATGACCATGCTCGTCGTCACCCACGAGATGAGCTTCGCCGAGGAGGTGGCGGACCGTGTCGTCTTCATGGACGGCGGGGTCATCGTCGAGGAGGGCACCCCGGCGCAAGTGATCGGCGCGCCGGGTCATGTCCGTACCCGGTCCTTCCTCGCCCGCCTGCTGACCCCGGCCGGCGCGGGCCTGCGTGAGGACGCGGCCGCGGATGCCGACGGGCCGGGAAGGCGGTCGGGTCCGCCCTGAGGGCCGCGCGTCGAGGGCCGAGCTCGGTACCGGGATCGCCATGGCGGACTGAGCCACCAGGCATCCGTCGGGCGGATCCGGGTCCGCGATGCGTTCCAGGGTGCCCGCGAAGAAGGCCGGCACGGCTGCCAGGAGCCGGCCGACGGCACGGGACGGTGCGGCGTCGTACTGCCCTGCGCGCCGGTCTTCACGCCAAGGGATTCCGCTCCGTCCCGCGCCTGTCGTCGCCCGGAGTCACCTCACACGGCGACGAATGTCACCGGCTCGCTCCCTGCCACCGCCTCCGCGCGCCCCAGCTTCACCAGCCGGCGCACATGCGCCTCGGCCTCCGAGACCGCGATGTTCCGTGAGCCGTAAGGGATTTGTTCCCAGGGCCGGTTCCACTCCATCCGTTCGGCCAGCTGCCACGGCGTGAGCGGTTCGGCCAGCAGGGACAGCAGGCCGGTGAGGCGCTCCTCGTGGTGGACGAGGAGTTCCCGCACGCGGCCTGCCGCGTCCGCGAACGCGTGCTGGTGGGCGGGCAGCACCTCCGCGACCCCCAGGGCGCCGATCCGCTCCAGGGAGGCGAGGTAGTCCCCGAGCGGGTCGGTCTCCGTCGCGCTGTCCGGGTGCTCGTAGAGGCCGACGTGCGGGCTGATGCCGGGGAGCAGGTGGTCGCCGGAGAAGAGGCGGCCGCGGCCGGGCAGATTGGCCGGGTGGTCCTCCTCCAGGTGCAGGCAGACATGGCCCGGGGTGTGGCCCGGGGTCCAGATCGCGCGCAGCCGGCGGCCCGCCAGGTCGAGGAGCTCGCCGGGCACGATCTCCCGGTCCGGGAGCGCGGCCCGCAGACCGGGCAGGGTGCGCATCCGGCCGCCCTTCTCACGGGCGGCCAGGAGCGGGGCGATGTGGTCCTCGGGGGCGCCGACCGTCGCCAGTTTCGCCGCGAGGTACGACAGCCAGGTGCCCGGCTCGGACTCCCGGGTCCGGCGGACGATCGCCGTGTCGGCCGCGTGCATCGCGATCCAGGCCCCGGATGCCTCGCGCACCTGCCCCGACAGGCCGTGGTGGTCGGGGTGGTGGTGGGTGATGACCACACCGTGGATGTCGGCGATGTCCACGCCGACCGCCGTGAGTCCGGCCGTCAGGGTGTCCCAGGCCTCGGGGTCGTCCCAGCCGGTGTCGATCAGGACCGGCCCCCGGCCGGTGTCCAGGACATGGACCAGCGTGTGGCCCAACGGGTTGTCAGGGATGGGGACTTTGATGCTGTGGACGCCACCACCGTGGTTCATCACCTGCGTCATGGACTCCCCAATCTCCGCGGCCTCGGCGGCGTGCTTGTCCCGGCCACGACGCGCCGCGTCCACTGTAACGAGAACTTGTTCCAGTGGTAGCCCCGGTCGACCATCTCGTCGGGGCGGCTACCCGACCAGGGTGGCCTTCGGCCGCACGACGCAGAACTCGTTGCCCTCCGGGTCCGTGAGCACGGTCCAGGACTCCTCGCCGGTCTGTCCGATGTCCGCCCGGCGCGCGCCGAGCGCGAGGATGCGTTCGATCTCCGCCTCCCCCTCGGCGGGCTCTGTCGTCAGGTCGAGGTGCAGCCGGTTCTTCACGGTCTTCGTCTCCGGTGCGGGCATGAAACAGATGCCCACCGGGGCGTTCACGTCCGGTCCGATCACCACCTCCCGCTCACGCTCGGATAGAACGCGCCACTTCAGGACGGCGGCCCAGAAGCGGGCCAGGGCGGGCAGGTCGTGTGCGTCGATGACGATGTGGTGGAGAGAAGCGGTCATGGGGGCCAGTGTGCATCGCCGGTCCGCGCTTCGGGCGTTGTCCCAGCCGTGGACTCCTGGAACTGGAACTGGTATCAGTTCTGACAGCGAGTCAGATATCAGCTGCGGACGTCGGAAGCGGGATGCGGATGCCGGACGCAGAACCAGTCAACGAGTCGGGTCACGTGCCGCGTCGCGGGAGGCAGCAGCCATGAGCGAGCTTGTCGAACACGGAAAACTGTTCATCGGCGGGGAGTTGGTCGATCCGCTCGGGCGGGAAGTCATCGAGGTCATCTCCCCGCACACCGAGCAGGTCATCGGCCGCGTGCCGCACGCCGCCGAGGGGGACGTGGACCGGGCCGTCGCCGCCGCCCGCCGGGCGTTCGACGAGGGGCCGTGGCCCCGGATGGCACTGGATGAGCGGATCGCCGTCGTCACGCGGATCAAGGACGCGTTCGCCGTGCGGTACGAGGAGATCGCCCGCGTCATCAGCTCGGAGAACGGCACCCCGTACAGCTCCAGCGTCATGGTGCAGGCCCTCGCCGCGATGATGGTGTGGGACGCGGCGATCACCGTCGCCCGCACCTTCCCGTACGAGGAGCGCAGGGACGGGGCGCTCGGGCCGCTGCTGGTGCGCCGTGAGCCCGTCGGGGTGGTCGCGGCCGTCGTGCCGTGGAACGTGCCGCAGTTCACCGCCGCCGCCAAACTCGCGCCCGCGCTGCTCGCCGGGTGCTCGGCCGTCCTGAAGGTGTCGCCCGAATCTCCGCTCGACGCCTACATCCTGGCCGAGATCGTCGCGGAGGCCGGGCTGCCCGAAGGCGTGCTGTCGATCCTGCCCGCCGACCGCGAGGTCAGCGAGTACCTGGTCGGGCACCCCGGCGTCGACAAGGTCTCCTTCACCGGGTCCGTCGCCGCCGGACGGCGCGTCATGGAGGTCGCTTCGCGAAACCTCACCCGCGTCACCCTGGAACTGGGCGGGAAGTCCGCCGCCGTGATCCTCCCCGACGCCGATCTCACGGCCGCCGTCGCGGGCATCGTGCCCTTCGCCTGGATGATCAACGGGCAGGCCTGTGTGGCCCAGACCCGCATTCTCGTGCCGCGCTCCCGGTACGAGGAGACCGCCGAGG
The DNA here is from genome assembly GCF_043200175.1 of Streptomyces sp. NPDC048462. Taxonomy (NCBI): domain Bacteria; kingdom Bacillati; phylum Actinomycetota; class Actinomycetes; order Kitasatosporales; family Streptomycetaceae; genus Streptomyces; species Streptomyces sp. NPDC048462. Next base: position 65,038 of record NZ_JBICXG010000005.1, read on the forward strand.
CGTTCGCGGCGGCGGCCGGTGCGCTCAAGGTCGGCGACCCGCTCGACCCGGCCACCGAACTCGGCCCGCTCGTCGCGCGGCGCCAGCAGCAGCGCTCCCTCGACTACATCCGGATCGGCCAGGAGGAGGGCGCCAAGATCCTCACCGGCGGCGGGCGTCCGGCCTCCCAGGAGCGCGGCTGGTACGTCGAGCCGACGCTCTTCGGGGACGTCGACAACTCCATGCGCATCGCCCGCGAGGAGATCTTCGGGCCGGTCATCTGCCTGTTGCCGTACGGCGACGAGGACGAGGCCGTGAAGATCGCCAACGACTCCGAGTACGGGCTCAGCGGCAGCGTCTGGACCGCCGACACCGAACGCGGCATCGACATCGCCCGCCGGGTCAGGACCGGCACGTACAGCGTGAACACCTTCAGCCTCGACATGCTCGGGCCGTTCGGCGGCTACAAGAACTCCGGTGTGGGAAGGGAGTTCGGGCCCGAGGGGTACGGGGAGTACTTCGAGCACAAGATGATCCATCTGCCCGCCGGGTACGGGGGAGCGTCCTGATGGGGGACCGGTGGAGCGTCGAGGTCGACCGGGGCGTGTGCATCGGGTCGGGGATGTGCGTCAACCACGCACCGGACGGCTTCCGGCTGGACTCCGCCCGGCAGTCCCGTCCCGTCGACCCGGAGACCGACGCCAACGAGCGGGTCCTCGCGGCCGCCGAGGGGTGTCCGGTCGAAGCGATCACCGTGTCCCTGGCCGACTCGGGGGAAGTGGTGTTCCCGCCGGAGGACTGAGAGCCGGTCCGCGAGCCCCGGCACCTGTTCCCCGATCCCCGGCACCTGTTCCGTGAGCCCCGGCACCTGTTCCGTGGTCCCCGCCACCCGCTCGGGGTGTGGCCTGCCACACCCCGAGCGGGTGGCGGACCGCAGTGACCGGGGAGGGGGCGCCGCGACAGAGTCACCAGCATGTCCACAACGACACCACCCACCACCCGGCCCGGACCGTCCCGCACCCCGGGTGTACCCGTCCGCGCGGCCACCGTGCTCACCGCCCTCGCGATGGCCCTCGGCACCGCCTTCGTACTCGCCCCCGGTCCGGTGGCCGGGAGCCTGTCCGGCGGCGGCTACGACGGCCGGCGCGGGCTCGAAGACCATCTCTCCGCTTCCTTCGTCGACTACTGGGCGGCCGGTGAGCGGGGCTTCCCCCCGGGCCTGAGGGACGTCGTCGACTACTGGTCCCGCTACCACCTGGTCAAGGCCGTGGTCGCCGCGGTCCTGCTGGCCGTACTCATCGCGCTCGGCGTGCTGCTGCGGAAGGCGTACCTGCGGGCCGGCGGGCTCACCGCCGGGAGGCGGGCCGCCCTCGCGTCCGCCGGGGCGGCCGTCGCGGCGTTCGCGCTGTTCTCGCTGGCGATGGTGATGGCGAACGTCCAAGGAGCGGTGGCGCCCTTCTCCTCGCTGCTGTCGATGCTGCCGCTCCACGCGCCCCACGGGGAGCTGGCCGGCACCCTCGATGAGATCGGACGGCAACTGGGCGGCTACCCGGACGCCGGCGGCGCGACCCCGCCCCCCGTCGAGGTGATGGTCGGCGACTTCGGGCGCTACCACGCCGTGCTGGCCGTGGCCGCGACGGCGGCGGCGCTCACCGCTGCCGCGATGAGCGCGGTGTCGTGGCGGAGGTTCGCCGCGACAGTGCCGTCCGACCGGTGGACCAGGCGCGTACTCCGGTCGTCCGGCCTGCTCCGGGCCCTGCTGGCGGCAGCCGTCGCCGTGATCGCCGTGGCGAACACGGCCACCGCGGCCGACCCGGCCCCCGCGCTCCTGGCCTTCTTCGAAGGCGGCTGGTGAGGGGAGGTCCTCAGCCGTTGAGGTGGGCGAGGACGGCGAGCACCCGGCGGTGCCGCGTGTCGTCGGGCGGCAGGCCGAGCTTCGCGAAGACGTTGCCGATGTGCTTCTCCACCGCGCTGCCGGAGAGCACCATGCGCCGGGCGATGGCCGTATTGGAATGGCCCTCGGCCATCAGCGCCAGCAACTGCCTCTCGCGCGCGGTCAGCTTCTCCAGCGGGTCGTCCCGCCGCCGCCGGGCCAGCAACTGGGCGACGACCTGCGGATCGAGCACCGTCGCGCCCCCGGCGACGCGCACCAGGGCGTCCAGGAACTCCTCGACCCTGGCGACCCGCTCCTTCAGCAGGTAGCCGACCGCGCCGGCCCCGTCCGCGAGCAGATCGGCGGCGTAGGACACCTCCACGTACTGGCTGAGCACCAGCACGGGGGCGCCGGGCAACAGGCTGCGGGCGGTGGCCGCCGCGCGCAGCCCCTCGTCCGTGTGCGTCGGCGGCATCCGCACATCGACGACCGACACGTCCGGGCGGTGCGCGAGCACCGCCTCGACCAGGGCGGGGCCGTCACCGACCGCCGCCACCACCTCGTGGCCGTCCTCGGAGAGCAGCCGGACCAGCCCCTCGCGCAGCAGCACCGCGTCATCCGCGACGACGATCCGCAGCGGCTCCCGGAAGGCGGGGACCACCGGTGTTCCCGGCGCCGCGCCGTCGCCGGTCACTGACATGGCAGCTCCGCCGTGACCGTTGTCGGGCCGCCCTCGGGGCTGTCGACCGTCAGCCGGCCGCCGACCGCCCGCGCCCGGTCGGCCAGACCCCACAGTCCGTGTCCTTCGGCCGGCGCCGCACCGCCCACCCCGTCGTCCGTCACCCAGACCCGCAGGGTTCCCCCGGTGTGGCGCAGCCCGACCGTGCACCGGCGGGCGTGGCTGTGCTTGGCCACGTTCGTCAGCGCCTCGGCGACCACGAAATACGCGGCCGTCTCGATTCCGGGCTCCAGCCGGCGGTTCAGGGGAGCGGTGTCGAGCCCGGCGGGGACGACACCGCGCGCGGCCAGGGCGCGCAGCGCCTCCCGGAGCCCCCGGTCGGTGAGGACCGGCGGGGCGATGCCCCGTGACAGGGCCCGCAGTTCGTCCAGGGCCTCCTGGGTCCGCAGGACCGCGTCCGCGAGTGCGGCCCTGACCAGTTCAGGTCTGCGGTCGAAGTGGTGCTGGGCGCGGCCCAGTTCCATCGCCAGCCGGACCAGCTGCTGCTGGGGCCCGTCGTGGATGTCGCGCTCCAGCCGCCGCAGCGCGGCGGTCTCCGCCGTCACCGCCGCGACGGCCTGCGCGCGGGCGGTGTCGCGCTCCTGCTCAAGGCCGCTGATCCGGCGGTGCAGCGCCGACATGTTCGACAGGAGCGCCTGCCCGAGGCCGGCCTGGGCGGCGACGCACACCCGGGTCAGCAGCGGCAGGGCCGACAGCACCAGCACGCCGACCGAGAGGGCGAACGCGATCCGCCCGGACGGCGACGTCAGGCCCAGGCTCAGCGCGACATGGGACCGGTCGCTGCCCGCGTACAGGGTCATGGGCCGCAGCGAACCGGGCGCGACCTCGTTGCGCAGCGGGTACGTGAGGGTCGCGAGGCCCACGAACCACCACAGCGCCGTCACCACCCAGGTGACCAGCACGACGGGGAGCACCAGCACCGCGTGCGCCAGGTCGAGCCACAGCTCCGGGTCGGCCGCGCCGTCCGTCTCCTTCGACCTCGGCCGCCGGCCCGCACCGCGCGCCGCGCCGGTCCGGGCCCGCACCGCGCCGATCCGCCACCACTCCAGATCGCCGGGCCACCGGGCCAGTGCCAGGGCGCGGGCCGTACCGGGCGACCCGCCCGGCACCAGCGAACCGGCCGTCGCGGCGCACAGGCCGCCGGCCACCAGCAGCAGACCGGCCGCCGCGCTCAACGGCGCGGTGAGGAGATACAGGGATTCCACGAGCGTGCGACGCCCGACGCGGACAGCAGGACCGGCGCCCGGCCGCCACCGGCCCGCGACCACGGAGGGCAGCGACTCAGCCATGACCTCAGCATAATCGCGCGGGCCGGCGGCGCTGCGGCGCGACGGCCGGGCACGGGGCGGACCAGGGCGCGGGGACGCGGGGCGTCAGCGGCGGTCCGGGGTCCTCAGCGGTGCGGGGCCTCAGGTGCGCTGGGCCCTCAGCGGTCCGGGGCTCCGGACAGCAGGTGCAGGCGCAGCGCCAGCTGGAGCTCCAGCGCGCGGTCCGGCTCGTTCCAGTCCCGTCCCAGCAGCACCTGTATCCGGTCCAGCCGCTGCACCACCGTGTTCACGTGCACGTGCAGCTCGTCCTTGGCCCGGATCAGGCTGCCGCCCGCGCCGAAGTACGCGCCCAGCGTCCGCACCAGGTGGGTGCCGCGCTGCGCGTCGTACTCCAGCAGCGGCCCCAGCGCCGCCGAGACGAAGCCGCCGACGTCCTGCCCGTTGCCCAGCACCACGCCCAGGAAGCCCAGTTCGTCCACGCACGCGCCCTCACCCGTACGCCCCAGCACCCGCATCGCCCGCAGGCAGCGCGCCGCCTCCGCGTACGCGGCGGCCAGCTCCCGCGCGCCCCTGGCCGGGCCCGCGGCGGCGACGGTGACCGGGGTCTGGGCCAGCTGGCCGAGCTGGGCCGCCGCCGAGCGGGCCACGGCCCCGGCCGCCGGACCGGAACCGCCCGCCTCGATCAACAGCACCACCGCGCCCGCGTGTTCGGCGCTCACCCCGTGGATCTCCCCGCCGAACAGATAGCGCATCGCGGCCGGGGCCAGCCGCCCCCGGGCGCCGGTCTCCGCGACCAGCAGCAGATGCGGGCGGTCCAGGTCGATGCCGAGGCGGCGGCCGCGCTCGACGAGCCCGGCCGGGTCGCGGGCGGTGTCCGTCAGCAGGTCGGCGATCAGTTCGCCGCGGATGCGGTTCTCGGTCTCGGCCACCGTGCGCCGCAGCAGCAGGAGGAGCCCGGTGACCACCGCCGACCGCTCGAACAGCCGGCGGTCGGAGTCGTCGAGGTGCCGGCCGCGGTGCAGCACCAGACCGGCGAGCAGCTCCTGTCCGGCGAGCACCGCGCAGACCACCCGCCCGTCGCGGTGCACCGCGCGCGCCCCGGTACGGGACTCCTCGGCCGCCTCCGCCAGCCAGCCGGCGTCCATGCTGTCGGCGGCGAAGCCCGTACCGTCCGGGCGGACCGCGGCCAGCGGGCGCCCGCCCGGGTCGTGGATGGTCAGGGGGGAGTCGAGGAGTCCGGCGACGGCCGCCGCCACGTCCCTGACGTCCCGGCCGCGCAGCACCAGGTCCGTCAGCCGGTCGTGCGACTCCTCCGCCCGCCGCATGGCCGCCGAGTGCGCCCGTACCGAGGCATTGGCCTCGGCCAGCTCCGCGTTCGCCTCGGCCAGTTCGGCGAGTGCGGAGGTGGTGTCGGCCAGGGCGCGGGCGGTGTCGATGGCGATCGCGGCGTGCGCGGCCAGCGAGCACAGCAGGGCGACCTCGTCGGGGCTGAAGACCCGGGGCGCGCGGTCCGCCGCGAAGAGGACGCCGATCACCTTGCCGGTGCCCCCGCGGCTGGAGCCGAGCAGCAGCGGCACGCCCAGGATGGCGACCAGGCCCTCGTCCAGCACCCCGGCATTGATGTTGCGGGTGTGGTGGAAGCGCTCGTCGGTGCGGTAGTCCGGCGTCGCGTACGGGCTCGCCGTCTGCGCCACGAGACCGCCGAGCCCCTCGCCGAGTTCGAGGCGCAGTCGCTGGAAGAGCAGCGACACCGACCCGTCGGTCACCCGCATGTAGGTGTCGCCCGCCTCCTCGTCCGGGAGCGTGAGGTAGGCCGTGTCCGTCCCCAGCAGCATCCTGGCCCGCCGCACGATCGCCTTCAGCACGTCGTCCAGATCGCGGGATGCCGCCAGGTCGCCCGCCGTGTCGAAGAGCGCGGTGAGCTGGAGCTCACGCCGCCGGTGCTGGCGCAGGGCGCCCCTGATCCGCAGCGCGGTGGCCGTGGCCCGCTCCACCTCGGCCAGCTCGCCCGCCGGCACCCCGTCGGCCCGCGCCGTCGACAGGACCGCGCCCAGCGCCTCGGCGGGGGCGTCGTCGCCCAGCAGGTCGAACAGGTGCCGGAGATGGGGTGCGGCGGAGGGGGGCGGTTCAGACATGGCGGCCGTTCGTAGACAGGGGGTGGGAGGGCTCAGTTGGCGGTCCAGCCGCCGTCCATGGAGAGCGAGGTGCCGGTGATGTGACCGGTGCGCGGACCGCACAGCCACAGGACGGCCTCGGCGACGTCCGCCGGCTCGATCAGCCGCTTGATCGCGCTGCGCTCCAGCATCACCCGCCCCACCACCTCCTCCTCCGAGATGCCGTGGTTGCGGGCCTGGTCGGCGATCTGGTCCTCCACCAGGGGGGTGCGTACGTAGCCGGGGCAGACGCAGTTGCTCGTCACCCCGTGCTCCGCCGCTTCGAGCGCCACCACCTTGCTCAGCCCCTCCAGTGCGTGCTTGGCCGTCACATAGGCCGATTTGTACGGGCTGGCGCGCAGCCCGTGCACCGACGAGATGTTGACCACGCGCCCCCAGCCGCGTTCGTACATGCCCGGCAGGGTCCGGCGCAAGATGCGGAACGGGGTCTCCACCATCACGCGCTGGATCAGCGCGAAGCGCTCCGGCGGGAACGCGTGGACGGGGGCGACGTGCTGGAGCCCCGCGTTGTTGACCACCACGTCCGCGTCGGCCGGCAGCGTGTCGACGACCGAGGGATCGGCCAGGTCCACCACCCAGGCCGTCCCGCCGATCTCCGCGGCCAGACTCCTGGCGGCCTCACCGGCCTTGTCCACCACGTGCACATGGGCGCCGGCCGCCGCGAGCGCCAGCGCACAGGCCCGCCCGATCCCGCTCGCCGCACCGGTCACCAGCGCGGTCCGCCCGGCCTGCGGAGGTGCCAGGGGTGCCTGCGCCGGTCCGCCGCCGGGGGAGGGCGCGGAAGGCTCGTGATCGGGTCTGCGGGAAGTCTCCATGGCCGTCACCGTAGGTACGCGGCGGCCCTTGTCACACGGGGCCGGTGCACACACCCTCCCGCCCCGGCATGGTGGCGGCGTACATGGTGCGTGCCCCGGCCCCGGGCCGTCAGTGCGCGGCGTCCAGCACCGCCCGCTGCTCCGGGGTCAGCTCCAGGTCCACCGCCGCCAGGCTCTCGTCCAGCTGCGCCACCGACGAGGCGCCGACCAGCGGGACGACCGGCACCTCGCCGCCGATGAGCCAGGCCAGCACCACCTGGTTGGGGGTCGCCCCGGTCTCCTCGGCCACCGCCCGCAGCGCCGCCTGCCGGGCAGGCGTGCCCGAGTGGTCGAACTCCGGTCCCAGCGGCCGGTCCGCCCGGCTGTAGGCGCCGCTGAGCAGCGGTGAGTAGGCGACCGGGACCAGGGCAGGTTCGTGGCGGAGGTAGCTCAGCAGGTCGCCCGCCAGCACGCCCTCCTGGCCGTCGGGGGAGCGCGGGCTCGGCTGGTCCGTGCGCTGTCGCAGATAGCTGTGGTGGTACTGGAGGACCTCGTACCCGGGCAGACCGGCGGCCGCCGCGAGCGCCCGCGCCCGCTCGACCTGCCACGCCCAGTGGTTGCTGACGCCCAGCAGCCCGACGGTGCCCTCCGCGACCAGCTCCGCGAACGCCCCGACGGTCTCCTCCGGCGGCACGGCGTGGTCCTGGACATGGGCGTAGAGCAGGTCCAGCTTCTCCACCCCGAGGTTCTCCCGGCTGCGCTCGGCCGACTCCCGGACGATCTTGGCGGACAGGCCCTCGATATCGCGGGTGAACCCGCTGCTCGGTGCGTTCGGACGGGCCCCCAGCTTGGTCGCGATGACGATCCCGTCGGCCGCCGCGCCCCGGCTGCGCCGCCAGCGGCCGAGCAGTCGCTCGCTCTCCCCGCCCTGGGTGCCGTCGACCCAGAACGCGTAGTTGTCGGACGTGTCGACGAAGGTGCCGCCGGCCTCGGCGTACCGGTCGAGGATCGCGAACGAGGCCGCCTCGTCGGTGAGCGTGCCCATCCGCATGGCGCCGAGGCTGAGCACGCTCACCTCGCGACGGGTCTTCGGACTGGTGCCGATGGTGCGGTAGCGCATGCGGGTCCCTTCTCCAGCAGCCCTTTGCAGTAAGGGCGTTGGGCGGCAGTCTGCGTGCTGGAGTGCACTCGATGTCAACCGCCGGCCCGCCGCGCAAGGGCGGCGGCGCACACAGCCGGGTCCCGGGAGTGTCCGCCGGTCCCATGGGCGCGGGCGGGCGCTGCTCGTAGGTTCCGGCAGCAGCCCGTACCCCCGCACGTACCGACCAGGGAGGCACCCGTGCGCCCACCGATCCTGAGACGTCTCTTCCGCCGCGCCGCGTCCACGGCCGTCCTCGGCCTGCTCGCGGCCACGCTGAGCACCACGGCCGCCCAGCCGGCCGCCGCGGCCGGCGGCCTCCAGCAGGTCACCGGCTTCGGCTCCAACCCCGGCAACCTCCAGATGTACGAGTACACCCCGGCCGGACTCCCCGCGAACGCGCCCTTGGTCGTCGCCCTGCACGGCTGTACGCAGACGGCCGACGCGTACTACGCCGACTCCGGCTGGGCGGAACTGGCCGACCGGTGGGGCTTCGACGTCGTCTTCCCGCAGACCACGGCCGCGAACAACGCGCTCTCCTGCTTCGGCTGGTTCGACCCCGCCGAGGACACCCGGGGCAAGGGCGAGGCCGCCTCGGTCGTGCAGATGGTGGAGAAGGCGAAGCAGAGCCGGGGCTCGGACGCCGCCCGGGTGTACGTCACCGGCCTCTCGGCGGGCGGCGGCATGACCGCGGACCTGCTGGCCGCCTACCCGGACGTGTTCGCGGGCGGCTCGGTGGCCTCGGGGCTGCCCGCGCAGTGCGCGACGAGCCAGGCGGCCGCCTCCGGCTGCCAGACCGGCCCGCAGAAACTCAGCCCCGCGCAGTGGGGCGACAAGGTCCGCGCCGCCTATCCCGGCTACAGCGGCCCCCGGCCCCGGGTGGCGATCTGGCAGGGCACCTCGGACTACACCGTGTACCCGGCCAACGCCACAGCCCTGCGCGACCAGTGGACGGACGTCTGGGGCATCGGCCAGACCCCGTCCGCCACCGACACCCTCCCCGGCAACACCACGCGCAGCGTCTACAACGACTCGGCGGGCCGGCCGGCCGTGGAGACGTACACCGTCTCCGGCATGGGCCACGGCCTTGCGGTGAGTCCCGGTCCGGGGGCCGAGCAGTGCGGGAAGACGGCCGCGTACTTCCTGAACGCGATCTGTTCCTCCTACTACACGGGCGTCTTCTGGGGCCTGGACGGCGGCACCCCGGGCGGCGGCGACGACGGGCTGCCGGCCCCGGCCGGTGTGACCGTCACCGGCACCACCGACACCACCGCCTCCCTGTCCTGGAACGCGGTCGAGGGCGCCGCCTCGTACGCGGTCCTGCGCAACGGCACGAAGATCGCGTCCCCGTCCGGCACGACCCACACGGACACCGGCCTCACCGCCGGGACCGCCTACCGCTACACCGTGGCGGCCGTGGACTCCGACGGCACGGCGGGCACCGCATCGGACCGGGTGACGGCGACCACCACCGGCGGCAGCGCACCCGCCCGGTGCTGGACGGCCACCAACTACGCGCAGGTGGCCGCCGGCCGGGCCCACACCGCCGGCGGGTACGTCTACGCCAACGGTTCCGAGGCGAACATGGGCCTGTACAACGTGTTCGTCAGCCACACCCTCAAGGAGTCACCCGCGGGGTACTTCGTGATCGCGGACAGCGGCTGCACCACGGGCTGACACGTGCGGTGGGCCGGGCCCGGCAGGCAACTGCCTGGCCCGGCCCACCGGTTCAGCCAGGCAGGCAACTAACCTGCCCGGCCCACCGGTTCAGGCCCGCGCGTACGCCACCAGCCGGTCCGCGATCTCCCGCGCGCCCGCCTCGCCGGTGAGCACCGTGTAGTGGTTCACGTCCGCCGCCGCCACCGGCGTCAGCCGGGTCCCGGCGAGATCCGCCGCCGCGAGGCGCTTCTCGTCGTACAGGCCCTGCTCCTCGTCCATCAGACCGCGCGCCGCCCACAGCAGCGTCGCCCCGACGGGCAGTTTCCGTACCGCCGAGAGCACCTCCTCGTCGAAGAGGCCGACGCCGTCCGTGCGGATCGCCTCGATCCGGCACGACGAGCGCAGGGCCGGTTCCGCGCCCGTCAGATCGCGCTGGATGTAGGCGTCCACCTCGTCCGACCAGGCGCCCGCGAACGCGGGATGAGCCTGCCAGAAGGCGCGGTAGGCGGCCCGGTCCGCGAACGTCATCGACAGCCGGTCCATCGCCGGGCCGATCACCGCCGTCATCAGCTCGTCCGGCGACAGGTGCGCGGGCGCCGGGAAGCCGATGCCGCCGTCGACGAGCAGCAGCGGTCCGAAGCGCTCCGGGTGGCGGACCGAGGCGAGCGCCGCGACGAACGCCCCCATCGAGTGGCCCGCCAGCACCACCCGGTCCACGCCCAGCGCCTCGGTCAGGGCGGCGGTGTCATCGGCGTGGGCGGCGATGCCGTACGGGCCCGGCAGCCCCGAACTCCCCGCCCTGCCGCGCAGGTCCGGGGCGACCAGGGTGACGCGTCCGGCCAGTTGCCGGGCGACCGTGCCCCAGGAGAGCGCGTTGGCCGTGATGCCGTGCAGCGCGACCACCACCGGCGCGTCCGGCTCGGCGGCCGGCCAGCGTACGGCCGCCAGTTCGCCCCCGGTGACGGGGACCTTGATCTCTTCGTACGGAATCACGGGTTTCCGTTCTCCTTCCGGAGCGGGGTACGGGGCGGGGTCTCCTCGGCGGGCCCGCGCCGGCGTGACGCGGCGAGCCTGGAGGGCAGTCGGGCCAGACCGCCGGGCAGCAGATGTACCACGGCCACGAACAGCACGCCCAGCAGGAACAGCGGCTGGGAGAGCGGGACCCGGAGCACCGCCGGGAGACCGGCGACCGCGCCCGAACCGGCCAGGTCGCCGAGCCGGTGGTCGGCCCAGGTGTAGAGGATGCCGCCGGCCATCGGGCCCCAGCGGGTCCCGGACCCGCCCAGCACCACCATCACCAGCAGCGAGAGCGTGAAGTCGGACGTGGTCGTCTGCGGGGTGGAGCCGCCGGTCAGCAGCAGGTGCACGATGCCGCCGAGCGCGGCGAGCGCGCCGGCCAGGACGAAGGCCGTCAGCTTGAACCCGTACGGCCTCAGCCCCAGCACCTCCACCCGGCGCTCGTTCTCCTTGATCCCCTCCCAGACGCGTCCGGTGGGGGAGCGGACCGCCCAGTGGACGACGCCCAGGGTGAGGACGAGGTAGGCGAGCGCGATCCAGTACAGGTTCGCCGTGTTGTCGATGCCGACGAGCCAGGAGGGCAGCAGACCGGCCGGTGCCGCCCGGCCCTCCTCGCCGCCGGTGACGCCACCGGGGTTGCGGGAGACCAGGATCGAGCCCGCCTGGGCGAAGGCCAGCGTCACCATGGAGAAGCCGATGCCGGTGACGCGCAGGCTCACCGAGCCCAGGACCAGGGCCAGCGCGATCCCGAAGCAGAGCCCGAGGAGCGCGGCCGCCGCGAAGGGGAGCCCCGCCTCCAGCAGGAACACGTTGGTGGCGTAGCTGCCCGCCGCGAAGTACAGGGCGTGGCCGAAGGAGAGCAGCCCGGTGCGCCCGAGCAGCAGGTCGTAGCCGGTGGCCAGAGCGCCGAACAGCAGGCAGGTGGCGATGAGTTGCAGGCTGCCCGCGCTGCCGAGCGGCCCGTCCAGCAGCCCCGGTACGGGAACGGCGCTGTACGGTGCCACGACCAGGACCAGCAGCACGGCGGCGGGCAGCCACCTGCGCAGCAGCCGGGACGGGCCCGGGGGCGCGGGGGCGGCCGGGGTGCGGCCGCCGGTGCGGTCGGGTGTCTCGATGGCGGTGCTCACGCGAGCCTCCCCGTCAGTCCGCGCGGGCGGATCAGCAGCAGCGCGGCGAGCAGGACGACGACCGCCAGGTCGCCGAGTCCCGCCGCGGTGTAGTAGTTGGCGAACTGCTGTACCAGGCCGATGACCACGGACGCCGCGGCGGCGCCGGTCACCGAGCCCATGCCGCCGGTGACCACCACGACGAACGCGAAGATCAGCAGCGAGGTGCCCTGGCGCGGGTCGACCGAGCCGAAGTACAGCCCGCCGAGCGCCCCGCCCAGCGCGGCGGCGCAGCCCCCGATCGCGAAGACGAGGGTGAACGCCCTGCGGACGTCGATGCCGAGCGCGGTGACCATCGCCCGGTCCTCGACCCCGGCCCGTACGACGAGGCCGTGCCGGGTCCGGCCCAGGAAGAGCCGCAGCGCCACCAGGACCACGACCGCCGCCGCCACCAGGACGAGCCGGTTGACCGGGACCTGCGCGCCGAACAGCCCGAAGGTGCCGGACAGGGCCTCGGGCCCGGGGAAGGTCCGGGCGTCCGCGCCCCAGATCCCCGACAGCAGCGCGGGGACCGCGAGCCCCACCCCGACGGTGGCGAGCACCTGCTCGCGCGGCCGGGTGTAGAGCGGGCGGACGACGGCGAGTTCCAGGAGCACGGCGGCCGCGGTGCCCACCGCCGTACCGAACAGCACCGCGAGGACGAAGCCGGCCCCGCCGGGGCCCGCGCCGGGCAGATTCCCGGACGCCGCCCACCAGGTGCCGTACGCGCCGATGGAGAGCAGCGCGCCGTGCGCGAAGTTGAGCACGTCCATCAGGCCGAAGATCAGCGAGAGTCCGGACGCGACGAGGAAGTAGAGGGCTCCCAGACCGAGTCCGGTCATGGTGAGCAGCACGATGGTGGACATCAGGAATCCGCCTCCACAAAGGGTGCTCCGGTGGCCGGACCGTGTCCCACGCCGAGCAGCCGGCGGGCCGCCTGCGCGTCGCCGAGCAGCTCGTCGGCCGGGCCCCGGTGGGCGGTCCGGCCGTCGGCCAGCACCACGCAGTGCCCGGCGAGCCGGCGTACGACGGCGAGGTTCTGCTCCACGAGCAGCACCGGCACCGCCTCCGCGGCCCGCTCCAGCACCCGCGCCACCTCGGTGACCACCTTCGGCGCGAGGCCCTTGGTCGGCTCGTCCGCGATGATCAGCCGGTTGGCGTTGAGCAGGGTGCGGCCGATGGCGACCATCTGCTGCTGACCACCGGACAGCGTGCCGGCCAACTGCCTTGCCCGCTGTTTGAGTTCGGGGAAGAGTTCATGGACGAGGGGGTAGTCGGGCTCACCCGCGCCGCGCCGTTCGGCCAGCCGCAGGTTCTCCGCCACGGTCAGCCCGGCGAAGATCCCCCGGTCCTCCGGGGCGTAGCCCACGCCCCGCCGCACCACGGCGTGGGTGGGCAGCGACACGGTCTCCTCGCCGTCCAGCCGGACGCTGCCGGTGCGTGGGACGAGGCCCATGACGCCCCGGACGGTGGTGGTCTTCCCGGCGCCGTTGCGGCCCAGGAGTGCGGTCACGCCGTGGGCGGCGACGTCCAGGGCGACGCCGTGCAGGATGTGCCTGCCGCCGATCAGGACCCGCAGGTCCCGTACGTCGAGCAGGGGCGGCTCGCTCACAAACCCTCCCCGAGGTAAGCCTGTTGTACGGCTCTGTCGGCGGTGACGGCCTCCGGGGTGTCCAGGGCCAGCAGCCGCCCGTGGTGCATCACCGCGAGCCGGTCGGCCAGACCGAGGAGCACGTCCATGTGGTGCTCGACCATCAGGACGGTGCGCCCCTCCTCCCGGTGCAGGGTGCGGATCAGTTCGGTGAGCGCGGGGACCTCCTCGGCGCTCACCCCGGCCATCGGCTCGTCGAGCAGCATCAGCCGGGGCTCGCCGACCAGCAGCACGGCCAGCTCCAGCTTCCGCTTCTCGCCGTGCGACAGTTCGGCGGCGGTGGCCCCGGCCCGGTGGCCCAGACCGGTGCGCTCCAGTACGCCGGTCACCTCGGCGGTGTACGGGTCGGCGCGCCGCCAGAGCCGGTACGAGCCGCCCCGGGCGGCCTGCGCGGCCAGCCGGACGTGGCCGGCCACCGTCATCGCGGGCCAGAGGCTGGACGTCTGGAACGTCCGGCCGACGCCGCGCCGGGCGCGGACGTGCGCGGGCCGGTCCGTCATGTCGGCGCCGTCCAGCGTGACGCTGCCGGAGGTCGGCATGACCGTGCCGCTGATCAGGTTGAACAGGGAGGTCTTTCCGGCCCCGTTGGGGCCGATGAACGCGAGGAACTCGCCCTCGCGGACGTCGAGCGTGATGTCCTTCAGGATCGTCGCGCCACCGACGCTCCAGCCCAGCCCGTCGAGGCGGAGCACGGGGCCGGTGGAGTCCGCGGCGTCCGCCCGGCCGTCCCGCCGGCCGAGGGGGTGCGGTGCGGTCATGGTTCAGCCCGCCGAGGGCTTCACCGGCGGCGCCACGGCGTCCATCGGCTCGGTGTCCAGCAGCTCCGGCTTCGCGGCGGCGCCCTTGCCGGTCAGCCGGGCCACGAACATCGGCTGCACCAGGGCGTGGTCCTCGGCCCGGACCTGCGCCTTGCCCTTCACCCCGTCGAAGGACCAGCCCTCCAGGGCCTTCACCATCGCGGCCGGGTCGGTGGCGCTGCCCCCGGCCACGGCGCGCACGACCATCTGGGCCGCGGTGAAACCGTCCGGGGTGAACAGGTCGGGGGTGCCGCCGGCCTTCCGCACCGAGCCGAGCATCGCCTTCTCCACCGCGTTGCCGCCGCCCGCGCCCGGGAAGTAGTGCGCCAGGAACGACACCTTGGCCCCCGCCGCTCCGAAGACCGGGTACGAGGCGGTCCCGGCCAGCCCGGTGACGACCTTGCCCGCGCCCAGCACGCCCTGCTGGTCCAGTGCGGTCCACAGGGCCGGCGCGGTGGAGCCGGCCCAGGCCACGAAGACCAGATCCGGCCCGCCCGCCTTGACCTGCCGGGCGAACGGCGTCAGGTCCGTCGCGCTGGGCGGCGCCAGCACGGAGCCCACCTTCGCGCCCTTCGCGCCGAGCACCGCCTTGACCGCGGCGACGTTCGCCTGGCCGAAGGTGGAGTCCTGGGCGAGCACCGTGACCTTCTTGCCCTTGGCGTCCCCGAGCATCGCGCCCGCCGTGAGGATGTCCTGGTAGGACTGGCGGCCCGAGCGGAAGGTGTAGTCGTTGATGCCGGTCACCGCGTCGGTGGCGGCCGGCCCGCTGATGTACAGCACCTTGTTCTGGGCGGCGAGCGGCGCCATCTGGAGGGCGACGCCGGAGTCGGTGGTGCCGGCCAGCACCTTGTAGCCCTTGCCGATCAGGTTCTTCGCCGCCGAGACGGCCTTGCCGGGGTCGCCCGCGTCGTCCTGCTCGGTGACCTCGATGCGGTGGCCCGCGACCTTGCCGGTGCCCTTGGTCGCGTAGTCCAGGCCCGCCATGAAGCCGTCCCGGTACTGCTTGCCGTAGTCCGCGAGCAGCCCCGTCCGCGAGTAGACCAGGCCCACCTTCACACTCGACGTGCCGGCGGACTTCCCGGCCCCGGCGTCCTCGCTGCCCGCCTTCCCGGCGGCGCTGCACCCGGTCAGCAGCAGGCCGGCGGCGGCCAGTGCGGCGACGGCCGGCAGGGCTGCGGGGCGGGCGGTGCGGGTGGCCCCGCCGGTTGTGCGGGCTCTGCTCGTATCGCTGGCTCTGCGACGCATGGTGACCGGCTCCTCGGCGTGTTCCTGTGATGTCGCCGAACCGTATGAACACCGTGCCGTCGTCGATATGGTGCAGGGCACCTCACCTGACCGGCGATGCGTGTGGGCACCGCACATGGGCGGCGCCCGGCCGCTCAGCGGGCCTGGTCCGGCGCCGTCACGTCGATCAGCCGGCACACCGTCTCGATGTCTATCTTCACCTGTGCGATCGACGCCCGGCCGGACAGCCAGGTGATCAGCGCCGAGTGCCAGGTGTGCTCGATCACCCGGACGGCCGAGAGCTGCTCGGGCGTCGGGTGCTCGAGCCCCATCGAGTCCAGAATGATCGCCGTGGTGAGGCGCGAGACGGTGTCCACCTCGGGGCTCACGCTGCGGTCCGCGAAGGTCAGCGCGCGCACCATCGCGTCCGCCAGATGCGGTTCCCGCTGGAGCGCGCGGAACGCCCGCATCAGGGTGTCGGCGACCCGGTCCGCGGCGTCGGCCCCGGCGGGGGGACGTTTGCGCAGCGTGCCGTGCATGTGCTGGAGCTGGTCCTGCATGGTGGCGACCAGCAGGTGGACCTTGGACGGGAAGTAGCGGTACAGGGTGCCCAGGGCGACCCCGGCGGCCTCCGCCACCTCGCGCATCTGGACGGCCTCGAAACCGCCCCTGCTGGCGAGCTGCGCACTGGCGTGCAGGATGCGGCGGCGGCGGGCCTCCTGGCGTTCCGTCAGGGGCGGCGATGCCGGTCTGGCTTCCGCTGTCATGTGTCCCATCCCCGTGGCTTCTGTCCGCGACCGCGAGGACGCGAAGGCCGGTCCGGCGGCGCACAGCATGCCAGGGTGTGTGCCGTGGCGCGAATCACCTGATCCGGCCGTTGCACCGTCGCTACCTGCCGGTAGATTCGTAGCTTGTTGAACGATCCGGTCTATAACTTGTTCTAGATTAGCGTGAGCGGTTACGCTCCGGCGAACACGCAGTGAGAAGGGGGCCGAGTGTGACCGCTGAGGCCATAGAGTCGGGCCCCCGCACGGGCGTCGGTACGTCGGACACGGAGGCAGGCACCGAAGGCGACCGGCCGTTGCGCATCGCACTCCTCACCTACAAGGGCAATCCCTTCTGCGGCGGCCAGGGCGTCTACGTGCGCCACCTCGCCCGCGAGCTCGCCCGCCTGGGCCACAGTGTCGAGGTGATCGGCGCCCAGCCCTACCCCGTGCTCGACGAGGGCGTCCCGCTCACCGAGCTGCCGAGCCTGGACCTCTACCGGCAGCCCGACCCGTTCCGCACCCCGAAGCCCGGCGAGTACCGGGACTGGATCGACGCCACCGAGGTCGCCACCATGTGGACCGGCGGATTCCCCGAACCGCTCACCTTCAGCCTGCGCGCCAGACGCCATCTCGCCGCCAGGAGCGGCGAGTTCGACGTCATCCACGACAACCAGACCCTCGGCTACGGGCTCCTCGCCGACCTCGGCGCCCCCCTTGTCACCACGATCCACCACCCCATCACCGTCGATCGAAAGCTCGACCTGGACGCCGCCCCGACCCGCCGCCGCCGCGCCTCCGTGCGCCGCTGGTACGCCTTCACCCGGATGCAGAAGCGGGTCGCGCGCAGGCTGCCGTCCGTGCTCACCGTCTCCGGCTCCTCCAAGCAGGAGATCGTCGAGCACCTCGGGGTCGAGCCCGGCCGCGTCCACGTCGTGCACATCGGCGCCGACACCGACCTGTGGTCGCCCGACCCCGCCGTCGCCGAGGTCGAGGGCCGGATCGTCACCACCTCCAGCGCCGACGTCCCGCTCAAGGGCCTCGTCCACCTCGTCGAGGCGCTCGCCAAGCTCCGTACCGAGAACCCCGCGGCGCACCTCGTGGTCGTCGGCCGGCGGGCCGAGGACGGACCCGTCGCGCAGGCCATCGAGCGTCACGGCCTCGGGGACGCGGTCGAGTTCGTCAAGGGCATCAGCGACGCCGAACTCGTCGACCTGGTGCGCGGCGCCCAGATCGCCTGCGTCCCCTCGCTGTACGAGGGCTTCTCGCTGCCCGCCGCCGAGGCCATGGCCACCGGCACCCCGCTCGTCGCGACCACCGGCGGCGCGATCCCCGAGGTCGCGGGCCCGGACGGCGAGACCTGTCTCGCGGTCCCGCCCGCCGACGCCGGGGCCCTGGCCGACGCGCTCGGCCGGCTGCTCCGTGATCCCGCGCTGCGCGAGCGGCTCGGGGCGGCGGGCCGCGCCCGGGTCCTCGCCCGGTTCACCTGGAAGCAGGCGGCCATCGGCAC
This sequence comes from Streptomyces sp. NPDC048462, assembly GCF_043200175.1. Lineage (NCBI taxonomy): Bacteria > Bacillati > Actinomycetota > Actinomycetes > Kitasatosporales > Streptomycetaceae > Streptomyces > Streptomyces sp. NPDC048462. The sequence continues at coordinate 82,770 of NZ_JBICXG010000005.1, forward strand.
CGCCGCGCTCTACCGTGAGGCCATCGCCGCCCGCGCCGCCACCGGGCCCGACGGCCGCCGCTGACTCCGCACCACCCCCGACGCCTCCGCGTCCCGCCCCCTTCGAACCCCGACCGCGAAAGCAGGCATTCGTGCTGACCGTGGATTTCACCCGCTTCCCGCTCGCCGCAGGTGACCGAGTGCTCGACCTGGGGTGCGGCGCCGGACGCCACGCCTTCGAGTGCTACCGGCGCGGCGCCCAGGTGGTGGCTCTCGACCAGAACGGCGAGGAGATCCGCGAGGTCGCGAAGTGGTTCGCCGCGATGAAGGAGGAGGGCGAGGCCCCGGAGGGCGCCACCGCCACCGCGATGGAGGGCGACGCGCTCAACCTCCCGTTCCCCGACGACTCCTTCGACGTCGTGATCATCTCCGAGGTGATGGAGCACATCCCCGACGACAAGGGCGTGCTCGCCGAGATGGTCCGGGTGCTCAGGCCCGGCGGCCGGATCGCCGTCACGGTGCCGCGCTACGGTCCCGAGAAGGTCTGCTGGTCGCTCTCCGACGCCTACCACGAGGTCGAGGGCGGCCACATCCGCATCTACAGGGCCGACGAGCTGCTCGGCAAGATGCGCGGCGCCGGCCTCAAGCCGTACGGCACCCACCACGCGCACGCACTGCACTCGCCCTACTGGTGGCTCAAGTGCGCCTTCGGCGTCGACAATGACAAGGCGCTGCCGGTGCGGGCGTACCACAAGCTGCTGGTCTGGGACATCATGAAGAAGCCGATGGCGACCAGGGTCGCGGAGCAATTGCTCAACCCGGTCGTCGGCAAGAGCTTCGTCGCCTACGCGACCAAGCCGCACCTGCCCGCCACCGCGGCCACCGACGCCCCGGCGCAGGCCGACCACGCCGCCGGGGCCGGGGCGTGACACTTCCCGAGCGCACCGAACACCTCGTGCTGCCCGGAGTGCTCACCGCCGGGCAGGCCACCGAGACCGTCGCCGCGCTGCTGGCCGTGCAGTGCGAGGACGGCGCCCTGCCCTGGTTCCGAGGGCACCACCTCGACCCGTGGGACCACACCGAGGCCGCCATGGCGCTGGACGCCGCAGGTGAGCACGAGGCCGCGGAACGCGCGTACGAGTGGCTGGCCCGTCACCAGAACGACGACGGTTCCTGGTACGCCGCCTACCACGACGGCGATCCGTCGCGGCCCACCGACCGGGGCCTGGAGACCAACTTCTGCGCCTACGTGGCCGTCGGCGTCTGGCACCACTACCTGGCCACCGGCGACGACGCCTTCGTCGACCGGATGTGGCCGACCGTCTTCGCCGCCGTCGAGTTCGTGCTGCGGCTCCAGCAGCCCGGCGGCCAGATCGGCTGGAAGCAGGAGGCCGACGGCACCCCGGTGACGGATGCGCTGCTGACCGGCTCCTCCTCCATCCACCAGGCGCTGCGCTGCGCGCTGGCCATCGCGGAGAGCCGCGAGGAGCCGCAGCCCGACTGGGAGCTGGCGACCGGCGCACTCGCCCACGCGATCCGCAGCCACCCGGAACGCTTCTTGGACAAGAGCCACTACTCGATGGACTGGTACTACCCGGTCCTCGGCGGCGCGCTCGAAGGCCCGGCGGCCACCAGGCGGATCGAGGAGGGCTGGGACCGCTTCGTCGTCCCGGACCTCGGCGTGCGCTGCGTGCTGCCCAACCCCTGGGTGACCGGTGGCGAGAGCTGCGAACTCGCCCTGGCGCTCTGGGTGATGGGCGAGTCCGACCGGGCCCTGGAGATCCTGCAGTCCATCCAGCACCTGCGGGCCGGGGACGGGATGTACTGGACGGGGTACGTCTTCGAGGGCAAGCGGGCGTTCTGGCCCGAGGAACGCACCGCCTGGACCGCCGGTTCGCTGCTGCTGGCGGTGGCCGCGCTCGGTGGGGACGAGGCGACCACCGCGGTCTTCAGCGGGGAGCGGCTGCCGAAGGGACTGGAGCCGGACTGCTGCGGCTGAGCGGCAGGCGGGCCCGTCGGCCTCAGCGGCGGATGCGGCCCGCGACGGCGTGCCCGATGAACAGGTACACCACGGCCGCGAGGCCGTAGCCGGCGACGACGCGGGCCCACTCCTCGTCGAAGGTGAACAGGTCGTACGACCAGCCGGCGAGCCAGCGGGCGGTGTGCCGTACGAACTCGACCAGACCGTTGTCCGGGTTGGCATCGAGCAGGTACATCAGGATCCACAGGATGATGATGAAAGCCATGATGTCCGCCACCACGGCTATGACACGTGCTGCGGTGCTGCTTCCGTTGCCTCTTGAGTACGACATGGACTGCGGATTGCCGCTTTCCGTTGAGTGAAACCCGGACGGCGTACCCCGGTGGCGGGCCGCCCGGGCCGGCGCCAGCCTTGCGGGGGAGTGCCGGGCCCCGGCGCCCGTCGTGATGTGCCCGGCCAGGGAGGCCCGCCGTGCCCCGTTCCGTACCGCTCCGCCGTCTGCTCATGGCGCTGCTGCTGTGCTGCGCCGTACTGATGGGCACCACCGCGTGCGGCGACGACGACAGCACGACGAGCAGCAGTTCGGCGTCGCCCTCCGGCACGTCCTCGGCCGAGGCGCAGAAGTTCGCCAAGACGCGGTTCGTCGCCAACGCGGGGCTCGCCGCGGGCGCCACCTACCAGTGGGTCGTCAAGCCGTACCGGGCCGGCAAGTTCAAGAAGGGCACCGACGGGCGGACCTTCGCGCTGGTCAAGGCCGGACTCGCGGGCGGCTTCGCCTACAACAGGCTCAAGGCCGCCACCGAGAACGCCAAGGGTGACCCGCTGCTCGCGAAGGCCGTCGCACCGCTGACCGCCGGCATCGCCTCGCTCAAGGGCCTCGCCACCAAGCTCCGCAAGGGCGAGGCGGGAGAGGGCGACATCGGCGCCTTCGAGAGCGTCATCAGCGGCATCAAGGACGCCGGGAAGAGCGCGGGCGCCGAGGTGAAGGACAAGGTCCCCTCCACGTCGCAGCTCGGCGGATAAAGGGCGGGAGCGACGCTCGGGACAGCCCTTAGGCTGCGGGGCATGAGCCAACTCACGCACAAGCGCTACTGCGACGAAATCGTTCTGAGAACAGACGCGTTGAGGGCTGCGGTGGCCGACGGCGACCTCGATGCGACCGTACCGACCTGCCCCGAGTGGACGCTGCGCGAGCTCGCCGTCCACGTCGGCGGCGCCCACCGCTGGATCGGGGAGATCGTGCGCACCCGGGCCACCGAGGAGCTGCCGGAGGACAGGGTGGCGGACTTCACCCCCGGGGGCGACGACCCCGCGGAGCTGGATGCCTGGCTGGCCCAGGGGGCGGCGCAGACCGCCGGGGCGCTGCGGGAGGCGGGGCCGGACCTGCCGGTCTGGTCCTGGTCCTGGGACCACAGCGCCGGGTTCTGGGCACGGCGCGCGGCGATCGAGACCGTCGTCCACCAGGCGGACGCCGCCCTGGCCGCGAAGGTGCCCTACGCGATGGCGCCCGACCTGGCGGCGGACACCATCGACGAATGGCTGGACATCGTCGCCTTCTCCGCCTCCTCCGGAGACGACCCGGAGGCGGCTGAGCTGCGCGGCGCCGGGCGCTCCATCCACCTGCACGCCACCGACGCCCCCGGCGCCGAGTGGCTGATCGAGTTCGGCGAGGACGGCTTCACCTGGCGCCGCGCGCACGACAGGGCCACCGTGGCGCTGCGGGGCCCGCTCACCGACCTGATGCTGGTCTTCAACCGCCGTCTCTCCCCGGACAGCGACCGGGTCGAGGTCCTGGGCGACGCGGAGCTCCTGGACTTCTGGCTGGCGCGCTCCTCCTTCGGCTGACCGGCCGGACCCCGGCCGGTGTGCGGGGGCCGGTGTGCGGGCCGGGCCTCGCTGCGCCAAGCTGGTACGGCAGCCCGTCCCGTCCGGCGAGGAGGTGGCGATGGACCCGGTCCGGGCCCTGGAACGGATCGCCTTCCTGCTGGAGCGCGGCAGCGCGGACACCTACCGCGTCCAGGCCTTCCGCACGGCCGCCCGCACCGTCGCCGCCATGGCCGACGGGGAGGCCGTCCAGCGGGTGACGAACGGCTCGCTGGAGCGGGTCAAGGGCATCGGTCCCAGGACCGCGCAGGTCGTCCGGGAGGCGGTGGCCGGAGAGGTGCCCGGCTACCTGGAGCGGCTGGAGACCGAGACCGAGGAGAGCGGACCGCTCGCCGAGGGCGGTGAGCGGCTGCTCGCACTGCTGCGCGGTGACTGCCATCTGCACTCCGACTGGTCGGACGGCGGCAGCCCGATCGAGGAGATGGGCCGCACGGCGGCGGCGCTCGGCCACGACTGGGCCGTGCTCACCGACCACTCTCCCCGGCTGACCGTGGCCAACGGGCTCTCGCCCGAGCGGCTGCGCCGGCAGTTGGACGAGGTGGCCGCACTCAACGAGCGCTGGGCGCCGTTCCGGCTGCTCACCGGCATCGAGTGCGACATCAACCTCGACGGCACCCTCGACCAGGAGGACGAGCTGCTGGAGCGCCTGGACCTGGTGGTCGTCTCCGTCCACTCCAAGCTGCGGATGGACCCCGGACCGATGACCCGGCGCCTCCTCGCGGCCGTCCGCCACCCGCAGGCGAACGTCCTCGGCCACTGCACCGGCCGGCTGCTCACCGGCCGGGGCCGCCCGGAGTCGCGGTTCGACGCGGACGAGGTCTTCGCCGCCTGCGCGGAGGCGGGCACGGCGGTGGAGATCAACAGCAGACCCGAGCGCCTCGACCCGCCCCGGCGGCTGCTGCGCCGGGCCGTCGGGGCGGGCACCCTGTTCGCCCTCGACACCGACGCGCACGCACCCGGCCAGCTTGACTGGCAGATCCACGGCTGCGCCCGCGCCGAGGAGTGCGAGGTCCCCGCGGAGCGCGTCGTCACGACGTGGACGGCGGACGAGCTGCTGGCCTGGACGGGCGAGGGCGTGATCCCGGGAACGTGAGGACGGCGGGAGAAGGGGTACCCGCACGGGCACCCGCCCTCAAGGCACGGGACAAGACGGCCGAGGGCGCGAGAGAGAAGGCTGAACGCAAGAGCAAGAAGGCTGAACAACACGAGAAGGAAAGGCGCATCATGACCGACAAGCCCCTGAACGGACACCGCGTGCTGGTCCTCGTCACCAACTACGGAGTCGAGCAGGACGAGTTGCTGGTACCGCTGCGACGGCTGCGGGACGACGGGGCCGAGGTCACCGTCGCGGCCGCGTCCGCCGAGCCGGTACAGACCCTGGTGGGTGACAAGGACCCGGGTGAGAGCGTCGACCCGGACACGACGTTCGACCAGGTGGACCCGGGTGAACGCCAGCTCCTGCTGATTCCCGGCGGCACGCTGAACGCCGACCAGTTGCGCCTCGACGAGAAGGCCCTCGCCATCGTCAGGGCCTTCGCCGCCTCCGGCCGCCCGATCGCGGCCATCTGCCACGGCCCCTGGGCCCTTGTGGAGGCCGGCCTCGTCCGGGGCAGGACCCTCACGTCGTACCCCTCGCTGCAGACCGACATCCGCAACGCCGGCGCCGCGGCCTGGGTCGACGAGCCCGTCGTCAGTGACAGTGAGGGCCCCTGCACCCTGGTCACCTCCCGGACGCCCAAGGACCTCGACGTCTTCATCGACGCGATCAACAAGGCCCTCGTCGGCTCCTGAGCTCCGCGAGGCGTCAACGGGGCCCTCGCCCTCTGCGAGGGGAGTCCGTCGCGCGCATGGTGGAGAGGGGCGTTGTCCGGCGCCCCGGGCCGCCACCCCACCCATACCTGCGGCTCCGACCGACTGACACAGGAGGGGCAACTGCCTTTCTGCTTGGGTCAGTTCTGGGCCAAGGCCGTACTCAAGCCCTGAGCGCGTCCAGGTCCGTCACCCACGCCCCCGCAGGTCCGCCACGATGTCCTTGTCCAGTGCCGCGCGTACCAGCGCCGCCGCGAGGACCGCGGGCCCGTGGGGGCCCGCGGGGTGGGCCCGCTCCGCCAGCCGGACCAGCTTCTCCGGTGCGCAGGGCAGCCCCAGCCGCTCCGCGCCCCGCAGCGCCTTCTTGTCGAGGAACGGGGCCGTCTCGGGCCACACCGCCTGCGCTTCGCGCAGGAAGATGTCCGCGCCGGCCGGTCCCACGCCCGGTGTCCGGCGCAGTCCGGCGCACAGGGCGTCGAGATCGCCGTCGGCGGAGCGGCGAAGGCGTCGCAGGTCGCCGCCGTACTCGTCGAGCAGCAGCTCGGCGCCTTCGCCGAGCTGCTCGGCGGTCTTCTCGTCGTAGCGGCGGTAGCCCCCCTTGCCGAGGGCGTCCACGCGTTGCTGCCACGTCCTGTCGAGCATGCGGCGAGGGGTGCGCATGCCGTCGGAGCAGATCCGTCCAGTTGCGGTCGGCCCGCTCCTCCTCGGTCTCGTGGCGCCCGTGCCCGTCGTCGCCCGGCACGGCGGATCTACCGTCGGCACAGGCAGAAGGGATGTCCGACCGGGTCCGCGAAGACGCGGAATCCGCGCTCGCCGCCCCGGTCGTCCAGATCCAGCGCCGTGGCACCCAGCGCGAGCACCCGCTCCCGGCCCGCTTCCATGTCGTCGACATCGAAGTCAAGGTGTGACTGCTGGGAGTTGTCATCGGCACGGGGCCAGTCCGGCGCCCGGTACCCGGACGCCCGCTGGAAAGCGAGCCGCGTGCCACCGGGCAGGTACAGGTCGTACCAGTCGTCCGCAAAACGCTTCACCTCGCCCCCGAGCACATCCGCGTAGAAACGGGCCAGCGGTTCCGGCTCCGGGCAGTCCAGAGCCACCAGGCTGAACGTGGCGACGGCCATCGCGTCCTCCTGAACGTCGACACACAGGGACAGGAACACGTTCCCTCCATGTCCAAGCTAAACCGCGGCCCTGCGGCGGACACCTCGGCACCAGGACGTGAGAAGTGCGCCGCCGGGGGTACTGGGCGATGGTTGCAGGGTGACGTGAGCGTGTCGCGCAGTGGTGAGAGGTGAGTCGATGCTCGGATTCCTCGGTCTGCTCGGTACCTACGACCGCACCGGCCGGATGATGGTGCCGAGGGGCGTCTACGCGCCCCAGGAGGACACCCTTCTGCTGCGTGAGGCGCTCGCCCGGGAAGCCGTCCGCGCCGGGACGACAGTCCTGGACGTCGGGACGGGGTCGGGTTTCCTCGCTCTCGCCGCGGCCCGGCGGGGCGCGCGCGTCACCGCCGTGGACCGCACCCGCCGCGCGGTTCTGGCCACCCGCCTGAACGCGGCGCTCGCCGGGGTGCGGGCCGAAGCGGTCCGGGGCGACCTGCTGGCCCCGGCGGCCGGCAGGCGGTTCGACCTCATCCTCAGCAATCCGCCCTACGTGCCGGCGCCGGACGCGGCCCTGCCCGGGCGGGGCTCAAGCCGGGCATGGGACGCCGGGAACAACGGCCGCCTGGTCATCGACCGGCTGTGCGCCGGAGCCGCCGGGCTGCTCAGGCCCGGCGGGGCGCTGCTGCTGGTTCACTCCGCCCTGTGCGGGGTAACCGAGACGCTGGACCGGCTGGGGCACGCGGGCCTGCCCGCCGAGGTGACCGACCGCCGGTCCGTGCCCTTCGGGCCCGTGCTGGCGGGGCGGCGGCAGTGGCTGCTGGACCGTGGCCTGGTCGGGCCCGGTGACGACAAGGAAGAGCTGGTGATCATCCGTGCCGAACGCAGCGAGTGACCGGCCGAGGCGCGTCACACCGACCCGGGAGGGGCCGGTGCTGCTCGAAGGCCCGGTCGAGGTGACCCTCGACGACGGGAGCACGGTGACCTCGGACCGGTTCACCGTGGCCCTGTGCGTCTGCCGGCGCAGCCGCGCCTACCCCTGGTGCGACACCAGCCACCGGCGCGGGGCCGGCGCCCGCGCGGACCGCGAACCGCGCACCGCAAGCCGGCCGGCGCCGGACGCCGAGCGGGCGGGACGCCGGAGCCCCGGTGAGGAGCCCGGCACGTGAGCACTGCGGAAGACGCGGCCGCCCACCGGTCCGGGCCGATTCCCCCGGCAGGCCGTGGAGAACTCAGCCACGCGGTCCTGCGCGCGCTGCGCACCCGCCCCGGCGGCGAGCACGCCCTGCCCACGGGCGGGGCGGTCGACGGGGCCGATCCGTACGGCGAGGACCTGCACCTGGCGCTCTATGTCTGTTACGAGCTGCACTACCGCGGGTTCCGCGACGCCGACCCCGGCTGGGAGTGGAATCCGGAACTCCTCGGGCTGCGGGCGGGCCTGGAACGCCGCTTCCTGGACGCGCTGCGCACGGACACCGAGGCCGCGCCGCACAGCGTGGACGAGGCGTTCGCCGGGATTCTCGTCGAGCCGCCGGACGGCAAGGGCCTGTCCCACTTCCTCCGGGACGAGGGTGAGCTGTGGCAGCTGCGGGAGTATGCCGCGCAGCGGTCGCTCTACCACCTCAAGGAGGCCGATCCGCATGCCTGGGTGATTCCCCGGCTGCGGGGCCGCGCCAAGGCCGGCATGGTCGCGGTGGAGTTCGACGAGTTCGGCGCCGGCGCGGCCGACCGGATGCATTCCAGGCTCTTCGCGGACCTGATGACGGACCTGGGCCTGGACACGACGTACGGCCGGTACGTGGACGTGGCGGCGGCGGAGATGCTGGCGAGCGTCAACCTGATGTCGGTGTTCGGCCTGCACCGGGCGCTGCGGGGCGCCCTGGTGGGCCATTTCGCCTCGGTCGAGGTCACGTCCTCCCCGGCCTCCCGGCGGCTGGCGGAGGCGATGCGGCGGGCGGACGCGGGCGCGGCGGCGGTGCGTTTCTACGCCGAGCACGTGGAGGCCGACGCCGTCCACGAGCAGGTGGTGCGCCGCGAGGTCGTCGGCGGTCTGCTGGAGGAGGAACCCTGGCTGGAGGCGGACGTGGCCTTCGGTATCGAGGCGACGAACCTGCTGGACGCGCGGCTGGGCGACAGGACGCTCTCCGCCTGGCGCCGGGGCCGCTCCAGCCTGCGCGCACCGCTGCGGCCGCCGGACCACCGGTAGCCGGCCCTGCTGGTTCAGCTCCGCCGGCACCCGGCTGAGCCCCGGCCGCCGGTCCTCTGCCTCCTTGCCCCGTAAGGGAGTTGCTCACCCGCCGGGCTGGTGCGGACGTTGCTGGTGAGGAAGCATGGGTGCGCGCGGTACGGGGGTCGTCCGCGCGGCCGATGTACGACTCGAAGAGGGCCGATGACTGACGAGCAGGGCACCCGGACGCCGGTGGACGGGATCGACACGGGGACACCGCATTCGGCGCGGGTGTGGAACTACTGGCTGGGCGGCAAGGACAACTACGAGGTGGACCGCCGGCTCGGAGCGACGATGGAGGAGCTGTACCCGCAGATCATCGACATAGCGCGCGCCTCCAGGGCGTTCCAGGCGCGAGCCGTGCGCTATCTGGCCCGTGAGGCGGGGGTGCGGCAGTTCCTGGATCTCGGCACCGGTCTCCCGACGGCGAACGCGACGCACGAGGTCGCCCAGGACGTCGAACCGGCCGCCCGCATCGTGTACGTGGACAACGACCCGATCGTCCTGGCGCACGCGCGTGCCCTGCTGACCAGCCGGCCCGAAGGGGCGACGGACTATGTGCACGCGGACCTGACGGACGCGAAGACGGTGCTGCGCGAGGCCGCCCGGACGCTGGACCTCGACAAGCCGGTGGCCGTGATGCTGCTCTCGACGCTGGGACACGTCGCGGACTCGGACGAGGCCGCGGCGCTGCTCCGCGGCTACCTGGACGCGCTGCCCGCGGGCAGTCATCTGATGCTGTGCGACACCATCGGGACTCCGGAGACCGAGGCCGGTTCCGAGGAGTACGCCAGTGGCGGTGCGATGCCGTACATCTCGCGCCCCAAGGAGGCCATGGAGGCCTTCGCGGACGGACTCGACCTGGTGGAGCCGGGCTTCGGCTCGATCAGCCTGTGGCGCCCCGAGGAGCCCGTCGTCGGTGAGCCGGTCGACCAGTGGGGATTCGTGGCCGCCAAGCGGTAGGAGCGAGCGGGGCGAAGGGGAGCCCGGCTCAGGAGGCGGCCCTACTGGTTCAGCTCCGCCAGCACCCGCAGGGTGTGCGGGTCCGGGGCGGTCACCAGGAGGTCGGTGACCGGGCCCTTGCGCCACAACTCAAGGCGTTCCGCGATGCGTTCGCGGGGGCCGACCAGTGAGATCTCGTCGGCGAACGCGTCCGGGACGGCCAGCACCGCCTCCTGCTTGCGGCCCTGGAGGAACAGTTCCTGGACGTGCCGCGCCTCATCCTCGAACCCCATCCGCGCCATCAGGTCCGCGTGGAAGTTGCGGGCGGCGGTGCCCATGCCGCCGATGTAGAAGCCGAGCATCGCCTTCACCGGGAGCAGCCCCTCCGCGACGTCGTCGCAGACCTGTGCGCGGGCCATCGGCGCGATCATGAACCCGTCGCGGAGGCCGGTGAGGGAGGCCCCGTACACATCGGTGCGCAGCGGCGACCAGTACAGCGGCAGCCAGCCGTCCGCGATCCCGGTGGTCTGCGCGATGTTCTTCGGCCCCTCCGCGCCGAGCAGCAACGGAAGGCCGGCCCGCAGCGGATGGGTGATCGGCTTCAGCGGTCTGCCGAGCCCGGTGGCGTCCGGGCCGTTGTACGGGTGGGAGTGGAAGCGGCCGTCCAGCTCGACCGGTGCCTCGCGGCGCAGCACCTGGCGCACCACGTCCACGTACTCGCGGGTGGCGGTCAGCGGGCTGCGGGGGAACGGCCGTCCGTACCAGCCCTCGACCACCTGTGGTCCGGAGAGGCCGAGGCCCAGCATCATCCGGCCGCCGGAGAGGTGGTCGAGGGTCAGGGCGTGCATCGCGGTCGCGGTCGGGGTGCGGGCCGCCATCTGCGCGATGGCGGTGCCGAGGCGGATGCGGGAGGTGTGGGCGGCGATCCAGGTGAGCGGGGTGAAGGCGTCCGACCCCCAGGCCTCCGCCGTCCACACCGAGGAGTAGCCGAGGTCCTCGGCCTGGCGGGCAAGGTCGAGGTGGGCCGGGTTCGGGCCGCGGCCCCAGTATCCGAGAGCGAGTCCGAGCCGCATGCCGCTGCCTCCCAGTATTTCTGACGCTGCATCAGATATAGCGGGAGGGTACGACAGCGGCCCCCCGCCCGGAAGGGGCGGGGGGCCGCTGTCGGTGGTGCGTGTGCCGGTGATCAGCCGCGCTGGATGCCCGTGGTGTCCTGGAGCACGCCACGACGGCCGTCCTGGGTCTGGGCGATGAGGCCCGGACCGCGCTGCTCGACCGCGAGGTACCAGGTACCCGGAGCCAGTTCGGCGATCGGGGCCGGCGAACCGTCCTCGCCGTACAGCGGACGGGCCACCGGAACCGCGAACCAGAACGGGGTGAAGTCACCGGCCGGCGCGGCGTCGGCCGCCGGGGCCTGCTGGGCCGGCGCCGCCGCCTGCTGCGGCTCGGGCTGGCCGGGCTGGCCGGGCTGGCCGGGCTGGCCGGGGTGACCGGGCTGCTGGGCACCGTACGGCTGCGGCTGGCCCGGCTGCTGGCCGCCGAAGGACGGCTGCTGCGCGCCCGGGTAGCCGTAGCCCTGGCCGGGCTGCGGCTGACCGCCGTACGGCGGGTGCACGGCCTGCGGCTTCGGGGCGCCCGCGAGCGGGGCCTTCAGTGCCGGAAGCAGGGGCGACGCGACCGCGCCGCCGGCCAGCACCAGAGCGGCGATCAGGCCGAGGATCAGACCGGCGCCGGCGTCGATCTGGCCGAGGTCGATGATCGTCCAGAACAGGTTCCACGCGGTGAACACCGTGGCGGCCACGCCGAACTGGGCCAGGTCCAGACCGGCGACCTTGCGCGGCTGGGGCTGCGAGCGGGAGAGCACGATCAGCGCGGCACCGGCCACCCCGACCAGGTAGACACCGATCGCATTGCCCAGCGAATCCCAGGAGTTCGGTGCGTCGATGTCGGAGTTCCCGTAGGAGAAGTAGTCGAGGAAAGAGGCGATGAACAGCACGACCGCTGCTCCGATCACCACGCCATCGCCTCGAGTGAGGGAGCGGATATTCACGTGAAGGTCCTTAGTGGGTCGTCTCGTCGGGGCGGTCGTCGCTGCCACCGGTACGGCGGGCACGGCGCGAAGCTCGGGGGCGGCTCCCCATCGTACGGATGAATCTATCGTCTGCCCGAGCGGGTTGTGCCCCCCGTCCGGACGTTGGTCGGGCATCCTCCCGAATTCATCGCAGAACCACCTCTTACTACCCGTTGAGGTAGCTGCTGATGCCGTCGGCGATGCCCTGAGCCGCCTTCTGGCGCCAGCCCGCACTGGTGAGCAGGGCCGCGTCCTTCGGATCACGCATATTGCCGCATTCGATGAAGACTTTGGGCACGGTAGACAAATTAAGTCCACCCAGATCCTTGCGGGTGTCCAGTCCGGTATTGCCGCCGATGTAATTGGAAGGCGCACTTCCGGTAGTGCGGACGAAGAGTCCGGCGATACGCGTACCGAGATCACGCGACGGGCCGACGATCTCCGTGGTGTCCGCGCCGCCGCCGCGCACCGGTGCGGGAAGAATCACATGGAAGCCCCGGTTGCCGACCGCCGAGCCGTCCGCGTGGACCGAGACGACCGCGTCCGCCCCGGCCTTGTTGCCGATCCGGGCCCGTTCGTCCACGCAGGGGCCGAACGCCCGGTCGTTGTCGTATGTCAGCACCACCTTCGCGCCCTGCGCCCGCAGCAGTGTGCGCATCCGGTGCGCCACGTCGAGGGTGAACTCGGCTTCCGCGTAACCGGAGTCGGTGGAGGTTCCGGTGGTGTCGCACTCCTTGTGCGTGGTGCCGATGTCCACCTGCCGGGCGATCTCGGCGGTGTGCAGGTGGTTGCGCGGGTTGTGCCCGGGGTCGATCACGACCGTCTTCCCCGTCAGCGGGCCGGACGGGCCCTCCGCCGCCGAAGCCGACGCGGCGGGCCGGTGCTTGGCCGGGGCCGGGCTGCTGTGCACCGGCGACGGGGAGGCCGGGACCGGCGAGGAGGCCGTCGCCGCGGACGGCGACCCGGCGGCCGCACCGGCCGCGCCGGGCCGGGCCTGCGCGGTGTCGCCGCCGCCGCAGCCGGCCGCGCCCAGACACATCACGGTCAGCGTCGCGGCGGCGAACAGGGCCGGGCGGCGCGGGGTGGGGGGAACGCTCTCGTCGTCACGCACCCGGCGATGCTATCCGGCGGCCCGTCCGGCGTCCGGTGGCCCGACGGCCTCCCCGGCGGGCGCCGCCGTCAGATCCCCGGCCCGGTGCGCCGCAGGACGCGCAGCGAGTCGGTGACCGAGACCTCGGTGAACGCCCCGGAGGCCAGCGCCCGCAGATAGATCCGGTACGGGGCCTGGCCGCCGTGCGCCGGGTCGGGGAACACGTCGTGGATCACCAGCAGCCCGCCATCGGCCACATGCGGGGCCCAGCCCTCGTAGTCGCCGTTCGCGTGCTCGTCGGTGTGGCCGCCGTCGATGAAGACCAGACCGAGCAGCCCGCCCCAGACGGCCGCGACCTGCGGGGAGCGCCCCACCAGCGCCACCACGTGCTCCTCCAGACCGGCCGCGTGCAGCGTCCGGCGGAAGGTGGGCAGCGTGTCCATCCGGCCGACCTCCGGGTCCACCACGGTGGGATCGTGGTACTCCCAGCCGGGCTGCTGCTCCTCGCTGCCCCGGTGGTGGTCGACGGTGAGGGCCGTGGCCCCCGCGGCGCGGGCGGCGTCCGCGAGCAGGATGGTGGAGCGCCCGCAGTACGTGCCCACCTCGAGGAGCGGCAGCCCGAGCGCGGCGGCCTCGGCGGCGGCCGCGTACAGGGCCAGCCCCTCCACCACCGGCATGAAGCCCTTCGCGGCCTGGAACGCGGCAAGAATCTCCGGCTTGGGCTCGGCGGCCACGGGCTTCCTCCTGGTGCTGGGGGCGGTGTCGACGGCGCCCCATCGTGCCGCACGCCCGTGCCGCCGGTGCGCGCGGGGTCCGCCGGGCCGAGGGGGCACAGAGCCCCCGCGGCCACGTCCGCCGGCTCAGCCGGTGAAGGTCAGCGAGACGGGGCGGGCGGCGTTTCCGTAGGCGTCGACCGCGACGACGTCCGCCCGGTAGCGGTGACCGGCCACCGCGTCCGGGACCGGGATGTCCAGGGCGTTGGGGCGGGGCATGAAGTAGTAGTCGGACAGCACCTCGGACGAGAGGACCTTCGCGCCGGTCGCCGTGTCCGTGATGTCGACCTGGTAGTGGTGCACTATCTGGTCGTCCACGGCCTGCGTGACACGCAGCGCCGTGCCGCCCCCGGCGACGCGCGCCGTCGTCACCGGCCTGCGGGTGGTGAACTGCGGGGCCACCGTGTTGCGACGGGCCGCGGTGTAGCGGAAGTTGTCCTTGATCTGCTGGTTCGTGCTGCCCTTCAGGCGTACGGTCCAGCCCGGACCGGCGAGCGTCCCGGCGCTCGCGTACGGCGGCTGCCAGCTCGCCGACCACTGGCCGCCGGTGTAGATGTCGTGCTTGTCGGCGGCCATGTTGATGCGGTCGATCTCGGTGCGGTCCTTGTAGATCTCGACGAAGAGCGCCTGCGCGGTCGGCGCCTCGAAGCGGTCCGCGAGCCCGTTGTCCGTCACCATCTGGTAGCCGTGGTCGACCTCCACGTACGACATCGAGCCGTCGTTGACGGAGGTGAAGTCGCGCTGGTACATGGACCGGTCGTCGTTGACGTTGAGGTGCGAGTGGCCGGAGAAGAGGATCGCCTGCGGGAAGGCGCTCAGGTCCGCGGCCAGCCCCGGGTTGCTTGCCTGCTGGCCGTCCATCGTGGTGCCGGTCGTGGGCCGGTGGCCCTGGACCAGGACCGGCTTGCGGGAGGCTCCCGGGCCGGTGGTGAGCGCGGTCAGCCGGTTCTTCAGCCAGGTGCGCTGCGAGGCGTCGCCGTCGTAGGTCTCGGTGTTCACCGTGAGCAGGTGGACGCCCTTGACGTCGGACTCGTAGTAGCCGCCGCCCGAGTCGGGGAACCAGGCCTTCGGATAGCCGGCCCGGATCGCGGCGAGGCTGTCGTCGTGGTTGCCGTTGGAGATGAGCAGCTGGGTGCCGGTCATGCCCTTGCGCTTCAGATTCGAGCGGAAGATGTCCGAGACGATCCGGTGGTCCGGGCCCTTGCCGTCGCCGTTGTCGTTGATCATGTCGCCGTTCGACAGGATCGCGTCCGGGTGCGGGAAGACCGAGCCGATGGTGTCGAAGAAGCTCTCGTACTTCTTGTCGTTGTTCTCGTGGTCGCCGACGTGGACGTCCGACATGACGACGAAGCGGGCTAGCGGCTTCTCCTTCGTCTTGATCAGATAGCCGTACGCGACGGGAACACTGGCCCGGCCGCCCCGGAAGGCGACGGCCGTGACGTTGGTGTCCTCGGTGATCCGCAGCGGCCGGCCGGGGCGGTAGGCCCGGCTCTCCCGGGTCGGGGTCCTGCCGTCCAGCGTGTAGCGGACGGTGTCGCCGTGCCCGGCGCGGAACTTCAGGGACACCGTGTGGTCGTACCGTCCGCCGGGGACGCTGACACCGGGTGCGGCCGGCGGGGCGGACTGCGGCCGGGCCTGGGCGGTGGCCGGGACGGCGGCCGGTGCGGCGAGCGCCAGGGCGGCCGAGGCGATCACGAGCGGGGTGAGTCTCACGGGGGTTCCTTGTCTGCGCGACAGCGTGATGGCGTGATAACGGACCGATAACCGGTCTGAACCATCGACGTTAGGCAGCGCGGACCAGCCGGAGGGGTGAGCCGGCCGGCCTTCCGGTGAAGTGCCCGTGAATGTCCGTGGCGCGGTCCCGCCGCACGCCGTACGCCCCCGCCGAAGGAGTCGGCGGGGGCGTACGGGAGGGGTGAGCCCGGGTCGGGGCGGGCCCCTGGCAGGGCCGTGACGCAGCGGTCAGCAGCTCTGCCAGAGTCGGGTCATGACGCGGACGCCGAAGCGCAGTCCCTCCAGCGGGACGCGCTCGTCCACGCCGTGGAAGAGGCGGCCGTAGTCCAGGTCGTGCGGGAGCTTCAGGCCCTTGAAGCCGAAGCAGCGGATGCCCAGGTGGGTGAAGGCCTTGGCGTCCGTACCGCCGGGGTTGCAGTACGGCACCGGGTGGCCGTCCGGGTCCTCGGCGCGCACCGCGTCGCACATGGCGTCGACGAGCGGGCCGTCGAACGTGGTCTCCATCGCGATGTCGTGGTTGACCCACTCGCGGCTGACCGAGGGGAGCAGCAGCCGGTCGATCGTGTCGATCAGCTCCTGCTCGTGACCGGGCAGGAAGCGGCCGTCGACGCGGGCGGTGGCCTTTCCGGGGATGACGTTGGTCTGGTAGCCGGCGTTGAACATGGTGGGGTTCGCGGAGTTGCGGAGCACCACCTGCATGAAGTCGGAGACCGGGCCCAGGCGGGCCAGGCTGCCCTCGATGTCGTTCTCGTCGAACTCGACGCCGTAGAGGCGGGCGGCTTCTTCCAGCAGGGCGCGGACCGGTTCGATCAGCCGGATCGGGAAGGTCTCGCGGCCGATCCGGGTCAGCGACTCGGCGAGGTCGGTGACCGCGTTCTCGTCGTTGGGGGAGGAGCCGTGACCGGCCCGGCCGGTGGCGGTGAGCTCCATCCAGGCCATGCCGCGCTGGGCGTTCTCGATCGGGTAGAGGCGCCGGGTGTCGTCGATGGCGAAGGAGAACCCGCCGCCCTCGCCGATCGCCTCGGTGACCCCGGCGAACAGCTCCGGGCGGTGCTCGACCAGCCAGTGGGCGCCGAACTTGCCGCCCGCCTCCTCGTCGGCGAGGAAGGCCAGGACCAGGTCGCGCGAGGGCTTGGTGCCGGTGCGGGCGAAGTGCCGGGCGGTGGCCAGCATGACGGCCACCGTGTCCTTCATGTCGATCGCGCCCCGGCCCCACAGGTAGCCGTCCCGGATCTCGCCGGAGAACGGCGGCACCTGCCACTCGGAGGCGTCGGCGGGGACCACGTCCAGATGGCCGTGGACCATCAGGGAGCCCCGCTCCGGGTCGCTGCCGGCGATCCTGGCGATGACGCTGGCCCGGCCCGGCGCGGACTCGATGAGCTCCGATTCGATGCCCACCTCCGCGAGGCGGCCCACCACCCACTCGGCACTCGCGCGCTCGTCGCTGGTGGGGTTGGAGGTGTCGAACCTGATCAGTTCGGCGCAGAGGTCGACGACCTCGGCCTGGGCCTCGTCGGAGGCCGGGACCAGGGGTGCGGTGGGTTCGGTGGTGCTCATGCTGCTCCCACGGAGGTGGTGGTGCGGGCGTCGGGGACAGCGCTGTCCTCGTCGTCCTGGGTGGTGGAGGTGCCGTACGGCTTCACCCAGCCCAGCAGGCCGAGCACGCAGTACAGGACGAAGGCGGTGGCCAGCGAGTTCAGGGCCGGTATGCCGCCGTCGTAGAACTTGCCGACGCAGAAGGCGACGATCCAGATGACGATGGACATCGGCACCCAGGTCGGCGAGGTCGCCGGCAGGGTCTCGGCCTCGCGGGTCTCGTCCAGCGGCTTGCGCATCTTCTTCACGACCCAGTACTCGGCCACGATGATGCCGCCGATGGGCGGGATGGCGACACCGAGGATCGTGAGGAACTCGGTGAAGTGGGTCATGATCCCGACCGCGGACAGGAGCGTGCCCGCGATGCCCAGGACGATGGTGACGGCGCCGCGGTGGATCCGCTTGCCGAAGACGACCTGGAAGAAGTTGACGACGCCGAGCGAGGAGCCGTACAGGTTCCAGTCGTTGATCTTCGCCGTGGACATCAGGACCACGATGACGCCGAAGGCGCCGGAGGTGGAGAGCACGATGTGCGAGACCTCGTTGCTCTTGACCAGGTGGCCCAGGAGCACGCCGGTCAGGCCGACGATGTACTCGGAGAGGATCATCGAGGAGGCGCTCTGCAGGAAGACGTGCGAGCCCTTGCGGTTGTAGCGGGTCATCTCGGGGGAGACGATCGCGCCCGTCATGTAGCCGCCCGCGATGGCGGTGGCGGCGACGGCCAGCGGGATCGTGTCGCCGGGCGGCGGCGAGTGGATCAGGTCGCTGAAGGAGTGGTCGCTCAGGGTGCGGATGACGGAGAAGGCGACCATGGCGAAGAAGAGCGGGGTGACGATCTTCGCGAAGTTGGCCATGTACTTGAAGCCGAAGATCACCAGGGCGGTGATGGCTATGCCCGCCAGCACGCACCACATCCAGGACGGTCCGCCGACCAGCTCCGAGACGCTGTTGCCGAAGATCGTGTTCTGGACGCCGAACCAGCCGACCAGGCTGACCGCGATGACGAAGCTGACCAGCGCGGAGCCGTTGCGGCCGAAGCCCACCCAGCGGGTCAGCATCGGGGTCGCGAGACCCTCGCGCATCCCGGCCAGACCGATCGCGAAGATCACGATCTCCAGGATCACCGCGCCGAGCGTGAAGGCGAGGAAGGCGTTGCCGAAGGTCATGCCGACGCCGATGGTGGCGCCGAGCGTGAACTGCGAGATCGAACCGGACTGGGCCAGCCACTGGAGCAGCATGGACCAGAAGCCGAACCGCTTGTCGCGCGGGACGCGCGAGAGCGAGTAGTCGTCGCTGCCGATGCTCTTGGTCTCGTGGACCGCGGCGTCGGCCTGCGGGGCGGCAGCCATCAGGACTCCTGGGGTGTGCGGCCGAAGGTCTGCAGGTGGGACAGCGACCCGTAGCGGTTGACGAGGTTGTCGAACTCCACCGCGTCGTGGAAGTCCAGGTGGCCCGCGCCGTAGGCCTTGGCGACCTCGACGGCGTAGCGGGCGGCGGACGCGATGTCGCTCTCGTGACTCGCGCCCGTCTGGCAGCCCGGCACCGCGGCGGCCGAGGTGACCGCCAGACCGACCACGGGAGCGGCCGTGGCGGTGGAGGGCTGGAGGATCGAATTGATGTGGTGTGCCCCATTACCGTACGGCGTGATGTCCTGTGTGGTCACGGGGTACGTGACCAACGGCTCACCCGTCACCACGGCCAGCAGCTCACCGAGCTGCTCGCTGACCCGGAGCACCCAGCCCTCCTTGACGGTGGGCGACAGGGCCAGGCCCTTGTGGTTGATGATGCGGTTGCCCTTGGTGGTGTCGATGGAGAGCACGGCCTCCATGGCGTCGCTCACCTCGTGGCGGTTCATGGTGGCGATGTCCACGGGCGAGCCCATGAACGGCACCGGGTCGTGCGGCTCGGTCGGCGCGTCCGGGCAGATGTGGGTGGCGACGATCACATCGCCGGGCAGCACATCGCCGCGGCGGCGCATGTCGAGCAGCTTCGCGGCGGTGGCGACGGCGGAGACGGCCCCGTCGGCGTCGGAGACCAGGCCGGTCATCTCGGGCCGGGCGCCGATGCCGCCGAGCCGGCCGACCACACCGAGGGTGCGGGCGGTGCCCCCGGCCGTGCGGCCCCGGGAGCCGGGGATGCGGACCATCACGAAGTCCGTCGAGCCCCGCTCGCCGGCGACCGTGGTGACCTCCGCCGACGAGCCCTCGGCACCGGCCACGGAGTCGAGGTACTCGACGACCGTCTTGCCGTTGGCCTGCGGGTCGTCGAGGAGGTCGACGATGTCCAGTACGTACTTCAGCATGGGGGGCCTTTCTCGCGCATCCATCACACCCGTCCGGCGCCCGGCAGGGAGTGGGACGCCGGACGGGGTGCTGAGAGCAGAGTCGGGATCGGATAGCGTTGAGCGCAACCATTTCCCGTTATCTGCAACTCAGGTCTGAATGGTGAGATCACATGGCGGACTTCGATCTGGACCGGCGCACCCCCGCCGGGGCCCTGCAAACCGTCGACCGGGCGCTCCTCGTGCTGCTCGCGTTCGAGCGGACCAGACCCGACTGGGGCGTCACCGAGGTCGCCGAGGAGTTCGGCTGGGACACCTCGGTGGCCCAGCGGCTGCTCGCCACCCTCGCGGGGCGCGGCTTCCTGGTCTCCGACCCGGCCACCCGCCGCTACCGCATCGGCCCCGCCGTGCTGCGCCTGGGCAGGCTCTGGGAGCGCTCGGGGTCGCTGGAGCTGCTCGCCGGACCCGTCCTGGAGGAGCTGCGCCGGGTCACCGGGGACACCGTGCTGTTCTGCCTGCCGGACAGCTTCCACATGCGGTGCGTGGCCGCCGAGGAGGGCGAGACCGGGCCGCTGCGCTACTACCCGCTGGTCGGTGAGCTCTACCCGGCGCACGCCGGGGCGACCAGCAAGTCGTACTACGCCTACCTGCCGGACGAGCAGCGCCACCGGCTGTTCCGGGGCCGCCCGATGGCCCGGTTCACCGACCGGACGGTGACCGATCCGGATCTGCTGGAGGCGGAGCTGCTGAAGGTGCGCGCCCAGGGGTACGCCTGGACGGTCGGGGAGTACGACACCGGCATCGCGACGCTGGCCGTGCCGGTCTTCCTGGGACGCGAACCGTACGGCAGCCTCAGTCTGGGCGGCGCACAGGAACGGTTCGAGGGGGCACCGGAGAACCGGCTCGAAGCCTTGCGGAAGGCGGCCGAAATGCTGGAGCGGCGCCTCACCCATCCGCCGCAGCGCCCGAAGCCCCGGTCCCGCCGCACCGGCTGAACCGTGAACACCCGCCCCATCCGGGCGACCTGACCAGCAGTCACCCGCCCCGCCCGCACGACCTGACCCGAAGAGAACCCAAGAGGAACCCCGTGAATCTGCTCCTGCTCTCCAACTCGACCCAGTACGGCTGCGGTTACCTGGAACACGCCCTCGACACCGTGCAGACGTTCCTGCCCTCGGGTGCCCGCCTCGCCTTCGTGCCGTACGCGCTCGCCGACTACGCCGCGTACACCACCCGGGTCCGCGACGCCCTGGAACCGGCCGGCATCAGCGTCCGGGGCGTCCACGAGAACGCCGACCCGGTCGCCGAACTCGCCGCGTCCGACGCCGTGTTCATCGGCGGCGGCAACTCCTTCCGGCTGCTCAGCGCGCTCTGCCGGACCGGGCTGCGCGAGGCCGTGACCGGGGCGGTGCGCGAGGGGCTGCCGTACATGGGGGCCAGCGCGGGGACGAACATGGCGTCGCCCACCCTGCGCACCACCAACGACATGCCCATCGTGCAGCCGCCGTCCTTCGAGACGCTCGGCCTCGTCCCGTTCCAGATCAACCCGCACTACCAGGACCCGGACCCGGACAGCACCCACAAGGGCGAGACCCGCGAGGAACGGCTCAGCGAGTTCCTGGAGGAGAACGACGTCCCCGTGCTCGGCCTGCGCGAGGGCTCATGGCTGCGGGTCAACGGGCGTCAGGCCCGGGTCCAGGGCGCCCGCCCCGCACGGCTGTTCACCCGGGGCACGCAGCCGCAGGAGCTCCCGGCGGGGACGGACGTCTCTCATCTGCTCACGAGCGCACCGAGGTTCGACGCTCCGGTGCGCTGACGCTCAGCACCAGATCCGTCTCGGCGGGCCGGCCGCTCGCCGGATGCGCCGCCGGGTAGGCGCGCGGCGCGTATCCGGCGGCCGACCCGGCCAGTACGAAGCTGCCGCCGGCCGGGGCGGCGAGCGCGTACCGGCCCTCCGCGTCCGTCGTGGTGAGCCCGGCCTGCCGGCCCTGCCGGTCGATGAGGGTCACGTTGGCGCCGGCCACCGGGGTGCCGTCCGCCTCGGTGACCCGGCCCCGGAAGCCGGAGCCGGGGAGCGGGAGCGGCAGGCCGGAGCGCCGGGCCGTGGCGTCGCCCGCGCTGCTGGCCAGCAGGACCGGTGCGGCGGCCGCCCGTTGCGACGGCAGGAACGCCGCCAGCACCAGACCGATCAGCACCGCACCCGTCGCGATCATGAACGAGGTGCGGAACCCCTGCATGCTGGGCACCGCGACCGGCCCCATCTGGGTCGACGTGTGCGCCAGCACCATGCCGATCACCGCGCTCGACACCGAGGTGCCGATCGAGCGCATCAGGGTGTTGAGCCCGGTGGCCGCACCTGTCTCCGAGGCGTCGACGGCCCCGATGATCAGTGCGGGCAGCGAGGAGTAGGCGAGCCCGATGCCCGCGCCGAGCACCACCGCGATCACGACGGTCTGCCAGGCGGCGCTCATCAGGCCGAGCCCGGCGCCGTAGCCGATCGCGATGACCGCCATGCCGAGCATGAGTGAGACCTTGGGGCCGTACCTGGCGGACAGCCGGGCGTACAGCGGGGCGACGAGCATCATCGTCAGGCCCAGCGGCGCCACGCACAGCCCGGCGACCACCATCGACTGGCCGAGGCCGTATCCGGTGGACAGCGGCAGCTGGAGCAGCTGCGGCAGGACCAGCGAGACGGCGTAGAAGGCGACCCCGACCATGATCGAGGCGAGGTTGGTGAGCAGCACTTCGCGGCGGGCGGTGGTGCGCAGGTCCACCAGGGGTGCGTCGCTGCGCAGCTCGAACACGCCCCACAGCAGCAGCACCACCAGGCCGGCGGCGATCAGTCCGAGGGTGGTGACGGAGGTCCAGCCCCAGTCGCTGCCCTTGGTGATGGGCAGCAGCAGGAGGACCAGTCCGGCCGAGAGGCCGAGGGCGCCGATGACGTCGAACCGGCCGGGGGCCCGCAGTGCGGGCTCCGGCACGGCGAGGACGGTGAGCCCCATGGCCAGTACGCCCAGACCCGCAGAACCGAAGAAGAGGGTGTGCCAGTCGGTGTGCTGGGCGACCAGTGCGGCGGCGGGCAGTGCCAGTCCGCCGCCGAC
Organism: Streptomyces sp. NPDC048462; assembly: GCF_043200175.1. NCBI lineage: Bacteria > Bacillati > Actinomycetota > Actinomycetes > Kitasatosporales > Streptomycetaceae > Streptomyces > Streptomyces sp. NPDC048462. Next base: position 105,338 of record NZ_JBICXG010000005.1, read on the forward strand.
GCCGATCGATGAGCTCATCAGGGCCATCGCCGAGCCGAGCTTCTCGCGCGGCAGCTCGTCGCGCATGATGCCGATGCCCAGCGGGATGGCGCCCATGGCGAAGCCCTGGAGCGCCCGGCCCACGATCATGATCACGAGGTCGTCGGTGAAGGCGCATATCAGGGAGCCGATCACCATGACGGCGAGGCTGGCCAGCAGCATCTTCCGCTTGCCGTTGAGGTCGCCGAGCCGCCCCATGATCGGCGTGGAGACGGCTCCGGCGAGCAGCGTCGCCGTCATCACCCAGGTGGCGTTGGACGGGTCGGTGTCGAGAAGGGCGGGCAGGTCCTTGATGACGGGGACGAGCAGGGTCTGCATCACCGCGACGGTGATACCCGCGAAGGCGAGTACGGGGACGATCCCCTTGCCCGTCTTCGACGTCCGCGGATCAGGGAGCTCCGAGGACTGCTGTTCGTGCGTCGTCTGTGGCATACGTGCGGCCTCCGGGCAGCGGAAGAGGGAGGTACGGGGCAGGCGTGCGGGTCGTGCTGCGGGCAGCGCTGCCCGCCAAGTGTGTGCAGGGTGAAACCTTCCGCATGTCCGAGGTATTCCGGTGAACGAGGTGCGAACAGGACACGCTCGCGGCCGGGGCCGGCCGGCCGTCCGGAAACAGATGCCCGTCTGACCTTCCGTCAGATTGGAACGTGTTCTACTCTTGCGCCGTTCCAGTGGCTGCGACCGGCGAGGATCCGCATGGGCATCGGAATCACCGAAGAACACAGGGAGCTCGCGCAGGCCGTACGGGGGTGGCTCGCGCGCGCCGTACCGCCCGGGGAAATCCGTAGAATTCTTGACGCGGACGCCCCCACCGCAACCGGCGCACGCCCCGAGTACTGGGACGGCCTCGCCGGACAGGGCCTGCTCGGCATCCACCTCCCCGAGGAGCATGGAGGAGGGGGCGGCGGTCTGCTCGACCTCGCCGTCGTCCTGGAGGAGGCCGGACGGGCCGCACTGCCCGGCCCCTTCCTGGCGAGCACCCTCGCCTCGGCCGTGCTGCACGCGTCGGCGCCGCGCACCCCCGAGGCGGACGAGCTGGTACGGGACCTGGCCACCGGCCGCCGCATCGGCGCCGTCGCCCTCGGTCCCGGCGGCCTCACCGCCGTCGAGCTGGAGGACGGGCACCTGCTCGACGGGGAACTCCCGCCGGTCCTCTCCGCCGCCGGGGCCGATCTCCTGCTGCTCCCCGCCGCCTCGGTCACCGGCACCCGCTGGTTCGCCGTCGACACCGCCACCCGGGGGCTGACCGTCCGCCCGCACCGCTGTGCCGACCCGACCCGGCCCACCGCCGAGGTCCGGGCCGAGGGCGTCCTGGTCCCCGCCGGGCGGCTGCTGCCCGCCGACTCCGGACTCGTCCGCGACCTCGCCGCCGTACTCCTGGCCGCCGAGGCGTGCGGCACCGCGGCCCGGTCCCTGGAGACCGCCACCGAACACGCCAAGGTCCGCGAGCAGTTCGGCCGCCCCATCGGACAGTTCCAGGGCGTCAAACACCTCTGCGCCGACATGCTCGTACGGGTCGAACAGGCCCGCGCGCTCGCCTGGGACGCCGCCCGCGCGGCCGGCGAGGCCCCGGAGGTGCGGTCCATGGCCGCGGCCCTCGCCGCGTCGGCCGCCCTGGACGCCGCGTACACCTGCGCCAAGGACGCCATCCAGATCCTCGGCGGCATCGGCTTCACCTGGGAGCACGACGCCCACCTCTACCTGCGCCGGGCCCTGGTCGCACGGCAGCTGCTCGGCTCCGGCGACGTCCACCGCCGGCGCGCCGTCCGCCTCGCCGCCGCCGGAGCCCGCCGCGGCCTCACCCTGGAGCTCCCCCCGGAGGCCGAGGCGCATCGCACGGCCGCCCGCGAGGCCGTCGCCGCCGCCCGGGGCCTGGACCCGAAGGCCGCCCGCCGTGCCCTCGCCCCCACCGGCTACGCCGCCCCGCATCTGCCCGCGCCCTACGGACTGGACGCCGGACCCGTACAACAGCTCGCCGTACAACAGGAGTTGCGCGAGCAGGGGGTGAAGCTGAGCGACCTGTCCATCGCCACCTGGGTGATCCCGTCGCTCATCGCGCACGGCACCGCCGAGCAGCAGGACCGCTACCTCCTGCCGACCCTGCGCGGCGAACTCCAGTGGTGCCAGCTGTTCTCCGAACCCGGCGCGGGCTCCGACCTCGCCGCACTGCGCACCCGCGCCGAACGCGTCCCCGAGGGCTGGCGGATCAACGGCCAGAAGGTGTGGACGAGCGCCGCCCAGTGGGCCGACCACGGCATCCTGCTCGCCAGGACCGACCCGGACGCCCCCAAGCACCGGGGGCTCGGCTACTTCCTGGTCGACATGAAGAACGCCCGGGGCATCGACATCCGCCCGCTGAAGGAGATCACCGGCGAATCCCTGTTCAACGAGGTCTACTTCGACGACGTGATCCTGCCCGCCGACGCCCTGGTGGGCGAGGCCGACGGCGGCTGGCGGGTTGCCCGCAACACCCTGGGCAACGAACGTGTCCACATGGCCGACCAGATGTCCTTCGACACCGGCCTGGAGGCCCTGATCGAGCGCTCCGCCGGACTCGACGGCGCCTGCCGGGCCCGGATCGGCGCACTCGCCGCCGAAGCCCACGCGCTGGCCTGCATCGGGCTGCGCACCACGCTGCAACAGGTCTCCGGCCTCGAACCGGGCGCGGGCGCCTCCGTACGCAAGCTCGTCCAGACCGTCCACCAGCAGAAGGTCGCCGAACTCACCCTCGAACTGCTCGGCCCCGCGGGGGCGGTCGCCGAAGGAGCCGGGGAGCGGGCCGTGCACGGCTTCCTGATGTCCCGCTGCCTGACCATCGCGGGCGGCACCACGCAGGTCCAGCTCAACGTCGTGGCCGAGCGCATCCTCGGCCTCCCCAGGGACTGAAGGGAATCCATGATGAGGTCATACATCGTCGGCGTCGGGATGACGAGGTTCGAGAAGCCCGAGACCCGCGACTGGCAGTACTGGGACATGGCCAAGGAGGCCGGCACCGCGGCGCTCGACGACGCCGGCGTCCGGTACGAGGACGTACAACAGGCCGCGGTCGGCTACTGCTTCCAGGCCTCCACCGCCGGACAGCGCGCCGTGTACGAGCTCGGCCTGAGCGGGATACCCGTCTACAACGTCAACAACAACTGCGCCACCGGCTCCACCGCGCTGATGATGGCGCGGCAGTTCGTCGAGGGCGGCTCCGGCGACTGCGTCCTCGCGCTCGGCTTCGAGAAGATGGCACGCGGATCGCTCGGCGGCGGCGGGGCCGACGGCGGCGCCGGCGACTTCAAGACGTCCCCGGTCGCCCGGCACTACGGAATCATGGCCGCCGCGCACGGCTTCGAGATGACCCCGCCCACCGCCCAGATCTTCGGCAACGCGGCCCGCGAGCACATGAAGCGCTACGGCACCACCGAGGCGCAGCTCGCCGCCGTCGCCGCGAAGAACCACCGCCACTCCACGGGCAACCCGTACGCCCAGTTCCAGGCCCCGTACACCGTCGAGGAGGTCCTCGCCGCCAAGCCGATCCACCACCCCCTGACCCGGCTCCAGTGCTCACCCACCTCCGACGGGGCAGCCGCCGCCGTCGTCGTCTCCGAGCGCTTCGTCGACGAACACGGCCTCGGCGACCGGGCCGTCGAGATCGCCGCCCAGGCCATGACGACCGACACCGAGGACTCCTTCGCCTCCGGAACCTGCATCGACGTGGTCGGACTGCCGATGTCGCGGGAGGCGGCCCGGCAGGTGTACGAGAGCGCGGGCATCGGCGCCGACGACCTCGACGTCATCGAACTGCACGACTGCTTCTCCATCAACGAACTCCTCACCTACGAGGCGCTCGGGCTGTGCGGCGAGGGCGAGTCCGGCCCGCTCGTCGAGTCCGGCGCCACCACCCACGGCGGCCGCTGGGTGGTCAACCCCTCCGGCGGCCTGATCTCCAAGGGCCACCCGCTCGGCGCCACCGGAATCGCCCAGGCCGCCGAGCTCACCTGGCAGCTCAGGGGCGAGGCCGGCGCCCGACAGGTGCCGGACGCCCGCACCGGACTCGCCCACAACATCGGACTCGGCGGCGCGGCCGTGGTGACGCTGCTGCGCCGCTGAGATCCGGATGGGTTCGCAGGGCACCCGGAGCCCGTAGTCCTACGCCGCCGGACCGAGGCCGGTACGGTCCGGAAACCGATGTACGGGGTGCGGGGCGGCTGCGACTATGACGTCATGGTTGACGTCTCGACGCCCACACGCCGTACCGCCCGGCCCCGTACCCGCACCTGGGCGGTGGTGCTCGCCGCCTGTGTCGGCCAGTTCCTCGTCGTCCTCGACGTGTCCGTCGTCAACGTCGCCCTCCCCTCCATGCGCACCGACCTGGGGCTCAGCACCGCCGGGCTCCAATGGGTGCTCAACGCCTACTCGATCACGTTCGCCGGGTTCATGCTGCTCGGCGGCCGGGCCGCCGACCTGTACGGCCGCAAGCGGATGTTCCTGGTCGGCCTCGGCCTGTTCACCGCCGCCTCGCTGGGCGGCGGACTCGCCCAGGAGGGCTGGCAGTTGCTCGCCGCCCGCGCCGCGCAGGGCCTCGGCGCCGCCGTCCTGGCCCCCGCCACCCTCACCCTGCTCACCGCGGCCGTCCCCGAAGGACCCGCCAGGACGAAGGCCATAGGCACCTGGATGGCGGTCGGCGCCGGTGGCGGCGCGGCCGGCGGGCTGATCGGCGGGGTGCTCACCGACGGGCTCTCCTGGCGGTGGGTCCTGCTGATCAACGTGCCGGTCGGCGTCGTCGTCCTCGTCGGTGCCGCGGTCTGCCTGGCCGAGGGCCGGACCGGCGGGCGGAGCCGGATCGACTTCCCGGGCGCGCTGCTCGTCACGGCGGGCCTCGCCTCCGTCGCGTACGGCATCGTCCAGACCGAGGAGTCGGGCTGGACCGCTGCCGCGACCCTGCTCCCGCTGCTCGGCGGAGTGGCGCTGCTCGCCCTGTTCGTGCTGGTGGAATCGCGTACGGCGAAGCCGCTGATGCCACTGCGGGTGCTCGGCGCACGGGCGGTGGCCTCGGCGAACGTGGCGATGTTCGTGATCGGCTCGGCCACGTTCTCGATGTGGTACTTCATGACCGTGTACGCGCAGAACGTGCTGGGCTACAGCGCGCTGGAGGCCGGACTCGCCCTGATGCCGACCTCGGTCGCCATCGTCGTCGGCTCCAAGAGCGCCCCGCGGCTGATGGCCCGGGTCGGCGCGAAGAACCTGGCGCTCGTCGGCACGGTGGTCGCCGCCGCAGGCTTCGGCTGGCAGTCCACGATGACCGCCGACGGCGACTACCTCACCTCGATCTGCCTGCCCGGCATACTGATGATGACGGGCGCCGGCCTCGCGTCCACCCCGCTCGCCTCACTCGCCATCTCGGGCGCGGCCCCCGGCGAGGCCGGGCTTGTCTCCGGACTCGTCAACACCTCCCGCACGATGGGCGGCGCACTCGGCCTGGCCGTCCTCTCCACCGTCGCCGCCGCCCGCACGGACGGCGGAACGGCCCCGGCCGATCTCACGGCCGGCTACGCCCTGGCCTTCCGGACCTCGGGCTCGGTCCTGCTGGCCGGCCTGCTGCTGATGATCTTCTGGCTGCCGCGCCACCGGTCGTCCGTACAGCGCTGAGCACTTTTCCGGGGCCGGTCCTGCTGCCGCGCGGCCCGGGCCGCCTCCATCCGGTTGCGGGTGGCGGTCTCGCCGATCGCGGACTACAGGCAGTCGCGCACCGTCGACTCCGACAGGTGTGGCTCAGTTCCGGGGCGGGGTGCGGGCGGCTATGAGCGTGATGTCGTCGCGGGTGTCGCCGAGTTCGCGGGCGAGCTGGGCGCACAGTTGGGGCAGTGGCAGGTGCTGGTGGGTGGTGATGTGCTGGCGCAGGCGGGTCATGCCCGTGTCGAGGTTCTGGGTCCGGGATTCGATGAGTCCGTCGGTGTAGAGCAGCAGGGTCGCGCCGGCGGGCAGCCGGATCTCGGCGGTGGGGCGCTCCGTGCTGGGGCGGACGCCGAGCAGGAGTGACTTTCCGCCGGTGAGGAAGGTGGTGTTGCCGTCGGCGGTGATCAACAGAGGCGGCGGGTGGCCGGCGATCGACCAGGCCAGATCCCAGGATCCCGCGTCGTCGGGTCTGAGTCGGGCGAGGACGGTGGTGGCGGAGTCGGCGAGGGACAGCCGGGCCTGGGCGGTATCGAGCCGTTGGAGGATCTGTCCCGGGCTCTCTTCCGGTCGGTCGACGGCCAGGGCGCGGAGCATGTTGCGCAACTCGCTCATCCGTGAGGCTGCTTGGATGTCGTGCCCGGTGACGTCCCCGATGACCAGGGCGGTGTCGCCGCCTTCCAGCGGGAAGGCGTCGTACCAGTCGCCCCCGACCTCCGCAGCGTGCTGACTGGGCTGGTAGTGCGCGGCCAGCTCCAGTCCGGGGACGTGCGGCAGGTTGGTGAGCAGGGCTCGCTGGAGCGTGGCGGCGATGTCTGCCTGGGCCGTGTGCAGGCGGGTGTTGTCCAGACCCAGCGCGGTACGGCGGGCCACTTCCTCGGCCACGACCTGGTCCGCCTCGTCGTACGGCGGGCCGGCCGCGGAGCGGATCAGTGTCAGGGCTCCGAACGTGGTGGTGCGCAGGCGCAGCGGGACCACGATGACCTCGGTTGCTCCGACCGAACCGAACAGATCCGGGCCGGGGCAGTCGGTAACTGGGGTGAGGTGCTGGATGCCGTCCCCCCGCATCACCCGCCGCAGCGCTTCGGTGTGGGCTGGTGTGTCGGGAAGGGTGTGGGTGTCGGAGGGGTGTGCGGGAAGCGCGTCCGGTGCGTGGTGAGCCCATGCTGTGCGTTCCGGCGTGTGGCTCTCACCGAGATGGATGACCGCGGTGTCAGCCAGGCGCGGCACCAGGAGTCGTACCAGGCGGCGCAGCGCTTCGTCCGCGTTCAGGGTGCTGACCAGGGCCAGTGTCACTTCTGCGAGCCAGGCGATCTCCGCGAGATCGTATTCGGCCTGCTCGCGCATCGTCTCACTGTGCGCGTAGCGGACCGCTCGCTGCCCGTCACGCTCACGCTGCGCGGAGACGTCATGGAAGACGACGACCGCACCGCTGCCGTGCCGGCCGTCGGAGGGCAGCGGTGCCGCGCTCCACCAGACCTGGAGTGCGCTGCCGTCGGCCCGGAGCAGGACGGCTCGGTCGCCGCTGGAGCGTTTGCCCAGGGTGATGTCCTCGAGGACGGAGCGCTGGGCGGGCGGGCGGAGTCCGTCGCCCGAGTGGGGGTGCAGGGCCTCGTGCGCGTTGACACCGATCAGGGTGTGCGGCGCGTAGCCCAGCAGGCGTTCCGCCCACGGGTTGCAGGCGATCACCACGCCGTGTGCGTCGACGGCGTACATGCCCGCGCGTGCGCCGGCGAACAGGTCGGACATCAGCGCGTCGCCCACCAGGGGGACGGCGTTCGCACCCGCTCCAGAGCTTTCCATCCGGCTCTTTTTTCCCGATGCCCGCGCGATAAACAGCAGGCCGCAGACGTGCGGGAGGCATCAGGGGGCCCAGGAAGAAAGCGCGGCGCCGGCGTCGGGAAGCGCGCTGATCACCTCATCCGGGCCGCTCGGGTCCAGCAACGGCGCACCCGCGTTCCGGCCCCGGCCAGGCGCGGACCGTTCCGGGCTGCTTCCGAGTCGCGCACTCCGTCGACCAGCACTTCCGGGCCGGTGAAATCCATGAACGTGAGGTTCTGTACGTCCACGTGGACCTCTCTCTTCGTGAGCACCTTGCAGAACCTTGCAGAACAGCCGTTCGACTCTGTAATGATTGCCGGGTGACAACTATGAAGGAGCCCTCATCGCGAGGGGAAGAAGCGGGTCCGGTCGTGGAGGCCGTCGGCGACGGTGTCGTGCTGGTCCGGGTCCAAGGCAGTCTGGACGGCTGGGCGGGCTCTGCCGCGTTGGTCGAGACGCTGACAGATGCGGCCGAGAACGGGGGGCGGCGAACCGTGCTGGACCTGTCCGGCGTGTACTTCGCCGACTCGTCCGGTCTGCACGCCCTGCTGCTCGGCAAGCGCAAGCACGACAAAGCCGGGGTGAGCATGGTCGTGGCCGGCCCTCTGAGCGCCAACGTACGCCGCTTGTTCGAGGTCACCGGCACCGAAGGTGCGTTCCGGTTCGCGGACGACGTCGACGCGGCCGTCACTGGATGAGAGGGAACCGTCCGCGAGAGCGGTGTGTGGGCGGGGTCCGGCCGGGCATGCGATGAAGACGATGCACGGGGAACGAGATACAGCGGAAGACGGCACGAATCCGGCCGATGGGTGGGATGAGTCCGTGACTGCTCCTGTTCCCAATAACGCGGCCGCGGCCCGTGACACCGTCATGCTGCTCCTGACAGCACAGTTCGGGGGGCTGGTGGGTGAAGGGCCGGCCGCCGACGTCATCGTGGCCGACGCGCTGCTCGTCACCTCGGAACTGGTGACCAACGCTGTCCGGCACGGCGGCGGACTCACCGGATTCGCCGCCGAACTCACCGACGAGGGACTCCGTCTCGCGGTGGCGGACGCCAGCCCGGACCTGCCGGTCAGCTACGACGCCGGCACCGAGACCTCGGGTGTCGGCCGCATCGGGGGCTACGGCTGGGCCCTGGTGCGCCGGCTCGCCAAGCAGGTGTCCGTCACCGTCCACCCCGGCGGGAAGAACATCGTCGCCCTGATCTCCCTCACATGAACCAGCGCCTGCCCCGGGCGGACGGCCTGAGCGGACTCCACAAAGCGCGCGGCCGCCCGGGACGCGCCACCTCGGTGCCGGGCGGGCGTCAGGCGGCAGGAGGATGTTCTGCCGAGTCGTACAGGGCCCTGTGTCCGAAGACCGGTCGGCTTTCCTGAGGCCGTCGTCTCCGGTGGGGGAAGGCCCGGTCGGGTGGCGGCTCCGGGTCAGTGGTGCCGAGGTGACGCGGCGGAGGCGTCGGTGAGGTCGGCACCGGTGTCGGCGTCGCGCTGGGAGCTGTCGGTGCCGTGCCAGTCCAGGCAGATGACGGTCGCGTCGTCCGACAGGTTGCTTTCGCCGGCTTCGACGACCGCGCTGATCAGGGCGCGGGCCGCCTCTCTGGGGTGCAGGCCGCGAGTGCGGACGATCATGTCGGAGAGGTCCAGGGTCTTGACGTTGCGTTCGAGCATGCCGTCGCTGAGCAGCACCAGGCGGTCGCCGGGCCGTACGTCCAGTTTCTGCGCCCGGTAGCCGTGCGGGAGGTGGACGCCGAAAGGCATGTCGACCTCGGGGACGATCTGCTCCACCTGGCCGTCGCGCAGTCGCAGGGGCCAGGGGTGACCGGCGTTGACGAACTCGGTCCCACCGTCGCGCAGGTTGATCCGAAGGATCTGACCGGTCACGTATCCCGGCTGGTCGTGCTCCCGCAGTGCCTCATCGGCCTGGCGCGCCTGCTCCACCACGTCGGCGCCCGCCCGCCGGGCCCGCCGTAGGGCCCCCACGGCCAGAGTGGCCAGCAGGGCGGCCCGCACGTCATGCCCCATGGCGTCGGTGATCGAAAGCTGTACGGTGTCGCGGTCCAGGACGTAGTCGAAGGTGTCGCCCCCGACGTGGTCGGCCGGCTCCAGCGCACCCGCGACCGCGAACTGCGCCGCCTCGCACGTCAGCGACGACGGGAGCAGCCGGTGCTGGATCTCCGCGGCCAGGCTCAGTGGAAGGGTGCGCCGTCCCCACTGGTAGAGGTCGGTGAAGGGCCGGTTGGCAATGACGACGTACGCTAGCGCGTGCGCCGCCTCACCGACCTCCCGCAGCACTTCGGCATCCGGCGCCGAAGGCAGGGACAGCTCCAGCAGTCCGATAGCGTCCCCGCGATTGGTCACCGGCGCCACGACCCGCACCAGTTCCGCCCGGCCCGCGGCCTCCACCGTCGGGCGCTGGGAGCGGATCACATCGTCGTAGATCGTTTCCGCCAGCGGGATTCGTCGGGCCCGTTCACCGGTTTCGACACTTCCCGCGGTGCCCAGTCGGACCACCGAGCTTCCGGTGAAGTCGGTGATCAGGAACGACACGGCGACGGCTCCGAGCCGTTCCTTCAAGATCCGGGCGACCACATCGAGGGACTCCACCGGCGGCGCGCTCTCCGCCGCCTGCAACATCTGTGCCAACGCCGTCCCAGCGCCCCCGGCCGTGCCACGGCGAGAAGCACGCATGCCTTCCGTATCCGGCTCGATCGCGGTCACTGCAGCACCTCACTCATCGACAGCACCCCGAGGCGGCGCCCCGGGGCATGGGGTCCGTGCCATCTGCGGCGCGGACGGGGCATCGTGCTGCGGGAGCTCACCGGCCCCGCAGCCGCATATCTCATACCTACCCCGTCACACCTACCCCGTCGGGCCCACGGCCTGCTCGTGACGGGTGACACAGACGCGGCCCCGCGTGCGCGCAGGACCGTACGGGTGAAGAGGCTCCAAGTCGCCTGATTGAAAGGTGGGTTCGGGGGCATGCGACCAAACGGATCTCGCAATGGTGCGTGCGCCGCTGCGCATCCACACGGCCGGACGGCAGCGGGTATCCCATGCCAGGCGGTCTCGCCGCCTGGGGTATTTGCCCCGACACCGGACCATGAGGAGTACTTCACTGTGCTGAACCCCAGCCCGCAGGACCTGCGTGTAGCCCTGGCCCGCTATGCCGACGCACGCATCCACGACGACCGCTTCCCCACGGACTCCACGGCGGGAGCCGTCGAGGACGCCGCCTACACCCTGTGCGTCATGACCGGCGCCCGTGACGTGCCGCGGGCCCTGAGGGTCGCCGACGCGCTGCTCGGGGAGCACACCACGATTTTCCCCGTCGGCTCATCGAGGACGGCCACCGAGCGGGGCGAGGGCCTGCAGGCCGCCTGAACCGGCCCGTCGTAGATCCACCAGTCGGGTGCCGGGCTCTGTCCGCCGAGGTTTCCGAGGGCAGCGGTGGGAGCCGGAACGCTGCCGACGACAGCCCCTCAAGGCCCTCCAGCGAAGGTACCGACGGTGCCGGGGCCCCGGACTCCCGCCGGCTCCAGCGAGCCGGCGGGAGTCCGGCTCGGGCAACGGCGACAAGCGTGGCCACGGGCAGTCCTCAGAGCCAGCCCTGCTGGCGCGCGGCCCGGACCGCCTCCATCCGGTTACGGGTGGCGGTCTTGCCGATCGCGGACGAGAGGTAGTTGCGCACCGTCGACTCCGACAGGTGCAGCTTCACCGCGATGTCCGCGACCGTCGCCCCGTCCACCGAGGCCATCAGCACATCGCGCTCCCGGGCGGTCAGCGGACTGGGGCCCGCGCTCAACGCGGCGGCGGCCAGCGCCGGATCGATGACGGTCTCCCCGGCCAGCACCCGCCGGATCGCCTCGGCCAGCTCCTCGACCGGCCCGTCCTTCACGAGGAACCCCGCCGCCCCGGCCTCCATCGCCCGCCGCAGATACCCGGGCCGCCCGAACGTGGTGAGGATCAGCACCCGGCAGTCCGGCACCTCCTCGCGCAGATCGGCGGCCGCGTCCAGCCCGCTGCGGCCCGGCAGTTCGATGTCCAGCAACGCCACATCGGGCCGCGCCGACAGGGCCGCCGCCACGATCTCGTCCCCGGCCCCCACCTGGGCGACCACCTCGATGTCCGGTTCGAGCCCGAGCAACAGGGCCAGCGCGCCCCGCATCATCCCCTGGTCCTCGGCGAGCAGTACGCGTACGGACTTGACGGGCCGGTGATCCTGCGGCATCTCGTTCACCGGGACAGGGTATGGCGGGCGGGGTGTCGGGGCGCGTCATCCGGCCGGGGCGGCCGGTCGGCGGCGTACCCGGCGTGAGCCGGCCGTCGACCGGGCGGCGCCGGTTCAGAGCACCGCGTGCGGGTACTGCTCGGCGCGGTGCTGGAAGGCCAGAACCGCGGGGTTCTGCACGGTGCCGTCGCGGATCTCGATCGCTTTGCCAATGGTGCGGTCGCCGTCCCAGCCGGCCGGCCCCTGGAGGATCGGCCGCAGGAACGGGATCAGCGCCTCGCTGTTCTCCCAGGTGGCCGCATCCCACAGGTAGGAGGGGCTGTGGTCCACCGCGTAGTAGTGGACGTTGTCGCCGACGGTGAACATCGGCTCGTTGAAGGTGGTGGGCCGAGCCCAGGTGAAACCCATGCCCTCGTCGCAGGAGACGTCGATGACGAGGGTGCCGGGCGCGAGCTTCGGCAGATCCTCCTCTATCAGGAACATCAGCGGAGCAGCGGTGTCCTGGAGCACGCAGTTGACGATGATGTCGTGCCCGGCGAGGAACTCGGCAAGCGGCTCCGGGCCGTCCTCGGTGAGCGCGATGCTGCGCCGCGGGTCGAGGGTGTCGTCGGCCACGTCGTGGTCGAAGCGCACGATCCGTGCCGAGTGGATCGGTGAGCTGACGGCGGTGGTGCCGCGGGCGGTCAGCACGTCCACGTCGTGCACGCCCAGCGCGCTCAGCGCGGTCACCGCGCCGCGGGCGGTGGCGCCGAAGCCGATCACTGCCGCACGCCGCCGACGCCCGTAGTCACCGGTCGCTCCGGTCAGCTGCATGGCGTGCAACACCGACGAGTAGCCGGCCAGCTCGTTGTTCTTGTGGAAGACGTGCAGGCTGAATCCGCCGTTGCGGGTCCAGTGGTGCATCGCTTCGAAGGCGATCACCGTGAGCCTGCGGTCGATGGCTGCCTGCGTGACCTTCTCGTCCTGCACGCAGTGCGGCCACCCCCACAGCACCTGGCCGTCCCGCAGCTCCGCCACATCCTCGTGCAACGGTTTGGCCTGCAGAATGACGTCACACTCCGCGATCAGTTCCTCGCGTGAGCGGAAACCGGCTACGTGCGGTGCGAGCTGATGGTCCGGAACGCCGAAGTGCTCTCCGTAGCCGCTCTGCAGATAGATGCTGGACCGTAGGTCGACGTCGATGCGATCGAAGTGCGCCGGGTGGATCGGCAGACGGTGTTCGTTCTCTTTGCGAGCCTGCGACATGATTCCGAGCTTGAGCTGCTGCAAAATACCCCTCTGATTGCTAACTGTATAACACCCCCCGAGATGCGCGGACGTGGTCGGCAGTGCTCGTCCGGGGCCCTTGCCCTCGCCCGCAGACTCCGGGACCCCGGCCTCCCGGGCGCAGTGGTCCTGAGCCGGGTCGTCCCCGGGTCCCGTCAGGAGTCGGCGGAATCCTCGATGTTGGCGACCATCCTGCGCAGGACCTTGAGCGCGGCCACGTACTCCGCGTCGCTGACGCCCTCGTGGACCACGGCGCGCAGTTCGGTCACCAGCTCGCGCAGCCGAACCCTGGCAGCCTCCCCGGCGTCAGTGAGGTGCAGGCGGTGCCCGGCGTCGATCCGCAGCCAGCCTCGGTGGGCCAGCTGGTCGACGACCCGCCCCATCTCATCCGGCCCGTCCGCGAGGGGCGTCAGCTGGATGACGAGCTCCTCGCGGCTCGGCGCCGATGACCCGCCGTTCAGGCGGTTCAACACCCAGTACTGCGGTTGTGTGACGTCGATCCTGGCCATGGCGTCGCGCAGATGCCGGGTGACGGCCGAATGGGCGAGGCCGCTCCAGTACCCGACGGGCTGGGTGGCCAGCATGTCGTCGGTGGCGGCCGGATCGGCCGGTGCCTGGTCGGTGGCGGTAGCGGTCGGCGGAATCATGAACCGACGCTATATCCCCAGTCCCCAGGAGCGTCAGTCGTTCAAGAAGTCCTCGAACTCCCAGGAGTGCCCCGGCGCATGGTCGACGAACAGCGTGCAGGCCTGCTGCCGTTGAGGGGAAAGCGCAGGGTCGACCCTCTCGCACGGCTCGGCACAGACGTAGGTGAAGTGGTCGCTGTCCCAGCGCACCCATACGTCAAAGGTGCCGCGCCCCATGTCCTCCAGATGGCCGGCGTGCTCGTCGGTATGCCCCTTGGCCAGTTCGCAGACAAGTGAGTGGGGCAGTCCTGTACTACCCGCCTGCTGATGCGCCTGCGCGGTGTCGGACCAGGGCGGACGAGCGCGGGAATTGCAGTGGATCACCGTTGAGCCTCCGGTTCAGGGGACGTGGGACCCGGTCCATGCGGCGCGCGGCAGCACACGGACGGGCTCGGGGGCGCCGAGCCCGTCCGCGAGCCGATGCGCTTGCCGCCGGAGCCACCGGAGCGCGAGCCGGCGGTTCGGCATGACGGCCCGGCCGAGCGATACGGCTCTGCCTCCGGTCGTAGCGGTGACCTCCGCGACGTAGGGAACGCCGTTCACCCGAGGTGCTCCCCGACCGGGAGGTGTCCCGCACTCACAGCACCTCACCCCGACTTCGCGCGTTGCACCGCGCGTTCTGGGCTCGCAGCCGCTCTATGGAGTCCGCAGGACGTACGTGCTCGGGCTCGGCCTCCCACTCCTGCCCGCCGCACAGGGGTCGCAGTGACCAGTAGGGGCCGGCGAGCCCTCGGAACTCCCCGATCCTGTTCGCGCGGGCCGTGTCCACCATGAGTGTGCCGGGGGCGGGTACGGGGGCAGGCTCCTGCCCATCCGTGGGAACGATGTGCGCACTCATCGCCGCTCCTCTCCGTAGCGGTTTAGCTACTCAGGGCTGCCAGAGTGGCCTAGAGTTGGAGTGTCCTCAACTTGGCTGTTTTGCTTGATGAGTTAGGAACGCACGTGGTCAACCGGAAGGCACTGGACCCCGAGACCTCGCCGGCGCAGGCATTTGGCCAGCGCTTACGGCAGGCACGGGACGAGCGCGGGTGGACACAGGACGAACTGGGCGTACGCATGGGCCTGACCGGGTCCCATGTTTCCGCCGTCGAAACTGGCCGCCGCCCACCAACTAAACGCTTCGCGCGTAGTGCTGACAGCGCACTCGGCACCGGGGACAAGTTCGAGCGAATGACCCGTGCGCTCATGAACACCTCGCTACTGGAGGGGTTCACGGACTTCGTCACCCACGAGGTACGAGCCGCAGAGATCAGGTTGTTCGAGCTCGGGATCGTTCCGGGTCTCCTCCAGACTCCGGAGTACGCGGCGGCGATCACGACGGGTGCGGTGCGGCGCGGTGCGATCACGGAGCAGCAGGCGGAAGAGCGGCTGACACTCCTTACGAAGAGGCAGGCGTCACTGGAGCGGACGCCCCCACCGCTTGTGTACGTGGTCCTCGACGAGAGCTGCATTCGGCGCGTGGTGGGCGGCCCCCGTGTCATGGCGGAACAGCTCGACCGGCTCGCCGCGTTCGCCGAGCTGCCGTCCAGTGTCGTGCAAGTCGCGCCGTTCGATCTTGGTGAGCGGCGGCCGTTCGACCTGCCGGTAACACTGGTCACCCTCCCCGACCGATCGCACATGGCATACGCGGAGTCTGCGCAGCAAGGGCGACTGGAGCGCGATATGCGGTTCGTTCAGCCCCTGTTGACGGCCTACCATCAACTACAGGCCGAAGCGCCGTCCCAAGCGGCATCCGTGGCCATGATCGAGAAGGTAAGAAAGGGCACCCCGTGACGACCGAATCCCCCCGCTGGTTCAAGTCCTCCTACAGTAGCAATGGTGGCCAGTGCGTCGAGGTCGCGGCCAACCTTGCCGTCTCACGCGGCGTGGTACCCGTCCGCGACTCCAAGGATCTGAGTGGCCCCACTCTGGGTCTTCGTACCGCCGCGTTCGCCTCGTTCGTGGCGGGTGTCAGGGCCGGAGACTTCGGCACCGTCTGAGCGGTCGATTCGGCGCCGCCCCACCGTGCCCCGCACGGTGGGGCGCAGCTTGACTCTGGCGGGGATCTTGGAGTTACGAGGTCAGCTGCCCAGGGTTCGCCAGGACCTCGGCCGGGGGATCTGGTGCTGATCCAGACACTTCTGGATGCGGTCGGCGCGGCTGCGCGTCCCGCCCCGATGCGGACGCTGCCCCGCAGCCGGTCGTGGAACGGGCCGGTACCGGCAGCAACGGGCGGATCGACGCGGGCGCGGGCGCGTACGGCTGCAGCAGCAGAATCTCCCGGGCAGACCGGCGGCCTCCAATGCCCCGAACTACCGAGAGCACCCGCCCTCATGCACCGACCACCCCGAGATCACCCGATCCGGATAACCGCTCGACCCGTATGTTCCAAGATCGATTGAGATGCGGCTTCTCGTTCATCTAGGGTTCGGCCATGCCGTTCTCTGCCGCCCCGAAGCGATCCACGCTTGCGGACGAGCTCGCGTCGCTGCGACGGCAGCGCACGCGTCGGCGTCGGCGGCTCGTCACGGCTGCCGGAGCCGGTCTCGTCGTGGTCGCCGAAGGCCTGTGGCTTCTGCTGGGCACCGGGCCTGAACCGGGTGACCATGCGCCCATGGCCATATGCGCTGTCGACAGCGAGAGCCTGCGCGCCGACGTTGACGCGGACGGACAACTGGACGAGATCCGTGACCGGCACCGCGACGGCATCGGCTCAGCGGTCTTCCGCCGAGGCGGTATCCGCACCACTGTCGGCGTCGGCGAGGCCCGCGGGTTCTGGCAGAAGCTGCAAGGCGCACCGAAGGAAGACATGGTGACCCGGGGAACCTTCGGTGACTTCGACGGCGACGGGTACCTCGATCTGGCTCTCTTCTACAGCCAGGGCGACGCGGGCGATGCCACGAGGGACAACATGGTGGTGCATGAGGTTCATTACGGGCCTCTCGCCCGCGACCTGAGCAGTGACCGGACCGGCACCATCCGTATAGGTGGCTCGGCGTTCGTGCGCGCGGTGCGGGCCACCGACGCCGATCACGACGGCCACGCGGAGCTCCAGGTCGTCCAGTCGGGCGGGGACGGCACCGCTTCCCGCTATATCGGCCGGCAGGACCGGGGCGGGGTCTCTGTGAGCGATGAGGAGACCGGCTCCGACGGGTGGTCGGGCTGGGCCGGCCCCGAGCTCGGCTGGCTCGACTTCGGGGCCTGCGAGGATTGACCTGCACCGGCCACCCCAACCGCGGTTTCAGCAACAGCTGTCACCGGGCGCGGCCGGTACACCGTGACCCGGCGGCCGTGCTCGCTGACTTCGGAGCAGCGGACGAAGCGCTCCTTGAGGACACGCAATTTGGCCCGGTCGCGATCCGTATCGGCGGACGGCGCACCGTCGTCGCTGACGACCAGGATGCGGCTCACGGTCGGCATGGCCTCCGCTATCTGCTCCGGGGTGCTCTCCACGCCGTTCATGGTGCTGGATTCCAGTGGACCCCGGACCAGTGCCAGGTCCCTGATCCCGGTGAACGCCGTGGGCGAGACGAGGGCGGTGTCACGGCGTGCCGCGGGGATGTACAGCACCCCGTCGCCCGCCTCGCGGACCGTGGCGACATCTTCGGCCGTGGCGAGTACGTCGTCGATCCGGCCGGCCGGGGCGCGCAGTGACAGCTGGACGGGGAGCAGCCCGAGGAAGGCGAGGGCCGTGACCGCGACGATCAGCCGACGTGGTGGTGTGCGCAGACGGAGCGCGAGGCCCCGGCACGCCGCGCCGATGAGCAGGGCGAGCCCGAGGTAGCTGAACAGGACGTAGCTGGTGAGGTAGACGGGGTGGGCCAGCGACGCGGTCAGCAGGAGGAGTTGGGGTACGGCGAGTAGGGGTGCGGCCACCGCCGTGAGTGTGGCCCGGTCGCGGCGGGGCGCGCCGAGGGCCTTCCCCGGCCGGGCGAGCCAGGCGCAGAGGGCGCCCGCGAGGAGGGTCAGCAGGAGGCCGAGCAGGGTGCCCAGGCGGACCGGGGATATCCAGGCGACCTGGCCCGTCTGGGACTTGCTCGCGACGATGAGGGGGAGCGTGCCGAGCACGGCCGTGCAGGAGGCGGCTCCCCAGCGCAGGACGGTCGCGCGGGGCGCGCGGATCAGGGCGAGTGTCACGGCGTGCGCGGGCAGCAGCAGGAGCGAGAACCAGTTGAGCAGCGCCGCCAGCAGTACCGTCGTGCCGTATGCCGCCCAGAGGCCCGCGCCAGGCTCGCCGGCCGTGTCGATCGCCCTGACCAGCAGCAGGCAGGCCAGTGCCGCGCAGGCTGTCACCAGGGCGTACGAGCGCCCCTCCTGCGCGTACTGCTGGACCGCGGGGATCAGGGAGAAGGCCAGGCCTGCGGCCAGTCCCGTGCACGGGTCGGCCAGTCGTGCGCCGAGCAGGGTGACCAGGGCGGTGGCGCCCGCCATGGCCAGGACGGAGGGCAGCCGCAGGCTGAGGAGGCTGTCTCCGAAGAGGGCGAAGACGCCATGCATGAACAGGTAGTAGAGGCCGTGGACGACATCGGCCCGGTCCAGCAGGTGCCAGATCTCGGGGACGGATCTGTGGGCGATCTGCCAAGTCGCCGCCTCGTCAAGCCACATGCTGTCCTCGCGGGTGATCCCCCACAGGCCGAGTAAGAGGGTGAGCGCTGCCGGACCGGCCGCGAGTGTGGTTCTGGGCATGGCGAAGCTCCGGGGCCGGCGCGAAGGAGGAGGCGACCGGGACGCCAGGCAGCCGCCGGACGGTTCCGATCACCCGCAGCACGCTAGGCGGCGGGGGTGACCGGGGTCGTCCCCTGCGCCGACGACCCCGGGGGTCCGTCGCAGGAGCTACGAGGGTCCGCCTTCGGCCTTATGGCGTAGTACCTCGGTGCCCGGCCGGCCGGTGACCGGCATTCCGAGCTTCCGGCCCGGACCCCGCTCGCTCCGGCCCGGACTCGCTCCCGGCCCGGACTCCGGCCTCGGTCATGGGCCGGAGGGCTCGTCCGCTTCCGGTTCCCCGACCGCGTCCAACGGCAGCTCCGCCGTCACCACGAAGCCGCCGCCCGGACCAGGTCCCGCCTCCAGGGAGCCGCCCGCCGCCGTGAGCCGTTCGGTGAGGCCCTTGAGGCCGGTGCCGCCGATACCCGGGGTGGGCGGTGCGGCCGGGGTGCGGCCGTCGTCGGTGACCGTCAGGCGGACCCGGTCGGGGGTGCCGTCGATCACGAAGGCGCAGGTGGTGGCGGTGGAGTGGCGCAGGACGTTGGTGACCGCCTCCCGGGCCACCCAGCCCAGCAGCGCCTCGGTCTGCGGCGGGAGCGGCGGGCCGGAGCGGCGGACCGCGGGTTCGATGCCGGCGGCGATCAGCGCGGACCTGGCCCGGTCCAGCTCGGTGGCCAGGCTGCCCTCGCGGTAGCCGGTGACCGCCTCGCGGATCTCGGTGAGCGCCTGCCTGCCGACCGACTCGATGTCGGCGACCTGCTGGAGTGCCTGGTCCATGTCGTGCGGCGCGAGCCTGCGCGCGGCCTCCGACTTGACGACGATCACCGAGATCGTGTGGCCCAGCAGATCGTGCAGGTCGCGGGAGAAGCGCAGCCGCTCCCTCTCCACAGCGCTGCGGGCCAGTTCCTGCCGGGTGGAGCGCAGCTCCATCACCGTCTCCGACAGGGTGAGCAGCGCGGCCGTCACCGCACCGGAGATGAAGGTGCCGTATGCCAGCGTCCACGGGGTCGACGTGCTGTCCTCGCGCCATACGGAGATCACGCACGCGGTCACGGCGAGAACGAGCAGACCGACCGCCAGCCACTGCTTGCGCAGGACGGTTCCGCAGGCCAGCGAGAGCAGCGGGAAGAACAGCAGCCAGCTGCCGCCGTACCCGGCCGCGAGCCCCACCGTGATGGCTGTCAGCGCGGCCAGCATCACGTACGTCACGCGGGCCTCGCGTGCCTTTTTGTGGAAGCCCCTGAACACCAGGGAGACGTAGAGGGAGTTGAAGGCGAAGAGGCCGATGCCGCCGACCCAGGGGTTGGGGGTGTCGCCCTGGAACAGATTGGAGAAGGCGCCGAGGCCGAGCAGCAGCCAGGGCAGCAGGACGTAGGGTCCGGGAGGTCCCGGGCGCCGGTGCTCCCTGCGCCACTCCCGTCGCTCCGCACGCCGCTTGCGCCGTGCCTCGCGCGCTTCCGATCCACTCCTGGACATGTTCACTCCCGTCACACGGTCCTCGCGGACCGACGGTACGAGATCACGGCGTAACCACCGAACAGCAGCATCCACGCGGCGAGCACCGCGATGGTGCCCGCGCCGGGGGCGTGGCCCTCGGTGGCCGCCCAGCCGAGTTCCGCGAACCGGTTGGCGGGGGTGAACCCGCCGATGGAACCCAGCCAGTGGGGGAGCAGCTCCAGCGGGAACCACAGCCCGCCGACGATCGCGAAGCCCATCAGGCAGGCGACGTTGACCACGCCGGTGCCCTGCGGGGTGAGCCGGTAGCCGTTGCCGATGCCGAGCATGGTGAAGGGCAGCGCGCCGATCCACAGGAGCAGGACCAGCGCGAGCCACTGCCAGGCCGTCAGTTCGACCCCGTTGACCAGCCCGCCGGCCAGCAGCACGGTCAGGATCGTCGGAAGCACCGTCACCGAGCCGCTGATCGCCCGGCCCACGACGGCCTGTGACGGGGAGAGCGGGGTGACCCGCAACTGCTGCAGCCAGCCGAGGGATTTGTCGGAGGCGACCCCCGTACCGATCGACATCGCGGAGCCCAGCGCCCCGTAGGCGGCCATGCCGACCATCGAGGCGGTCTTCCAGCCGTCGTCGCCCCCGTCGCCGCCGATGTTGGTGAAGAGCAGGTACATCATCACCGGCATCCCGGAACCGAAGAGCAGGAAGAAGCTGTCGCGCAGGGTCCGGCGGATTTCGAGCAGGATGTACTGGAACATCAGACGGTCTCCTTCTGGTTCAGCGGGGCGGCGGAAGGCTCTGTGGGCTGTGCGGGCTGGGCGGGCTGTGTGGGCTGTGCGGTGAGGGAGAGGAAGGCGGTCTCCAGCGTGGCGGGGGAGACCTGGAGGCCCCGTATCAGGCCCAGCCGTGCGAGCTCGACGACGGTGGCGTCGGAGTCGTTCGTACGCAGCAGTGCCCGGTCGCCCGTCACCTCGGCGGTCGCGACGCCGGGCAGCAGTTCCAGGCCCTCGGTGGACCCGCCCGCCAGGTCGAACGAGACCATGTGGAGGCCGGCCGCCTCCTTGATGGAGTGGCCGCTGCCGTCCGCGACGATCCGGCCCCGGTCGATCACGACGATCCGGTCGGCGTTCTCGTCGGCCTCCTCCAGGTAGTGGGTGGAGAAGATCACCGTGTTGCCGCGACGGGCGTAGGCCCCCATGGAGGCCCAGAAGCCGCGGCGAGCCTCCACGTCCAGGGCCGCGGTCGGTTCGTCCAGCACGATCAGTTCCGGGTTCCCGGCCAGCGCGACGGCGAACCGGACCCGCTGCAGCTGACCGCCGGAGAGCTTGTCGATCCGCCGCTTCGCGTAGTCCGCGACCCCCGCCAGGTCCAGCGCCTCACCGATCGGCATGGGGTTCGGGTAGGTGGAGGCGACGAAGGTGATCAGCTCGCGGACGGTCACCCGGGGGATGGGCTGCCCCTCCTGGAGCATCGCGCCGACCAGGCCGGCCCGGACTGCCTGACCGGGTGTGCGGCCCAGTACCCGGACGCTGCCGGAGTCGGGCTCGTCCAGGCCGAGCAGCAGGCTGATGGCGGTGGACTTCCCGGCGCCGTTGCGGCCGAGCAGCGCGACGGTCTCGCCCCGCTCCACGGTCAGCCCGATCCCGTCCACGGCCCGCACGCTCTGCGCTCCCCGGCCGAAGGTCTTGACCGCCGCCGTGAAGACCACCGCGGTCCCGTTCCCCGTTGTTGAATTCATGGACATGACGCTACGGAGCGGGGGTGCGGCCCCGGCAGAGGCGCATGTACGGACTCCGTGATGACAAATGTCATCGGCCGGCCGAACTGGAAGGGCCGGTGGGCATCCGGCCGGCCGGGACGGGAACGGGCCGGTGGGGTTCGGAGCGGCCGGATCGCTTGTACACAAGGTGATCTGACGCTACGTCAGTGGTCTTCACAACTGCTCGGTGCTGCGTTATACATAGGGCCACCGGCTAGAACGCGTTCTAGAACGGATGCGGCTTCCGGTCCCGCACGACCTCGGTGCGGCCGACGGTGCGGACGGCCGCGCCGAGGTCTTCCCACCATCAAGGAGCAGCTTTCCCATGCCCATTGATGCCGCAGAGGCGGTTGCCGCCGAACCCCGCCCGACCTCGATCAGCTGGGACCACAAGGACGTTCAGCTCTACCACCTGGGTCTCGGGGCGGGTACGGCCCCCGGCCGGCCGGACGACGCCACCGACCCGGACGAGCTGCGCTACACGCTGGAGTCCCGGCTCCACGTCCTGCCGAGCTTCGCCACCGTCGCGGGCGCCGGCCTCGCGATGGCCGGCGGCCTCGCGGCGCCCGGGGTCGACGTCGACCTCGCCGCCGTACTGCACGGCGGCCAGTCCGTACGGCTGCACCGGCCGATTCCCGTCAAGGGAAGCGCCGTTCAGACCTCGAAGGTCGCCGCCGTGTACGACAAGGGCAAGGCGGCGGTCCTCGTCCTGCGTACCGAGGCCACCGACGACGACGGACCGCTGTGGACCAACGACGCCCAGATCTTCGTACGCGGGGAGGGCGGATTCGGCGGTGAGCGCGGCCCGTCGGAGCGGCTCGAACTGCCGGACCGCGAGCCGGACCGGGTGGTGGAGCGGCCGGTCCGGCCGGAGCAGGCGCTGCTCTACCGGCTGTCGGGGGACTGGAACCCGCTGCACGCCGACCCGGAGTTCGCCAAGCTGGCCGGCTTCGACCGGCCGATCCTGCACGGGCTCTGCACTTACGGGATGACGCTCAAGGCGGTGGCCGACACCCTGCTGGACGGCGAGGTGTCCCGCATCGCCTCCTACCGCACCCGGTTCGCCGGGATCGTCTTCCCCGGCGAGACCCTCCGCATCCGGATGTGGGCCGGTGACGGCCGGGTCCAGGCGCTGGTGACCGCCGCCGAACGCGACGACGCGCCGGTCCTCGCCGACACGCTCGTCGAGCACTCCTGAAGCACGTACCGCACCTACCGCACGTACCGACCCCGAGGGGAGCCGCACCATGCGCGCAGCCGTACTGCACGAGACAGGCCAGGACAAGCTCGAAGTGCTCGACGACGTCGAGGCGGTGGGCTTCGGCCCCGGCAAGGTCAGGCTCCGCATCCGGGCCACCGGGCTGTGCCACTCCGACCTCTCCGCGATGAACGGCGTGCTGCCGCAGCCCGCCCCCTTCGTCCCCGGCCACGAAGGCGCGGGCGAGGTGCTCGACGTCGGCGACGGGGTGAGCGGACTCAGCGCCGGTGACCGGGTGCTGGTCTGCTGGCTGCCCGCCTGCGGCGCCTGCGCGTCCTGCAAGCGAGGCCAGACCCACCTGTGCCTGGCCGGGTTCATGAACGCGGGCACGCCCAACTTCAAGCGCCCCGGCGGTGACGTCTTCGGCTTCGCCGGCACCGGCACCTTCACCGAGGAGGTCGTCGTCGGCGCGGACTGCGCGGTGCCGATCCCCGACGACGTGCCCTTCGAGATCGCCGCGCTGATCGGCTGCGGCGTCACCACCGGACTCGGCGCGGCCATCAACACCGCCCAGGTGGAGGCCGGTTCGTCGGTGGCCGTGATCGGCTGCGGCGGCGTCGGCATCTCCGCGATCCAGGGCGCCCGGGTGCAGGGCGCCGCCCAGATCGTCGCCGTTGACCCGGTGGAATCCAGGCGCGAGGCGGCGCTGAGGTTCGGCGCGACGGAGGCGGTGTCGCCCGAGGCGTTCGCCGACGCCAAGGCACGGATCACCGCGGGCGAGGGCTTCGACTACGTCTTCGAGGTCGTCGGCAAGTCGGTCACCGCCCGCACCGCGTACGAGAACACCCGGCGCGGCGGCACCCTCTGCGTCGTCGGCGCGGGCGCCATGGACGACAACTTCCAGGTCAACATGTTCGAGCTGTTCTTCGACGAGAAGCGCATCCTGCCCTCCATGTACGGGGGCGGGGACGTGCTCCGGTCGTACGAGCGGGCCATCGCGCTCTGGCGGGCCGGCCGCATCGACCTCGAATCGATGATCACCCACCGGGTGCGGCTCGACGGCATCAACGACGCCCTCGACCAGATGCGGACCGGCGAGTCGCTGCGGACCTGCATCGAACTCTGACCCCCGCGTCACCGCCCCGCCCCCTCCCGAGAGGACCCCGAGATCCGATGTCACTTCCCCTGGACGGACTGTCCGCGATCGTCACCGGCGCCGGCCGAGGCCTCGGCCGCGCCGAAGCGCTGGAACTGGCGCGGCTCGGCGCGGCCGTCGTCGTCAACGACTACGGGCAGCCGGGCCGCGACGGCTCCGGCGACGCGTCCGCCGCGCCCGCCGAGCAGGTCGCGGCGGAGATCCGGGCGGCCGGCGGCCGGGCGGTCGCACACCTCGGTGACGTGTCCGACCACGAGCAGGCCCGCGCCCTGGTCGAGCTGACCGTCGACACGTACGGACAGCTCGACATCCTGGTCAACAATGCGGGCATCCTGCGCGACCGGATGATCTTCTCGATGACCGAGGACGAGTGGGACTCGGTCATACGGGTGCACCTCAAGGGCCATTTCAACACCACGCATTTCGCCGCCGCGCACTGGCGGTCCCGGTCCAAGGCGTCCGGCGGACCGGTCTACGGCCGGATCGTCAACACCTCCTCCGAGGCGTTCCTCGCCGGTTCGGCGGGCCAGCCCAACTACGCGGCGGCCAAGGGCGGCATCGTCGGGCTGACCACCTCCACCGCGCTGGCCCTGGCCAAGTACGGCGTCACCGCCAACGTCATCTGCCCGCGCGCCCGGACCCGGATGACCGAGGACGTCTTCGCGGGTTTCCAGGAACCGCAGGACGGGGGGCTCGACGCGCTCGCACCCGAGCACGTCTCACCGCTCGTCGGCTATCTGGCCTCCCCGGCGGCCGCCAAGGTCAACGGGCAGCTCCTCGTGGTGCACGGCGGGATGGTCGCGATCGTCGAACGGCCCAAGGTGGCGGCGAAGTTCGACGCGTCGAAGGAGACGTTCTCCTTCGACGAGCTGGACGAGCTGATCTCGCCGTACTACGCGGACCGCCCGGCGAACGAGACCTTCGCGGCAGCGGAGGTGCTCGGCCTGAAGCGGGGCTGACCGGCCGCTGCGCGCAGGGGAAGCACAGGGGAAGCGCAGGGGAAGCACAGGGGAGGGCCCCCGCAGCCGGCCGGCTGCGGGGGCCCTCCCTTTCCCCGTTTCCCTCGTTGATGTTCCGGCGGTCAGGCCGCCCTGCTCTCCTCCTCGGAGGTGCGGCGGTGGCGGCCGAGCGGCTGTGCTGCCGAGTCGTCCGGCGCCACACCCCCTCGGTGCTTTCCGGAGCCACCGGCTTCGGCCCGCTTCGCGTCCGCCCCCGGCGGACGCGTCTGGGTCGTGTCGGTTCGGGCTTCAGACATGTGGGAAGTCACCCCGTTGTGATCGCTTACGTGTTTGTCTCCGGGGTCATCACGCCACCGCCACCCGGGAAGCGGTCACCGTCGGCAACCTCGGTGCGCGAATGCGTGAGCCCCCGGCCCAACTTTAGACCGATGGGTCTAGCTACTGGTGGAACGCCCCACGAGCGGAGCCTGACCCAGGGGAACCGGCCTGCACACAGAAGGAGGCACCCCGGCCCCGGACGGTTGCATCCCGCTTCCGGGATGTCCTGCCGGAGCCGGAGCCGGAGCCGGAGCCGGTCCCGGGACGGGGTCCACATCGGCCGGTGCCGTCAGGAACGCCACCGCGCAGTCCGTCTCCCCGTTGGCGTACGGCAGGGCCAGCACGCCCTCGCGGGACCAGACGCCGCTGCCGGCCAGCCACCCCCCGGGCACCGGGAGCTGGTGCAGCCGGCGGCCGGCCGGCCGCCACACCCCCAGCCAGCTGCCCGTCGCCCCGTCGATCCGCAGGGCGACCGCGCAGCTCTCCGGCATCAGCATCTGCCCCGGCTGCACGGCGAACGGCGTCACCGCGACATCGGGCAGCCGCAGGCACTCCGGGAAGCGCACCGGAAGACAGCTCCCCAGCACCCCCCAGCCGAGCCGGTCGTGCCCCGGCGCGTCGGAGCGGATCAGCAGCAGACCGCTGTCCGGATCGGCGAGCAGCAGCCGGTCGTCGCTCTCCGGCGCGATCTGGAGCAGCGGTGTCATCTCGGCGCCCCGCCCCAGGTCCACCGCGACCGCCTTCACCGGGCCGCCCCCGGCCGGCTCCCGGTCCAGGGCCAGCAGCCGTCCGGCCCGGTCCAGCCAGGCCCCGCCCGAGCAGCGTCCCGGCAGCTCCACGACCAGCTCGGGCCCGGCCGGGCCGCCCGCCACCAGCCAGAGCCCGGTGGAGTACTCACCGGTGGACAGGGCGTACGCGCTGACGCCGTCCGGTGAGGGCGGCAGCAGGGTCAGCTCCTCGCACTCGACCGCGCCCAGCAGCAGTTCGCCGGTGCCGGGGCCGGTCGGGTAGAGCAGCGAGAGGGTGTGCCCGTCCGCGACCCGGCGCCGGATGAGCACCCGCCCGTCGGCGAGCGGCAGCACCTGGGACGCGGCGTCCTCCGGCTGGTTGAGGGGGAGCGGTACGGCGTACGGCTCGGGGCCGTCCAGCGTCCAGCGCTCCGGGAACCAGGCCGGGTCGGCGGAGGCGCTCACGCCGGTGTGGGCGCTCGCCTCTCCGGCTCCGGTCGTCCCGACGCGGGCGGTGGTGAGCCGGGCCGCGTACGCGCCGTTCGCCGTGATGGTGAACGCGGGTGTCGGCAGGACCGTTTCAGCGGGCGGTTGCTCCGGTACCGGTGGGACCAACGGGACCAACGGGATCTGCGGGACTTGAGGGTCCGGCGGATCGGCCGCTTCCGCTTCCGGCGTCGGGTCCGTCGCGGCGTCGCGCGCCGTGTCCGTCGCCGGATCCGGGGGCTCCCCGTTCCCGGTCGTCTCGTCGTTCGTCTCGTCGGACCCCGGTTCCACCGTCTCCGCCGTCTCGCCGGCTTCGACCGCCGCCGCGGTCCCGTCCTCGATGGCACAGGCAGTCATCGACTCGTCACCTCCGGCCACCGAAGCTAGTTTTCGCACTTCCTGCCGAACAACACGAGACCCGTCACTTCACACATATGGGTGGCGATGCCCGTATTCGCCTGAGGGGGAGGGGGTGGGTGTGCTTCGCGATGGGGGCGTGGCTAAGGTTAGGCACCCCTAAGTCTTATTTGTGTGATCCGCAACTGGAGCAAGTGATGTCCCTTCGACGCCGCGGCACCGCCGCAGTCGGCCTGGCCGTTGTCGCCGCCCTGTCCCTGTCGGCCTGTGGAAGCGACGACGGCGGCTCGGGCAAGTCCGAGGCCGGTGGCGAGAAGAAGGCCGCGGTCGCGACGGGCGGCAAGGACTTCGGTGACGCGGCGAAGAAGACGGCGGAGTACGGGACCGACGCCCCGGCGGGCACGTTCCCCCGTACCCTCACGCACGCCATGGGCAAGACCGAGCTCAAGGCCGCTCCCAAGCGCGTCGTCGTGCTCGACGTCGGTGAGTTCGACAACGTGGTCTCGCTGGGTGTGAAGCCGGTCGGCTACGCCCCTTCCGAGGGCGACGCGGCCATCCCCTCCTATCTGAAGAAGAACGCCGGCAACCCGAAGAGCGTCGGCACGATCAACAACCTCAACCTCGAAGCGATCGCGGGCCTGAAGCCCGACCTGATCCTCGGCAGCCAGCTGCGCGCGGCCGACAAGTACGACGAGCTGTCCAAGATCGCGCCGACCGTGTTCTCCATCCGCCCCGGCTTCACCTGGAAGGAGAACTACCTCCTCAACGCCGCGGCGCTGGACAAGACCGCCAAGGCCGAGTCGGAGCTGGGCACCTACGAGGCGAACGCGAAGAAGCTGGGCGAGGACGTCGGCCCGAAGAAGCCGACCATCTCGATGGTCCGCTACCTGCCGGACAAGATCCGCCTCTACGCCAAGGCCTCCTTCATCGGCACGATCCTCGACGACGCGGGCCTGCCGAGGCCCAAGAACCAGCAGATCAACGAGCTGGCCGCGGAGATCAGCCCGGAGAAGATCGACGAGGCGGACGCCGACTGGATCTTCACCGGCGTCTACGGCGCGCCGAAGGCCACCAAGCGCGACACCACCCAGTCCAACCCGCTGTGGAAGAACCTCACCGCGGTCAAGGAGGGGCGGGCCAAGAACGTCTCCGACGAGACCTGGTACCTCGGTCTCGGCGTCACGGCCGCCAACCTGGTCCTGGACGACCTCCGCGCGGACCTGGTGAAGTAACGATTCATGACCGGCCGCCGGTCCGGCCCCACGGGTCGCGGCGGCCATGGACTGCGGGGCACGGAGGACAGGTAGCCTTTCCTCCGTGCCCCGTCTGTCTGAAGTCATCTCCGAGCTCGACGCCCTCTGGCCGCCCGAGCGGGCCGAAGGATGGGACGCGGTCGGCACCGTCTGCGGTGATCCGGACGCCGAGGTCGACCGGGTGCTCTTCGCGGTCGACCCCGTACAGGACATCGCCGACGAGGCGCTGAAGCTCGGCGCCCAGCTGATCGTCACCCACCACCCGCTCTATCTGCGCGGTACGACGACGGTCGCGGCCGGCACCTTCAAGGGCCGGGTCGTGCACACGCTGATCAAGCACGACATCGCGTTGCACGTGGCCCACACCAACGCCGACTCCGCGGATCCCGGCGTCTCCGACGCCCTCGCCGGCGCCCTGGACCTGCGCGTCGAGCGGCCCCTCGTGCCGGACCCGACGGACCCCGCCGGGCGTCGCGGACTCGGCCGGATCTGCACGCTCGGCCGCCCCGAGACCCTCGGTGAGTTCGCCGCCCGCGCCGCCGCCCGGCTGCCCGCCACCGCGCAGGGCATCCGGCTGGCCGGCGATCCGGACGCCGTCGTGCGCACCGTCGCGGTGAGCGGCGGGTCCGGCGACAGCCTCTTCGACGCGGTCCGCGCGGCGGGTGTGGACGCCTTCCTCACCGCCGACCTGCGCCACCACCCGGCCTCCGAGGCCGTCCAGCACTCGCCGCTCGGCCTGGTCGATGCCGCACACTGGGCCACCGAATGGCCGTGGTGCGAACAGGCCGCGGCACAGCTCGACGCGATTTCCGACCGCCACGGATGGGACCTGCGGGTCCATGTCTCGAAGCAGGTCACCGACCCCTGGACCACCCACCACTCTTCTGGAGCCCCCAACTGAACGCCGCGCCCGCCGACCAGATCCGACTCCTCGACGTCCAGGCCCTCGACCAGCGCCTCTCCCAGCTCGCGCACAAGCGCGACACCCTTCCCGAGCACGCCGAGATCGAGTCGCTCACGACCGACCTCGCCCAACTCCGTGACCTCCTCGTCGCCTCGACGACCGAGGAGAGCGACACCGCACGCGAGCAGATCAAGGCCGAGCAGGACGTGGACCAGGTGCGCCAGCGCGCCGCCCGCGACCAGCAGCGGATGGACTCCGGCAGCGTCACCTCGCCCAAGGACCTGGAGAGCCTGCAGCGGGAGATCGTCTCGCTCGCCAAGCGCCAGGGCGACCTGGAGGACGTCGTCCTGGAGGTCATGGAGCGCAGGGAGTCCGTGCAGGAGCGGGTCACCGAGCTGACCGACCGGGTCTCCGCCGTCCAGGCGAAGGTCGACGACGCGACCGCCCGCCGGGACGCGGCGACGAACGAGATCGACGAGGAGCGCGCGACGATCACCAAGGAGCGCGAGGTCGTCGCCGGTTCCGTCCCCGCCGACCTGCTCAAGCTGTACGACAAGCTCCGCGCCCAGCAGGGCGGGGTCGGCGCCGCCCGCCTCTACCAGCGCCGCTGCGAGGGCTGCCGCCTTGAGCTCAACATCACCGAGGTCAACGACGTGAAGGCCGCGTCCCGCGACACGGTGCTGCGCTGCGAGAACTGCCACCGCATCCTGGTCCGCACCGCCGACTCGGGTCTGTAGTGACCCCTGCGCGCCGGTTCGTCATCGAGGCCGACGGCGGCTCCCGGGGCAACCCGGGGCCCGCCGGCTACGGTGCGGTCGTCATCGACCCGGTGACGGGGGAGACGCTGGCCGAGGCGGCCGAGTACATCGGCGTCGCGACGAACAACGTCGCCGAGTACCGGGGCCTCATCGCCGGTCTGCGTGCGGCGAAGGCCCTGGTGCCGGAGGCCGGGGCCGACGGCGGGCCGCAGGTGCACGTCCGGATGGACTCCAAGCTGGTCGTGGAGCAGATGTCGGGGCGCTGGAAGATCAAGCACCCGGACATGAAGCCGCTCGCGGCCGAGGCCGCCCGGATCCTTCCGGCGTCCGCCGTCACCTACGAGTGGATCCCGCGCGAGCGGAACAAGCACGCGGACCGGCTCGCCAACGAGGCGATGGACGCGGGCAAGCGCGGCAGGCAGTGGGAGCCGTCGTCCTCGACGGCCGCCCTGGACCGGCCCGCCGCAGCAACCCCGCAGACGGCTGACACACAGACGACTGAAACCGCGCAGGCCTCCGCTGCAACCCCGCAGGCCTCCGGCGCAACCCCGCAGGTCGGCTGGGGCGCCGCCCCCGATCTGGGCGCGCCCGCCACCTTCCTCCTGCTGCGGCACGGGGAGACCGCCCTCACCCCGCAGAAGCGGTTCTCCGGCAGCGGCGGCACCGACCCCGAGCTCTCCGCCGCCGGCCGGGAGCAGGCCGCCCACGCGGCCGACGCGTTCGCCGCCCGGGGCACGGTGCAGGAGATCGTCAGCTCCCCGCTGCTGCGCTGCCGCGAGACGGCCGGTGCGGTGGCGGCCCGGCTGAGCCTGGAGGTCCGGATCGAGGAGGGTCTGCGCGAGACGGACTTCGGCGCCTGGGAGGGGCTGACGTTCGGTGAGGTCAGGGAGCGTCACCGCGCCGACCTGGACGCCTGGCTCGCCTCGGCGAAGGCGGCGCCGACCGGTGGCGGTGAGAGCTTCGCGGAGGTCGCCCGCCGCGTCGCCGCCGCCCGCGACCGCCTGACCGCCCGTTACGCGGGGCGCACCGTGCTCGTCGTCACGCATGTCACGCCCATCAAGACCCTGGTCCGGCTGGCGCTCGGCGCACCGCCGGAGTCGCTGTTCCGGATGGAGCTGTCGGCGGCCTCGCTGTCGACCGTGGCGTACTACGCGGACGGCAACGCCTCCCTACGGCTGCTGAACGACACGTCTCACCTCCGCTGACCGCCGCGAGCGGCCGGCGCTGAACGGCACCCGCCCCCGGACGGCACTCGGCCCCATCGGCGGGGGGAGGCCGATGGGGCCGAGGCGGTTCCGGCGGGCCGGGGGATTGCCTGCCGGAACCCGGGTCACCCGGAGTCCGGGTCACGTGTCCCTGAAAGGACTCGTGCCCCGGCTGCCGGGGAGCATGCGCGCGAAATCGCGCCAGATGTCCCGAGCGGTGTTCAGCCGCGCAGCGCCGCCGCCTCGGCGGCCAGCCGCTCCACGTGGGCCCAGTCGCCGGACGCCACCGCGTCGGCGGGCACCATCCAGCTGCCGCCCACACAGCCGACGTTCGGCAGGGCCAGGTAGGACGGTGCCGAGGCGAGCGAGATGCCGCCGGTCGGGCAGAACCGGGCCTGCGGGAGCGGGGCGGAGAGGGCCTTCAGATAGGCCGTGCCGCCCGCCGCCTCGGCCGGGAAGAACTTCATCTCGGTGACCCCGCGCTCCAGCAGCGCGACCACCTCGGACGTCGTCGAGACGCCCGGCAGGAACGGCACCCCGGACGCCTTCATCGCGTCCAGGAGGGCGTCCGTCCAGCCGGGGCTGACCAGGAACCGGGCACCCGCGGCCACGGTGTCGGAGACGTTGCGCGCCGAGATCACCGTTCCCGCGCCGACCACCGCGTCCGGCACCTCCGCCGCGATGGCCTTGATCGCGTCCAGGGCGGCGGCCGTCCGCAGGGTCACCTCGATCGCCGGGAGCCCGCCCGCGACCAGGGCACGGGCGAGCGGCACCGCGTCGGCGGCGTCCTCCAGGACGACGACGGGCACGACGGGGGCAAGGTCCAGCACGGAGGAGGTCATGCCCTCATCCTGCCGCGAAGACCGCACTCCACGCAACGCGCGTTGCGCATGCTGCAACGCGTGCTCGATCCGGCCCACCGGATCTCCGTGGCGTCAGTGAATCTCCGTCACCACGACATCGAGCTCCCAGGACCGCCCGGCCCGTGCGGGCGCCTCGGCCTCCACCACGTACCCGAGATCACGCAGGACGCCGACCAGCTCGCCGGGTCCCTTCGGCGCGGCGCCCGACCGGAGCAGGTCGCGGACCATCCGGCCCTTCGTGGCCTTGTTGAAGTGGCTGACCACCGACCGCTTCTCCACCCCGTCCACCAGCTGGGAGTGCAGCACCCGCACGCTCGCCGTGCGCTCGGCCACCTCACCCTTCGGCTTCCACGCCGCCGCGTACGCGGACGACCGCAGGTCCAGCACCAGCCCGTCCCCGGCCGCCTCCGGCATGACCTCCGCCATCGGCGTGCGCCAGTACGCCCCGAGAGCCCCGAGCCCCGGCAGCTTCACCCCCATCGAGCAGCGGTAGGAGGGAATCCGGTCGCCCACCCGCACCGCGCCCCACAGCCCGGAGAACACCAGCAGCGACTTCCCGGCCCGGCGGCGGGCGGCGGTGTCCAGGGACGCCAGGTCCAGCGCGTCGTACAGCACCCCGGTGTAGATCTCCCCGGCCGGACGGGTGCCCGCGGTCCGCAGCTCGACGTTCTTCGCGATCTCGCCGCGCAGGCCCTCGCTCAGCCCCAGCACCACACGGGCCTTCTCCTCGTCCGCCACGGACAGCTCCACCAGGGCATCCAGCACGGCGGCCCGCGCCGGGGCCAGGCCCGGCAGCGACAGCGACTCCGGCTTCAGCGGCGCTCCCCGCCCCGAGGCGGCCTTTCCTTCGGAGGGCGGCAACAGCACGAGCACGGCGGTTCTCCTTCGTACGTACGGAAAAGGGGGCGCGACCGGTGGTGCGGACCGGCCCACGGCTCCCGGCGGCGTCGCCCGGGTCCGTGAAGACCCCTCGCGCCAGCGTACGGGGAGTCCCGCCCCCGCCCTCCCGCACTCCTGCCCCCGCCCTCCCCGCACCCGGGATGCCGCCCGCCCCGCCCCGCCATACGCTCGGTCCATGCCCCGCCACCGGCACCGTCCACATCGACGACCCGGCGATCGTCGCCCGGATCGAGGGCGGCAGCACCCCGCTCCCGCTCGGGGAACGGCTGCGGGTCCGGCTCACGCAGGCGGACCCTGGCTCGTCGAAGGTGCTGTTCGCGCCCGCGTGAGCGCGGCCACCGCGGCGCGCGGGTCGTCGGCGTGGAAGCGGACCGTACCCGCCTGCCCGCGACCGCCCAGCGGCCGCACGAAGCCGAGCGGTGCGGTCAGCTCCACCGTCACCGTCGTCTGCGAGCCGACCGCCAGATCGAGTACGCCGTCCGGGCCCAGCTGGACCAGCCGGCCCTCCGGGTAGCGGCGTTCCACCCGCGCCGACGCGATCGACGCGGCCGGGATCCGCAGGTCGAACAGGACCCCGTAGCGGATCCGCAGCGAACCGTCGGAGTCCACGACATGCGGCCGGGTCACGCAGGCGGCATGCATGGCGAGGATCAGCAGCACCCCGTACACATCCACGAAGAGCATGATCCGGTGCACGGCCGGCCAGGGGATCAGCAGCGCCAGCATCACCGTCTCCACCACGGAGACGAAGACCAGGCCGTACATCATCGCGGTCTGCGGCCCGGTGTACGGGACGGCCAGCGCCGACTCCGGTACGGCGTGGCGACGCCGCAGCACCCACAGGCCCAGACTGTGCAGGGCCCGAAGTTCGTGCGCGAACAGCCGACGCACCCCCACGGGCACGACCGTCCGCAGGGCCCCTCCCATCGCCTCCCGCCGACCCGCACCCGCCCGGCGCCCCGCCCGCCAGAGCCGCGCCAGCACGACGGCCTCCAGCGCGAGGGCCAG
Source organism: Streptomyces sp. NPDC048462 (assembly GCF_043200175.1). Taxonomy (NCBI): domain Bacteria; kingdom Bacillati; phylum Actinomycetota; class Actinomycetes; order Kitasatosporales; family Streptomycetaceae; genus Streptomyces; species Streptomyces sp. NPDC048462. The sequence goes on from NZ_JBICXG010000005.1 coordinate 139,019, forward strand.
GAGAACGACCCCCTCCACACCCGCCAGCACCACACCCGGTATCGGTACTCCGGCCAGCAGGCATACCACCAGGGCGAGTTCGGCGGGCAGCACCGCCGCGACCGCCAGCCGCGCACCCCGTACCCCGCTCATCACTTCGACCTCCCCTTCATCCGCTCCGTCAGCGCCACCATCACCCGGCGCACCACCTCCGCCTGCGCGGCGGGGTAGTCCGCCAGCAGGGCCTCGCCGAACCCCGTCACCACCGGACCGTTGCCGGGGATCGCCGCCAGCACCTCGTCCGGCAGGAGCGCGAGCATCCGGTCGGCCAGCGGCCCGATGCGCGGATCGTCCGCGGGGGCCGCGTCGAGCGCGTCCAGTTCCTGGTACAGCGCGAGCACGGCCGGATCGGCGGCCAGGGGGCGCATCGCGGTGAAGACCTCGCTGTCGCCGACGGCCGAGTCCAGCAGCTCCAGATGCTCCCGGTCCTTGGCGGCGGCCGGTGAGTCGGTGACCGGACCGGCGGCCAGCAGCGCGGCCAGCGCGGGCGACACGGGCCCGGCTCCGGTCGCGGGCCCCTCCATCAGCCGCGCCAGCCGCAGCCGCCGCTCCCGGATCTCCCGTTCCTGCCGCGCCAGATCCTCGTCCAGCTCCCGCAGTACGTCCCCGAGCGGCCGCCCGGCGTCCCCGGCGAGCACCTCCGCCACCTCGTCCAGGCCGAGCCCCAGCTCGCTGAGCCGCCGGATCCGGGCCAGGAGCACGGCGTCGCGCACGGTGTAGACGCGGTAGCCGTTGGCCCGGCGGGCGGGCTCGGCCAGCAGGCCGATCTGGTGGTAGTGCCGCACGGCCCTGGGGGTGAGCCCGACGAGCGCGGCGATCTCTCCGATGCGCATAGGGCCAGTAGAAACCCTGACGCTGCGGCAAGGTCAAGCCGCCGGGCCACGCACCCCTGGTACCTGCCGCACCGTTCCCCGTCTCGTACGATCGCGCCTTCGGCCCCGCACCCCGAGCCCGTAGGAGAGGAAGCCGGAATGACCGATCTCGCGGCCCCGACCGTCACCGACCGCGCCCGCGAGATCCTCGCCGCCGCGCGCGTGCTCCTGGAGCGGGAGGGCCCGGAGGCGCTCACCATGCGCCGCCTCGCCGCCCGTGTGGGCATCACGGCGCCCTCGCTCTACAAGCACTTCCCGGACAAGTCCTCGGTGGTGAACGCCCTGGCCGGGGTGATGCTCCGGGAGACGGCCGAGGCCCTCGAAGCGGCGGAGTCCGCCGCCCCGGGCTCCTTCCCGGCCCTGGCCGACGCCTACCGCACCCACGCCCTGGCCCACCCCCACCTCTACCGCCTCACCACCGGCCGCCCGCTCCCGCAGGACCTGGAGGAGCGTGCCGCGGCTCCGCTGTTCCGGGCCCTGGCGGACGACGCGGACCGCGCCCGCGCGGCCTGGGCCTTCGCCCACGGCATGGTGACGATGGAACTGAACGGCCGCTTCCCCGCGGGCGAGGTGGCCGCGGCGTGGACGGCGGGGATCGCGGCCTTCGCCCCGGGCCGCCTCTGACACGTGCGCGCCCTGCTGTGCCACGATCGGGGGAAACATTCCCATCTCACGGACGGCGGATTCCCCGATGTCCCATTCTGGCGAGCGACCGAGGAAGGGGCGTGACATGTCTGCCATGCCGCACGAACCGCTCTCGCAGGCGGAAGTCCTGCTTGAGGGCTTCCTGGCGCTGGATACGCCGGAGGGCTTCCGGGCCGAGCTGATCGAGGGGGAAATTGTTGTGACGCCGCCGCCGGACGGGGATCATGAGGACTACATCAGCGTCATCATGAAGCAAGTGATCAGGCTGGCCCGGACCGACATGGACTTCTCCGGGAACAAGGGCCTGAAGCTGCGCAGCGGTGGCGGGTGTCCCAAGAACCACGCCATCCCCGACGGCACCTTCGCACCCACCGAACTGCGTCTGTACCGGGGCGCGGATCCGTGGATGCCCTGTGAGGGGGTGGCCCTGGTCGTCGAGGTCACCTCGTCCAAACCCGCCGCCGACCGCACCGGCAAGCGCCACTGCTACGCCCGGGGGCCCGTTCCCCTCTACCTCCTGGTCGATCGCGAAGAGTCCTCGGTGACCCTGTTCAGCGACCCACAGGGGGACGACTACCGCCAGCACTGCACGGTTCCGTTCGGGAAGTCGATCCGGCTCCCGGCGCCCTTCACGCTCGATCTGGAGACCGAGTCGTTCGTCTGAGCCGCCCGTTCGCCCTGTCGGCCGGCCCCGGTGGTGCAGGTAGCATGGGCGCCACGGCAGACGAGCCGGGCGGACGGCCGCGTGAGGATCTTCGGACCCTCCCGAGGAACGTCCGGGCTCCACAGGGCAGGGTGATGGCTAACGGCCACCCGGGGTGACCCGCGGGACAGTGCCACAGAAAACAGACCGCCTTGGACTTCGGTCCTCGGTAAGGGTGAAACGGTGGTGTAAGAGACCACCAGCGCCTGAGGTGACTCAGGCGGCTAGGTAAACCCCACCCGGAGCAAGGTCAAGAGGGGCCGTCGCAAGACGGCTCTGCGCGAACGTCCGAGGGCTGCCCGCCCGAGTTCGCGGGTAGACCGCACGAGACCGGCAGCAATGCCGGTCCTAGATGGATGGCCGTCTCCCCGGCCGCCGCGAGGCGACCGGGCGACAGAACCCGGCGTACAGCCCGACTCGTCTGCCTGCCAGTTCCCTGACCTGCGAGGGAAGCTCACCTCTCAACATCTTCCAGCACCCAGTACCGGCGTACGAGTTCCGGCTTCGGATCAGGCTGGCCGATCGGAGGTGCAGCGGGCGAGCATGGTCTCTACGGCCTGCTCGACGGTGTAGCGGATGTCAGCGGGTGCGGGGTTCCAGTCGGTCAGCAGCATGCGGGGCCACAGGACGTAGTTGGCGATCATCCCGAGGAACTGGTTGGCGGCGCTCTCGGCGTCCGGGACGTCGGCGTTACCGGCCTCGTGCTCCGACTCCAGGTAGTGCTGCACCGAGGCGAAGTAGGGCAGCTTGCCGAGCTGGAACTGCATCCGTCCCAGTTCGGGGAAGCGGGGCAGCTCGGCGATGACGATGCGGAACAGGGCTGTCATGCCGGGCCGGCCGATCAGGTCGGCGTAGCGGAGGCCGATGGAGGTCAGGCCGGAACGCAGGTCGCCGGCCTGAGGCCGTGCGACAGCGCCTGCGGCGTCGCGCTGCCAGGACTCGGTGACGATGGCCTCGAAGAGGGCTGCCTTGGTGGGGAACTGCTTGAACAGGGTGGACTTCGAGACTGCCGCCGCTTCGGCGATGCGGGCGAGGGAAGTGCCGTCGTAACCGCGGTTCAGGAAGAGGTCCGTGGCTGCGGAGATGATCGCCTCACGCTTTTGCTGCGCGAGCCGGCGGTGATGTGTGGAGAGCTCTGCTGCCATGCGTGCAGTATGCCCCAGCCCGAGGCGAGTCACTTGACTCGCCTCTCTGGCATGTCTACGGTTCGAAGGGAGGCGAGTCGAGCGACTCGCCTCGGGCTGGGGTGCCCGCCCTCTCGCGGGTGCCCTGCGATGAGGGAGCAGCTGATGACAGTCGACAGGATCGCTTTGGTGACCGGGGCCAACCGTGGCCTGGGCCGGAGTGCGGCTCTTGCCCTGGCGGCGAGCGGAGTGCGGGTCGTGGTCACCCATCGCGGTGATGCGACCGGGGCCGAGGAGACGGTGCGGCAACTGCAAGCCGCGGGCGGGACTGCCGCTGTCGTGCGTCTCGACATCAGCGACGTCTCCTCTTTCGGAGCCTTCACTTCCGAGCTGAGTGAACTGCTGGGGGGCTGGGGGGCTTCGCGGCTCGACATCGTGGTCAACAACGCGGGGGTGGGTCTCTTCGGCCCGCTGGAAGCTGTCACGGCCGACGACTTCGACGCGGTGTTCGGCACGAACGTGCGGGGCACGTTCTTCCTCATCCAGTCACTTGTGCCGCTGCTGGCGCAGGGCGCCCGCGTCATCAACGTCTCCTCGTCGTTGACTCGCCACACCAGTCCCGCGACCTCGGTCTACTCCGCCTCGAAGGCTGCCGTCGAGGCCCTGAGCCGCACTCTGGCCGCAGAACTCGGCCCCCGCGGCATCCGGGTCAACTCCATTGCCCCGGGGCCGACCGCCACCGACTTCAACGGCGGTGCCATGCGGGATGACGCCGAGATGCGCCAGGGCCTCGCCGGGCAGACCGCGCTCGGCCGCGTCGGCGAACCCGAGGAGATCGGCGACGCCATCGCCGCACTGGCGTCCGAGGGTCTGCGCTGGATGACCGCCCAGCGCGTCGAAGTCTCCGGTGGTGCCCTCCTCTGACCGACCGACCGACCGGGCGGGCGAGCCTGTGCCGGGCCGCAGGCAACGACGGGCCGGATGCGTGCCGCACCGGTCCCGTCTTCGTCCGGTTCCGGCGCGTCCGGGTCGCGCGGCGGGCGCAGGGCGCCGGCGAATCGGGCGCGACGGCGGAACCGGGGGCCGCTCGCGCCCCGGGAGGACGAGAGGCCCGGCTCAGCCGATGGTGCGCAGTACGGCGGTCCTGGGGTGCTCGCTCAGGACCTGGATCGCCTCGCGCATACCGGAGTTGGCGGCATCCTCCATGTGGGCGCGGAAGGCGTCCGCGTTCTCCCAGACCTGGATGGCGTAGAACGCTCCGGGGTCGTTGACGTCGTCGTACTCGGTGGAGCTGATCAGGCCCGGCTTCTCGGACGTCTGGATCGCGTGGAGCAGCGCGTCGCGAGCCTGCTGCTCCTGGCCCGCCTCGGCATGGATTTCGATCAGGACCGTGACGGTGTCCTGGTTGCTCATGGGTGGCGCTCCCTTGTTGTCCCCATCGTCTCTCTCGGTCAATTAAGATGTGGTGTCACATCTTATTTTGGACTGTACATGGACGCCGTAAGGTGCACCAACCCAACCCAACCCAACCCAACCCGGTACGGAGGCGCGATGCGGCGCAGACGAGGCAAGGACCTCGAGGACGCACTGCTCGAAGCCGCGTGGGCCGAGCTGACCGAGCGCGGATATGCGGCGTTCACACTGGAAGCGGTCGCGAAGCGGGCCGGCACGAGCACGCCGGTGATCTACCGCCGCTGGGCCAACAAGGTCCTCATGGTCGAGGCGGCCATCGCGCACGCGAGTTCGCGGCGGGTCGTCGACGTACCGGACACGGGAACTCTTCGCGGCGACCTGATCGCCATCATGCGGGCGGCCAACGCATCGCGGACCGACCTGCTCGTGGCGACCGCGATCCTCCTCGACAGCTACTTCGCGGATACGGGAACGAACCCGGAACAACTTCGCGAGCAGATCATGGGCGGCCGAAGTTCGGCCGCCGAGACGATCGTTCAGAGGGCCGTCCAGCGGGGCGAAGTGGACCCCGCCCTACTGGAGCCGCGTCTCGTCTCGCTTCCCTTCGATCTGTTCCGGCACGAGGTTCTCCTGACGCTGCGGCCGGTATCCACCGAGGCCATCGAGCGGATCGTGGACGGCATCGCGGTGCCGCTTCTCACGCGACGTGCACCGGAGCGCGATTAGGGCCGCTCGTTCGGATCATGCCCAACTCGCGGGTCAAGCGGACCGGTGTGCGGGCGGGTCGGACCAGCCGAGTGGGTAGGGCGCGGTGTCTTTGCCGGCGGCCACCGACGGTTCGCCGCCCGCGTCGCTGAACGCCGTGAGGGCCTTCACCAGGGCTGATCGCTCCTCAGGGGTGAGCTTCTCCACCACTGTCGCGATCTCCCTGCGGCGGCGGGCGGTGACCTCCTCGACCAGGCGGTGCCCCTCCGCGGTGAGGCGCAGCAGTGTCGCGCGCCGATCACCCGGATCGGTCTGCCGGTCGGCGAGCCCGGCCGAGATGAGGCGGTCGAGCATGCGCATGGCTGTCGACGGATTCACGTCGAGCAGCTCGGCGAGCACCACGAGTTTCGCTGTGCCGTACGTCGACAGCACGACGAGCAGACGGAACTGCGGGAGGGTGACCCGGTCCTCGACCTCGGCCAGCGACCTGGCCGATACGGCCACCAGCAGCCGGGACGCCGTCAGTACGGCGTGGGTCACCGCGTCGACGTCGTCGATGCCTGGGGCAGCGGGTTGCGCTTGCTCGCTCATTGGCTCTTTCTACCGTGCCTCGGGCCGGCTGCCGCTGCCGGTGCCCTCTTCGCGGTGACGGAGGAGCAGCATGGCCGCGTCGTCGTGCAGCTGCCCTCCGGCGTGTTCCGTCAGATCGTCGTGCAGTGCGTTCAGTGCCAACTCGGGGTCCGCGTCCCGCAGCAGGTGGGCCCGCTCGGCGAGTGGGTAGAAGGCGCGCTCCTGGTTCCGCGCCTCGGTCACCCCGTCCGTGTAGAGAAGGAGCTGATCACCGGGGCCGAAGTCGACCCGGAACGGCTTCGGCCCGTCCGCGGCGTGGATGCCGAGTCCCAGCGGCAGAGCGTACTGATCGGGCTCCGGGAACCTCACCGTTCCATCGGCGCGTACGGCCATGGGGGGCGGATGGCCGTAGTTCAGGAACACGGCTCCCCGTCCGGGGCTGAGCTCGGCGATGAGAGCGGTGACGAATTTCTCGCCTTGCAGGACGCGGTCGGCGGCCCGCTCGACCCGGGCACCGACACCGGTCAGCTCCGGCTCCTCGTAGGCCGCTTCCCTGAAGGCTCCTACGACGACAGCCGCGGTCTCCACCGCCGCCAGCCCCTTTCCCTGCACGTCCCCGACGATGACCCGAACCCCGGTGGGGGTGGCGACCACCTCGTAGAGATCCCCGCCGATCCTGGCCTCCGCCACCGCCGAGGTGTAAGAGAGCGCCGTGTGCAGATGGCCCGCCCGGCGCGGCACCGGTCGCAGGAGCACCCGTTGGGCGACCTCCGCGATGGACCGCATGTTCGCGAACTCCCTCTCGCGCCGCTGCCGCATGACGGCGGCCACCCAGCCCGCCGCGGTCACGCCCGCCACCGACGCCAGCGCCGTATAGCCCCGTCGTCCGTGAAACGCCTCGTCGTAGAGACCGAGCGCCGTGCAGAGAGCCAGCGCCAGGACTCCGATGACCGCTGTGCGCCGCCAGCCGCCGACCAGCCCGGCGAAGGCAGGCCCCAGTGCCACCAGCGGCAGGAATCCAGCCCCCGAACCGGCCGACACGTCCACGACGGCGACGATCAGCATCACGGCGAAGGGCAGGACCGAGAGCGCGACGGGCGCGGGCGGCGTCCGCTCGATGTCCGTCCCGTCGGACGCAGGCGGTCGACTGTCCGGAAGGGAGCCCCGCCTGCGGCCGAAGAGGCCGGTGCGCTCGCGAGGGCGGGGATCCGACCGGGCTGGACGCATCATCGTCCTCTCTCTCACGTGCCACTCACCCCGCGCGACGGATGGGTCGGTGGAGCGGGCTTCCTTCGCTGTCTGTCACCGGAACGAGGTTCATCATGCACTGGTTCCGGTCTCGAGGATGCCCCGTGAGCAAGTCCTGTTGCGGGCCGCCCCTGCCCCGGGCCCGCCGGCCCGGCGGGGCAGGCCCGGCAGACGGACCGGGCTGTCGGGTCCGTCTCGATGAGCGGGCATCAGGAGGGTGTTGCCACGGGCGACGGGTGCAGCGCGCGCAGGGCGCTCTGGTGGGTGATCCAGCCGACCGGAGCGCCCCGGTCGGCGTCGAGCACGGGCAGCCCGGTGCCCGGAGCCGACATCAGGGCGTGCAGCGCGGCCGACAGCTGCATGTCGCAGTGGACCCGGGGCGGCAGTTCGACCAGGTCACCGGCCGTGGCCGGTGCGTCTGCCCCGCCGTCCGGGTTCGCGGCCAGGGCCTCCGCCACCGCGCGGGCGGTGAGCGTTCCGACGTACTTCTCGTCCGCGTCGAATACCGGCAGGCTGCCGTGCTCGGAGTGCGCGAGCAACAGGGCGGCTGCTGACAGTGCGGTCCGGGCGGACAGCGGATACGGGAGTTCTTCCATGACCTCGTCCACCCGCCGGTCGCGCGGTGCGGCGACGGGGGCCGCCGCGTCGAGATCGATGCCGCGGCGGCGGAGCTTCAGGGTGTAGACGGTGTCCCGGCTGAGGAGTTTGCTGACGAGGGTGGCGGTGACGATGGCGAGCATCAGCGGCAGGATGATCGAGTACTGGCCCGTCAGCTCGAAGAGGATCACGACCGCGGTGATCGGTGCCCGCGCCGATCCGGCGAACACCGCGCCCATCCCGACGAGCGCGTACGCTCCGACCGCCCCCGCCGTGCCGGGCAGCAGCTGCTGCGCCCCGATGCCGTACGCGGAACCGAGCATCGCGCCGATGAACAGGCTCGGCGCGAACACTCCGCCGGAGCCGCCGATCCCGATGGTCAGACTGGTGGCCAGGATCTTGCCGACCAGGAGCAGCAGCAGGAACCCGGCGGCATAGCGGCCCTCGGCGGCCTTCTCCAGGACCGGGTAGCCGACCCCGTACATCTGCGGCAGCACCAGCAGGACCAGGCCCAGCAGCAGACCACCGGCCGCGGGCCGCAGCCACTCGGGGCCGCGCCACGCCCAGTCGCAGGCGTCCTCGACCCAGTAGAGGACGCGGGTGAAGCCGATCCCCGCGCATCCGGCGGCGATACCGAGCAGGGCGAACAGTCCGTACTGGGCGATGTGTTCGACATGGAACGAAGGCAGGTCGAGGAAGGCGCTGTCGCCGAACGCGGCCCGCCCGATAACGCTCGCGGCCACGCTGGAGAGGACGACGGCGCCGAACGACTCGATGGCGAAGTCCCGCAGGATGAGCTCCATCGCGAAGAACACCCCGGCCAGTGGCGCGTTGAAGGTCGCGGCGATACCTCCGGCCGCGCCACAGGCGACCAGCAGCCGCATCCGGCCTTCGGTGACCTTGGCCATCCGGCCGAGCGTGGAGCCCAGTGCCGAGCCGATCTGCACGATCGGGCCCTCCCGTCCCACCGATCCGCCGGACCCGATCGTCAGCGCCGAGGCCAGCGACTTGACGACGGCTACATTGGCGTTGATGCGGCCGCCGCGCCGGGCGACCGCGAGCATCACCTCGGGCACCCCGTGGCCTCTGGCCTCCTTGGCGAACCGGTCCACCAGCGGGCCGTACAACAGACCGCCGACGACAGGCGTGAGCAGTACGAAGAAGGGGCCGAGCCAGGGGATGTGCGGGTTGGCGGCGTGCCCGGCGCCCGCGTAGTCCGCGTGCCCGGAGAAAAGGCGGGTGAAGGACATGATCAGCCACCGGAACACGATGGACCCGAGCCCCGCGCCGATGCCGGTCAGCGCGGCGAGCACCGCGATCCTCCCGTGTTCCTCGCGGATCCTTGCTGCTTCTGTGATTCCCCTGCTCCACATGTTTGCATTATGCAAAAATATATGCGGCGATTCTACGTTTGTGATTTATTGCACTAGGCAAAGAATGGTGCTGGTGCTCGTATGCCAGTGTTGCCGTGCCGGTCGCGGTCCAGTTGTCCGCGCGTACGGTGCTCCTTGCCGCGTTCCCCTTCTGGCCGGTGGCGTAGCGTACGGCGATGTCCGCCGCGCCGCTGGTCAGTGGTCCCCTCCGGGGGACGTGCTTGTCCGGGGCCGTGCCGCCGGGCGGGTACGTGGAGGTGGTGCACGAACCGCTGCGCCGCGGTCCGGTATCCAGCGGGCGGAGCAGACAGACACCCACAGCGGAAGGGAGCCGACCGTGCGCGCACGTGATCTGGCGGTGGAGTACGAGACGGTCGACGTCGACAGCGACGCGCTCGACGCCGCACGGCTGATGGCCGGGGGGACGCTGCCCGCGCTGCTCGTGGTGGACGCGGACGGGGCTCCGGTCGCGATCATGCCGGCCTCCCAGCTGGTCAAGGTGCTGGTGCCCTCCTACGTGATCGATGACCCCACCCTGGCAGCGGTCATCGACGAGAGGCACGCCGACCGGCTGTGCGAGGCGCTGGCCGGACGCACGGTCGGCGACTGCCTGCCGGTCAAGGCCGTCCCGCCGCCCGTTGCCGCACCTGATGACACCGCTCTGGAAGTGGCCGCGCTCATGGCGCAGGTGCGCAGCCCCCTGGTGGCCGTGACCGAGAAGGGGGAGCGGGGCGGCACCCGTCTGCTCGGCGTGATCACCGCCTCGCACCTCCTTCAGCAACTGCTCGGGGCACAGAAGTAGTCGGAGCACAGAAGTAAATGGAGACCACGTGAGTGACTGGCACGGTTGGGCGGCCATCGCCGTCTTCGCCGGCACCTATGCCCTGATCATCAGTGAGAGGATCCACCGGGTCGCGGCCGCTCTGGGCGGCGCCGGCCTGATGCTGGCGATCGGGGCGACCGACGACCGTTCGGCCTTCTATTCAGAGGGCTCCGGTATCGACTGGAACGTCATCTTCCTGCTGCTCGGCATGATGATGATCGTCGGCGTGCTGAAGAAGACCGGCATGTTCGAGTACCTGGCGATCTGGTCCGTCAAGAAGGCCAGGGCCAAGCCCTTCCGGGTGATGGCCATGCTGATCGTCATCACCGCCGTGGCGTCGGCCCTCCTGGACAACGTCACCACCGTCCTGCTGATCGCCCCTGTCACCCTGCTCATCTGCGAACGCCTCGCACTGCCCGTCGCCCCGTACCTGATCGCCGAGGTCCTCGCCTCCAATGTCGGCGGCACGGCAACGCTCGTCGGCGACCCGCCCAACATCATCATCGCCAGCCGGGCCGGACTGACCTTCAACGACTTCCTGGTCCACCTGGCCCCGCTGTCCGCGTTGCTGACCCTCGTACTGATCGCCCTGTGCCGGTTCCTGTTCCGCAAGTCGTTCGTCTACGACGAGCAGCGGGCGACCGAGGTCATGGAGCTGGACGAGAAGGAAGCGATCCGGGACCGGCGCCTCCTGGTCCAGGGGCTTGCCGTACTCGCCCTGGTCATCGTGGGATTCGTCCTGCATCCCGTACTCCACTACGAACCCAGCATCGTCGCGCTTCTCGGAGCCGGCCTGCTCATCGCCGTCTCCACCGTGGAGACCGGCGAGGTCCTGAAGGAAGTGGAGTGGCCCACGCTGGCGTTCTTCGCCGGACTGTTCATCATGATCGGCGGGCTCATCGACACCGGCGTCATCGGCGAAGTCTCCAAAGCGCTCGCCAACGCCGTGGGAGACAAGGAACTCGGCGGCTCCATGCTGATCCTCGGCGCTTCCGGAATCCTGTCCGGAGTCGTCGACAACATTCCCTACGTCGCGACGATGGCACCGATCACCAGCGATCTCGTTCACAGCATGGGCGGTTCCACCCAGCACGTCATGTGGTGGGCGCTCGCTCTGGGCGCCGACCTCGGCGGCAACGCCACGGCCATCGGCGCCAGCGCCAACGTGGTCGTCCTCGGTATCGCGGAACGCAACCGCACACCGATCAGCTTCTGGCAGTTCACCAAGTACGGTCTGGTCGTCACCGCCGCCACCCTCGCCGTCGCGGCCGCCTACCTCTGGCTGCGTTACTTCGCTCTCGCCTGACCCAGGGCCGAGGTCCGTGGATCACGGACTGCGCGGAGCGGCACGGGCGCCTGACGCCCCTCTGCCGCTCCGCCCCTTCCAGAGCACGGCCCCGAGCCAGAGCGGGTACCAGAAGGCCCCCTCCGGCAGGGCGCGGGCGAGGACGACCCACATGCGGAACAACGCGTTGCGCACCAGGTAGCCGCCACCGTGTGCCGTGGAGCCCGCCGCCTGCCGCTTCGGTCGCATGACCATCCCGCGACCGTATCGCTGCGTGCCCATGGCGCGCTTGAGTACGTGTGCTCACACCCGCCGACGTGCTGGGCGGGGCAGCCGGCCGCATATGCGGTCCTGCGGAAAACTCTGCCGAGCCGTCACATCGCATGGGACAGTGCTTGGTCGTAGGCCGGTTCGCTGCGGGCCGGGGGAGGCTCGGGACGTCTGGGGGACGAGTGGAATCCGCAACTGCCAGGACCGGTGGCGATCGGTCCGGCCCGCTGGTGCGTGATCTGGTGCGTGCGGTCGTGGCGGACCTCGCGCCCGACGAACTGCCGCTCGTGGACGGGCTCTGCCGCTTCGACGACGCCACGGTGGTGCGGCGGCTGAGCCGCAGGGGCGGGCGCCGCGAGCCGTTGGGATTCGGGTTCGGCGAGGTCGCCGCGCTGGTGACGCCCGTCGTCTGGCTGGTGCTCGACGGGGTTGCGCAGCGGACGGCGGAGTCGACGGCGACGCGTATCTCCGAGGGGATGACGGCCATGGTGCGACGACTGGTGCCGAGGCGGCGGCCCGCCCCGGCAGCCGGAGTCCCGCCGCTGACGCGGGAACAACTGGCGGCGGTACGGGCCCTCGTCCTGGCGGCGGGCGAACAGCGCGGTCTGGAGACCGTGCGGGCCGAGGCGATCGCGGACGCGGTCGTGGCCCGGCTGGTGCTGGCCGACGAGTTGACGGCACCGGCCGCACCCGAGCCGGGGCCGTTGGAGCCGGGGCCGTCGGTCGAGCCGGATGCTCTTGGGCCGGCCACCGGGCAGGACTAGATGGCCGCCGTACCCGGGCCGGGTGCGCGGCTCCGGATCGACGAGAGGGTCCTCGGCGCGGGAACGGGACCCCGCTTCGTCACCCTGCTGCTCCTGATGCTGACCGCGGGCGGTGCCATGATCCTGGCGGTGTTCCAGGTCCTGGCCCACGGGGACCAGGACGGATGCAGCCTCGCCGCAGGTGTGGACCTCAGCGACGGCAGCTACTGGAACACATCGCTCAGCATTTCCGGCCAGGCGACCGCCGCCCGTTTCTGCCTGTCCCTCTGGGCGCCCGCGCCGCCCTGGTGGCAGATCGCGGGCTGGCCCCTGGTGCTGATGGTCGCGGCCGGGCTGCTCTTCGCCGTACTGCCCATGTGGAAGGCCCGGCAGAGCCGTGTCGTCCCGCTGGAGGCGGTCGATCAGAGCGGTGAACTCCGGTCTCTGATTAGTGAGTTGTGTGCGGTCGCGGGGGTGTCGCCGATGCCCCGGTTCGTGATCGATCCCGCCGCCACCTCGGTCGGCGCGGTGGTCTTCGGACGTACTCGCCGTCCGGTCGTCTGCCTGCACGGCGGCCTGCTCGTCGTCCGGCGCAGTGATCCCGAACGGTTCCGGGCGGTGCTGCTGCACGAGCTCGCCCACATCGCCAACCGTGACGTCACCCTGACCTACCTCACGGTCGCCCTGTGGCGGGTCTTCCTCGGGCTGGTGCTGCTGCCGTACCTGCTCTGCCTCGGCTACGTGGTCTACAGCGTGGTGGCGGGCGGCGGCGTGCCGAGGATGGGCCGGCCGGCGGTGCTGGCCCTCGTCATGGTCGCGCTGCTGTACCTCGCCCGCTCCGACGCGCTGCGGAGCCGGGAGATCTACGCGGACCTGACGGCGGTGCGCTGGGGCGCGGACCCGCACGGCTGGTCCGTCACCGCCCCGACGCCCGGGGGCCCGGTGCGCCGCGCCCTCGACTCGTTCACCGAACTGTGGCGTACGCATCCGCAATGGGGCCTGCGCCGGGGCGCGCTGGCCGATCCCGCACCGCTGTTCCGCACCGCGGCCCTGCCGATCCTCCTCATCGGTACGGTGCCCTCCCTGGCCGTGCCGCAGGTGCTCCTGCAGATCGCCCAGTACCGCGTCGACTTCACCAACAACCTGATGACGCTCCTGGTGATCGTGCCCGGCGCACTGGTGACGGGCGTGATCGTGGTCGCCCTGTGGCGGGCCGTGGTCTACGCCGTGCTGACCGGCGCCCGAGTGCCCTCCGGTGCCTGGGCCGGGGGGTGCCTGGGCGCCGGGATGTCGGCGGGCCTGGTCCTGAGCGGCTTCGGCGCGGGCTGGGCCTGGCTGCCGCAGCGCCCGCCGGTCCTGCTCGTCCCGGTGGCGGCGGGGGCGGCCTTCGGCTGGTGGGTGACCCAGTGCGCGCGTCTGTGGACCGGCGCGGCGAGGGGCCGCACCCTGCGTCCCGCGCTCGCGTCCTGCGTGGCGGCCGCCTCCCTCGCCATGATGTCGTGGCTCACGTGGTGGATGCTCGCCGGCGCCGCGAACCTGAACAGGCCCGCACCGAGCGCCGGGATGGCGGCGCGGGCGATCCTGGCATGGCTGCCCTCCGAGGCGCCGGCCGGGGACCTGAGCACGATTCCCGGCCTCGCCGTGGTCCAGCCGCAGCTGGACAACATCGCCGAGACCCCGATGGGCGCCCTCGCGGTCACCGTGCTGTGGGTGGTTCCGCTGTTCGCCTGGGCGAGCGGCCCGGCGGCCGGCACCCCCCGCTGGGTGCCCGGCCGGACGGCTTACCCGGAAGCGCCCGCGGCCTCGCTGCGCAAGGTCCTGCGGCCCGGACTGCTGGGCGGTGCGCTGGCCTGCCTGGCCGTGGCCGGCGTCCAGGCCTACCTGCACACCGGGCAGCCGGTGCCGGCCGGGCGGGGCGGGCTCTACGCCTACCGCTACCTGGCCCTCCTGCTGTCGGCCCTCTGTCTGCCCGCAGCCGCGGCCGCGGCGGTGGCGAGCACCGCGGACCGCCGCTACCGGCTGCTGGGCGCACTGATCGCCGCCCAGACGACGGCCCTGCTGGGACTCGCCGCCATGACCCTGCTCGTATCGGTGGACGGCTGCATCGCCCCCCTCGACGTCCTCTCGGACAGCTGCGCCTGGCGGCCGGCCTGGCACAGGCCGCTGTTCCCGTTCGACTTCGTGCTGAACAACGCCCTGGTCCTGTCCGCGCTCGCCGCCCTCCTCATCGCGCTCGTCACCGCGCTCGTCACCGCGTCGGCCGCCACGCTGCCGGGCCGTCGACGGCGGCCGGCGGCCCCCGCCCCCGGCCCCGCCCCGGCATGGGGACGCCGCGTCCGGACCGCGGTGGCGCTGTTGTGCGCGGTGGCGCTCGCCGGCACCGCGACGCAGGGCGCGGTGGGGAGGTACCGGCTCGGGCTCACGACCAACGAGATCACCTCCCAGCGCAGGCTGGTGCAGTTCTGGGGCCTCCCGGAACCACACCTGTCGGACGCTGCCCGCGCGCGGCAGATCCGGGCCTGGTACCGGCTCAGCGGGGACGATCTCATCAACCTCGCGGTGTCGTACGACAGGCAGCTAAGCGTCGTCATCCGGGCGGCGGATGCCACCAAGGAACCCTGGCCCGCGTTGAACCGGACGGTTCTGCCGGTCTGCACCAGCTGGGGGAGGGCCGCCTGGTTCGAGACGGTCTGGTTCCGGGTACCGGCCGATCCGCTCCTGCGAGCCGACTGGCACCGGATGGTCACCTGGGCGGACACCGGCAACCGGGGCTGCAAGCAAGCCCTGGAAGCGCACGACAACGACGCGCTGCGGAAGGCCCTGCTCGGGCTGCGTTCCGCCGCCCGCTGCGCGGAGACCGTCAACACCGGGATCGACAGGGTCCTGCGGGCGGGCGGCTACCCGGGCACCTCCCGCCGGGCCGCCACGGGCCGCACTGCCGTCTGCGACCACCCCCCTGCGGCCGAGCCCTGACCCGGCGACGCGCCCGGACGCCCGCTACCCCCCCCTGAACCGCCGCTCCGGATCACCGCGCCCGCTCCGCATGCGATCACGCCGGGTCGGCGGCAGGATCGAGGTGCGGGCGGCGGCGGGCCCGGCCAGCCCCGTTCGGCCGTTCACCGTGCGTACCGGTCGATCCGGCCCGCACCCGCCACGCGCCTGGAGGTACGGATGCCGCGACCCCTGTGGAGCGGAGCGATCAGTTTCGGGCTGGTCACGATCCCGGTCAAGATGATCAGCGCGACCGAGGACCACGCGATCCACTTCCATCAGTTCCATCTCTCGGACATGGGCCGGGTGCGCACCCGCAAGGTGTGCGACCTCGACGGCGAGGAGCTGTCGCAGGACGAGATCGGCAAGGGTTACGAGGTCGCGAAGGACGAGACCGTCCCGATCACGGACGAGGAACTCGACCAGATGCCGCTGCCGACCGCGAAGGCGATCGAGATCGTCACGTTCGTCGACGCGGACAGCATCGACCCGGTCCGGATCGCCGACTCCTACTACCTGGCGATCGGCGGCCAGGTGGCGGCGAAGCCGTACACCCTGCTCCGGCAGGCGCTGGAGCGTTCCGAGAAGGTCGCCGTCGCCAAATTCGCCTGGCACGGGCGCGAGCGCCTCGGCATGCTCCAGGTCCGCGAGGAGGCGATCGTGCTGCACGTCATGCACTGGCCCGACGAGATCCGCAGCCCGGAGTCCCTCGCGCCGAAGGACGTGGAGCTGGACGAGAACGAGATCGAGCAGGCCGTCCAGCTCACCGAGACCATGGCGAGCGACGACATCTCCGGCTTCCGGGACCGCTACCGCGAAGCCCTGGAGCAGCTGATCGAGGCGAAGTCCGAGGGCAAGGAGGCTCCCGAGCCGGCCGAGGACGCGGAGCAGGAGTCCGGACAGGTCATGGACCTGATGGCGGCACTGAACGCCTCCGTCGAGGCCGCGAAGGAGAGCCGGGGCGCGGACGGCGAGGACGCCACCGTGCACACCATGCGGTCGCGCAAGAAGGCCCCGGCCAAGCAGACCCCGGCCAGGAAGACCCCGGCGAAGAAGACGGCGGCCGGCAAGGGGGCGGCGAAGAAGTCCGCGGCGAAGAGGTCCCGGGCGAAGACGGCGACGGCCGGGAAGACCGCGGCCGAGAGGCGCAGCGCGTCCTGACCCGGCCACGCACACCGGGCGCGTGCACACCGGCGTCGCACACACCGGCCACGCACACGGCCTCGCACACACCGGCCGCGTGCACCGGTCGCCCGCACACCGGCCTCGCGGGGCCGGGACTCACGTCCCCGAGGCCGTCCCCGTCCCCGTCCCGAGCGTGATCAGGATGCCGTCCCGGACGAAGGCACGTGCCCGCTCGCCCCGTCGGACGCGCTCGGCGTCGCTGAGCGGCAAGGGGTCCGCGTACCGGCGCTCGCGGATGTCCTGGACCAGGTCTGCGGGTGCGCCGATGGCCGGCAGTTCCGTCAGGGCCTCGCCCTTCGTGATCAGCCTACCGTCGCGCAGCGTGACCGAGGCGCGGGCCAGCACCAGCGGGCCGAGGTCCACCCAGATGTCCTGGAGCCAGAGCCGGGCCTTGTCGGTGGCCGGGAGCCAGTACTCCCTGAGGTCGCGCCGGATGTAGTCCTCCAGCTGCCCCGGGGCGAGCGGCGGGAGCAGCTGCCCGGGAGGCGGACCGTGGAGGGTGAGTCCGCCGTCGAGCAGTTCCCGGCGGGTGACCGGGGTGACCGGGCGCTCCTGGATCATCGCGTGTGCCCAGGTGACATGGTCCGCCTCGGCGTCCGCCAGTGCTTCCCCCGGCATGTACGAGCAGTGCAGCTCGGCCGCCGCCGGTTCCTCGTCCAGGAGCCGCTGGTGGAGCCCGGCCAGCCGCTCCCGCTGCGCCGCGTCCGGCGGGCTCTCCACGACGGCGATGAGGTCGAGATCGCTCCGCCCCTCCTGGAAGTCGCCGAGTGCCAGTGAGCCGTGCGCCCAGACGGCTACCGTCGGCACCAACTGCCGTACGTCGGCGACGAACCGCTTGAGCACGTGATCCGTTGCGGTTGCTGTCATGGCCGGATTCTCGCAGAGCGCCCTGCCGGACGCCGTGGTTCCGTGTGGTTCACGGCCCGGGTCACGCCGCCGTCCCCGGCTCTCCGTTCAGCAGGGCCTCGCCCAGCGAGGTCCGCCGGTGCAGCACCTGGTGGCGCCGGCGGTGCGAACTGATCAGGCCCGCCTCACGCAGCACCGCCGTGTGCCGGCTCGCGCTCGCCGGGGCGAGGAACAGCTCGGCCGCGATCCCGCCGGTGGACATGGGCCGGTCCAGGACGTCGAGCACCTGCGCCCGGGTGTGGCCGAGCAGCCGGCCCAGGGAGTCGAGGGTGCCGGACAGCGGGCGGGACCGGTCGAGCCAGCCCGGCGCGGGTGCCAGCGGCAGTACCAGGACCGGCGGCAGCTCGGGATCCGCCGGTGTCACCGGCCAGCGGGTGCAGAAGAACGACGGGATCAGGTTCAACGGGCGTCCGCCGAGGGGGAGTTCCCAGTCGATCGGATACGCGCACTCCAGCGCCCCGTCCCGCCGGATCAGCTCCGGCCGGTAGCTGGCCAGCAGCCCCTCGGCGCCCGAGGCGAGCGCCGCCTGCGAGCGGTGCGGCAGATCGGCGCAGACCTCGGCACGGATCGCGTCCTGGTAGGGCGCCACCGCGACACTGTGGAACCGTCGCAGCGCCTCGCCCAGCCAGTGCAGCGCCGTGAGATCCCCCTCCGCGAGCCGGCGCACGGACGCGGGCATGCGGCGGTCCGGGTAGAGCCGCCCGAGCTCCCGTCCCAGTTGTTCGCGCGGCGTCGACAGCACCGTGTCGAGCCCGGCCTCCAGGCCGTTGTCGTCGGTGCGCGGGGTGAGGAAGTCCGGGAAGTACTCCGCGTGCGGGCAGATCCGCATCAGCGCGGCCACCGTCCCGGTCAGCCCCTCGTCGTCCAGGTCCGCACGCGCCTTGCGGCGCCACGAGTCGAAGACCAGCGCGCCGTGCCGGTTCTGCAACAGCTGCAGACTCAGCGCCGTTTCCCACAGCGGATGGACGGATTCGGCCAGCCGCAGCCGGGTGAGGTCTTCCGTGCCGAACTCGATACGCAGCATCTCATCCCCCGATGTCCCCATAGCTGCGCTGTCAACTATGGCAGGAGATGACGGGGAGGACGAGACCGTCTCCGGTCACTCCCGCCGGGGCCGGTGACGACGTCAGTGATGGCTCAGGACGTTGACGACACGGCCGCCTGGATCACGTACGAAGAAGCGGCGCACGCCCCAGTCCTCGTCGCGGGGGCCGTACACGATCTCCGCGCCCGCGCGCACCAGCTCAGCGTGTGCCGCGTCCACGTCCGTCACCTCCACGCTGATGTCTGGCGTGACCGGTGCGGTCAGGTCGGCGCTCATGAAGCTGATCTGGGCGGCGGGCTGTGAGGGGGAGGCGAGCGTCATGATCCAGCCCTGGTTCATGACCTCCTCGAACCCCAGCAGCCCGTAGAACGCGGCATTCGCCCGCATGGCGCCGGCTGCGCCGTCGGGGCCCGTGCTCTCGGCGACGGGGATGTTGGGGACGACGCGGCGGACTGACATCGGCGACTCCTGTCACGTGACTGACTTGGTGTCACCGACATTACGGGCCGCACGGACGCGTCGGCATGTGTCGCGCACACACTCTGGGTTCGATCGCGCCTCGGAGTCGTACCCCTCGTACCGGACCGCTGGGTATGCTTTGGGCCTGCCAAGCCGCCCGGTCCGGTGGTCAGTTGGAGGCGCCGGCCTGGGTCGGTACGGTTTCGAGGAGGCTGAGCAGACGTTCACCGCGATCTTCGGCCATATCCAAACTGGCCAGAATGGCCGGCGTCGAGATACTCGGCAGTACGTAGTGCAGCAGGACCGAGATGCGCCGGCCGAGGTCCTCGCGCTGCGACAGCACCTGCGACATCACCTGGATACCCGAGAAGGATCCGGCCAGCATCTCCGCGGTCTCGCCCGGATCGACGTGCGGCAGCAGCTCGCCCTGGCTCTTCGCCGCACGCAGCAGTTGTTCGAGCCGGTCTATCCAGGCACGGAACGGCGTGCCCCGGTCGAGCCCCTCCACGGCCTGGTCCATGGCCAGGCCGACACTGGCCCGGACCAGGGGTTCATGGCGCAGACGGTGGGCGAGGATCATCCCCTGGTCCACCAGTTCCTGGAGCTTGGTCAGCTGCGGCGGCAGCGGTGCGCTGTGCAGCTGTATGTCCATCACCCCGAGCGCGAGGTCCTCCTTCGAGGTGAAGTGGAAGTACAACGCGCCCTTGGTCGCCCCCGCCCGCGTGAGGATCTCGCTGATCGTCGCGCTGCTGTAGCCGCGTTCGTCGAACACCTCGGCGGCCGCCACCAGGATCGACCGGCGGGTCTGGATCGCGCGCGCCTGTTGTGCCATCAGCTTCTCTCTAGTGGTGGCGGGGTTGGTGTCACATGGGGTTGGCTGGAAAGTAAAACCGGGCTGTCAGTATCTTACTGCGGGGCGGCTCGGCTCTGTGACTCGGATCCTCCTGGGGGAACTTCATGGTTCAGATCACCTCACGCGGCGTTTCGGTTTCGGCCGGGAGCGCCGGGACCGGAAGGAACACCGGTCGCTCCGAGGCCCCCGGCGGAGTCCCGGGCTCCGCCACCGCCGCCGGAATGGAGCAATCGGTGCGAAGAAGGAGCTCCTCGGAACACCTGAGACAGCTGGTCCACCGCCCCGATCCGCAGGACGTGTTCCCCACCGGGCTGACCCGGCTGACCGACTCCCAGTTCTCGGTGTCGGCCCACTGGCCGAGGTCGCACCGCTTCTTCTCCCCCGTCGGGGGCCACCAGGACCCGCTGCTCGTCGCGGAGACCATGCGGCAGACCACCATGCTGATCGCACACTCCGAGTTCGGGGTACCCCTCGGGGACGCGTTCGTGATGTGGGAGCTGCGGTACGTCTCCGAGGCCGGGCGCCTCGTTCTGGGCGAGGACCCCTGGGACATCACGGTGGACGTGTCCTGCTCCCGGATACAGCGCCGCGGCCGGAGCCTCGGCTCCATGGAACTGGAACTCCTCCTGCACCGCCGGGGCACCGTGCTGGCCTCCGGCGGCGGGCGGATCAGCTGCACCTCGGCCAGGGCCTACCAGCGGGTGCGGGGTCACCGCGGCGACATGCTCGACGCACGGATACCCCTCCTGCCCGCCGTCGCACCCCGGACCGTGGGCAGGACCTCCGAGCACGACGTCGTCCTCGCGCCCGCGGCCGCCCCCGGCACCTGGGCACTGCGGCTCGACACCGCGCACCCGACACTGTTCAGCCACTCCAACGACCATGTGCCGGGCATCCTGCTGCTGGAGGCCGCCCGGCAGGCCGCGCAGGCCGCCTCGCCCGGCCGCGTCTTCCTCCCGACATCGATAGAGGCCGACTTCCTCCAGTACGTGGAACTCGACCGCCCCTGCTGGATCGACGCCAGGCCCGTCCCCGCCGACGGCACCTCGCCCGCCGGGGTCCGCATACGGGCCGTCCAGGACGACGAACCCGCCTTCACCTGCACTCTCCGTACGCCGGATCTCCGTCAGACCGGCCTCAGCGACGCCCGGAGCCGCCGCTCATGACCACGCGCATCCTCATCACCGGGGCCACCGGATTCGTCGGCAGCCGGGTGGCCGCGGCCGCCCGCTCCACTCCCGGCGTCAGCCTGCGGCTGATGACGCACCGCACCGAGCTCGACGACCCGGCCACGACGGCCGACGGTCCGGGCTTCGAGACGGTGTACGGGGATCTGACCGATCCCGGGACGCTGCGCGGCAGCTGCGAGGGCGTCGACGCGGTGATCCACTGCGCCTCGCACGTCGGCTC
The DNA here is from genome assembly GCF_043200175.1 of Streptomyces sp. NPDC048462. Taxonomy (NCBI): domain Bacteria; kingdom Bacillati; phylum Actinomycetota; class Actinomycetes; order Kitasatosporales; family Streptomycetaceae; genus Streptomyces; species Streptomyces sp. NPDC048462. Next base: position 160,278 of record NZ_JBICXG010000005.1, read on the forward strand.
GGGTGAACAGACGGCCCGGACCGTCAACGACCTCGGCACCCGGGCCCTGGTCGACGAGGCCGTACGCAGCGACGTCGGCCGGATCGTCCAGCTGAGCACCGCGTCCGTCTACGGCCGGGGCCCCTTCACGGCGCTGCTCCCCGGAATGGCCGAACCGGCTCCCGCCTCGGCCGTCAGCCTGACCCGGGCCGCCGCCGAACAGCACGTGCTCGCGGCCGGCGGGGCCGTCCTGCGCCCGCACCTCGTGCACGGGGCGGGGGACCGGTGGGCGATCCCCGGCCTGGTGGCCCTGTTGCGGTACCTGTCGGCCGGACCGGTCGGCTGCGACGCCCGCCATTCGATGATCGACGTGGCGACGCTGGGCCGGGCGCTGCTCGGGGCCGCGCTCTCCCCGAAGCGGCCGACCGGCGTCTACCACGTGAACCATCCGGAGCCGGTGAGCTGCTCGGAGGTGCTGTCGACGGTCCTCACCGGACTCTCGCTGCCGTGGGCGAGCACGGAGATCGGACTGGACGAGGCCCGCGCCCGGCTGGCCGGTGTCCCGTACGCCAAGCACCACTTCGAGATGCTCACCGTTGACCACTGGTTCGCCGACGAGCGGGTCTGGGAGGACTTCGACTGCCCTCCCGGCCCGGACTTCCGTACGTCCTTCGCCGAACACGCCCCGTGGTACCGGGAGTTCCTCAGCCGCTGAAGCGTCGAGCCGTGTCGCTGGAGTCTCAGGCCCCGGCCGGTGCCGGAATCCTGGTGCCCGTCCCGCTCACCCGGACCCGTGTGTCGCCCGCCCGCAGGGCGACGGTGAGCGTGCCGGGCCGGCCCATGTCCTCACCCTGGTGGAGGGTCAGTCCGGCGGTGTCCGGGACCAGGGACAGGGCGCGCAGGTACGCGCCGAGGGCGGCGGCGGCCGCACCCGTCGCCGGGTCCTCGACCACACCGCCGACCGGGAACGGGTCGCGGACGTGGAAGACGGTGTCCGCCGCGCGCCACACCAGCTGCAGCGTGGTCAGCTCCAGCCGGTGCATGAGCGATTCGACGCGTGCGAAGTCGTAGTCGAGGTCGGCCAGCCGCTCCCGGGTCGCGGCGGCCAGCACCAGGTGCCGGGCGCCCGCGTAGGCGATACGGGGCGGCAGGGCCGGGTCGAGATCGGCGGCCGGCCAGTCCAGACCGGCCAGCGCCTCCGCCAGGTCCTCCGGGGAGACGTCCGTGATGTGGGGTTCCACGCTGGTCAGGGTGGCCCGCAGCTCGGCGCCCTCGCGGGCGACGGTGACCGGCACCGGACCGGCGGCGGTGGCGAACTCCAGGTCCCCGGGGCCGTCCCGCTCGGCGAGGGCCAGGGCCGTCGCGACGGTGGCGTGCCCGCAGAAGGGGACCTCGGCCTTCGGGCTGAAGTAGCGGATCGCGTAGCCGCGCGCGCCCGGCGCCGCCGCCTCGGCCGGCCCGGTCAGGAAGGCCGACTCGCTGTAGCCGAGATCCGCCGCCACCGCGAGCATCTCCGACTCGTCCATGCCGGACGCGTCCAGCACCACGCCGGCCGGATTGCCGCCGTCCGGGTCGGCGGAGAAGGCGGTGTAGCGCAGGATCGCGGTGTGCGGGATCTCATTCATGTGCCGCACAACCGTGTCGCGGTCCGGGGCATTCCCCCGGGCCCCGGACCGCGAGGGCCGGCTCAGTGGCAGTTCTTGGTGCCCTTGCTCGACTTCGTCCAGGAGCAGGAGTCCAGCAGCTTGCCGTTCGGCTTGATCAGCCGCGCCTTGTCACCGGTGTTGTTCCAGACGTACGAACCGCGGTTCCAGTACACATGGCCGGGGCTGGTCTTCCCCCTGCCGGTGTGGACCTTGACGGTCTTGCCCGGACTGACGTTGTAGCCGGCGAAGGTGTAGGTGTACCCGGTGTTGTCCTTCAGCTTGTAGCCCTTGAGCTGGAACTTCGACTTCGTGTTGTTGTGGATCTCGACCCATTCGGCGTTCAGCGAGGTGTTGGACCGGGTGTCCTTGCCGGGGCTGTCGTACTGGATCTTGCCGAGGTGCACCCCGCCCTGGTGCGCGGCGGCCGAGGCCGGTGCCGCGACGAGCAGCGAGCCGGCGAGGGCGGTGGCGGCCGCCAGGGCGAGGGGCACCGCGGTGCGTATGCGCATGCTGTGTTCCTTGTGTGTAGTTCCGGTGAAGAACGTTGAGCATAAGGGCAGCACGCGCTTACCGGACCGGCCGGGGCGTCATTCCGGCGGACATCGGCCGCTCCGGTGTGAAGGTTGGTCAGTTCCGGTCGATCAACGGCCTGTTCTGATCGTTCGAGGCAGGTCAGCCCCGTCCCACGTACGGCATGGCCGTCGCCAGCACCGTGGCGAACTGGACGTTCGCCTCCAGCGGCAGCTCCGCCATGTGGACCACCGTCCTCGCCACGTCCGCGGCCGCCATCACCGGTTCCACGGCCAGCTCGCCGTTGGCCTGGAGGATTCCGGTCCGCATGCGCTCGGTCATCTCGGTCGCCGCGTTGCCGATGTCGATCTGCCCGCAGGCGATCCGGTACGGGCGTCCGTCCAGCGACAGCGACTTCGTCAGGCCGGTCAGCGCGTGCTTGGTCGCCGTGTACGCCACCGAGTGCGGGCGCGGGGTGTGCGCCGAGACGGAGCCGTTGTTGATGATCCGGCCGCCCTGCGGGTCCTGCTCCTTCATCCGGCGGTACGCCGCCTGCGCGCACAGGAACGCCCCCGTGAGGTTCACGTCGACCACCGTGCGCCAGTCCTCGTAACCGAGGTCCTCGACCGGTACGCCGCCCGGACCGAAGGTGCCCGCGTTGTTGAAGAGCAGGTCGAGGCGGCCGAAGGACTCGTGCGCCGAGGAGAAGAGCGCGTCCACCTCCCCGGGGCGCGAGACATCGGTGGGGACGGTGATCACCCGGGCCTGTTCCCCGGCCAGGGCGGCGGTTTCGGCGAGGGGCTCGGGGCGGCGGCCCGCGAGCGCCACCGACCAGCCCGCGCCGTTCAGGGCGAGAGCCACCGCGCGGCCGATCCCGGAGCCCGCGCCCGTGACCACAGCCGTCTTCGTCGCGGAGTTCAACACTTTGTTGCTCATGGTGCGGCAGCGTACGCCCAGGGTCCGGGGCCGGCGGAGCGTCCCGTCCGTTCCGGTCGGGCCAAACGGTGCCCCCGGATGGCGGGTTCGTGCTTCCGGGGGGTGATTCCGGCACGGGTACCGGCGATTCCCGGGCCGTCCCGGCCGGAGTTAATGATCATGGTCCTGGCCGCATATGCGGAGTTTGCCCCCGGGGACCCATTCCTGCCGCATTCCTCATCCCGGCGACGCCCGCGCGACGCGAGCACGACAACCGCCGGATGTGCTGGACCGATGGACTTCCCCTCACATCACCAGTCAGGGGAGGGACAGATGACGCACTCATCGCACCAGCAGGACCAGGAGCAGGAGCTGCGCGACGCCGCCCGGCACACGGGCCGCCGCCGATTTCTCACCGTCACCGGTGCCGCCGCCGCGCTCGCCTTCTCGGTCGGCCTCCCGGCAGCGGGCTCCGCGGCCGCCGCCGAGCTGGACGCCCGGCGGATCGACGAGGACCCGTTCACCCTCGGCGTCGCCTCCGGCGACCCGCTGCCCGACTCCGTCCTGCTGTGGACGAGGCTCGCGCCCCGCCCGTACGAGCCCGACAGCGGACTGCCCCGCGCCCGCGTCGAGGTGCGCTGGGAGCTGGCCCGCGACGAGCGCTTCACCCGGGTCGTGCGGCGCGGCTCCACCACCGCCCACCCCGAGTTCCACCACAGCGTCCACGTCGAGGTCCGGGGCCTGGACGCCGACCGCGTCCTCTACTACCGCTTCCGCGCCGGCAAGTGGACCAGCCCGGTGGGCCGGACCCGCACCGCGCCCGCCCCCGGGGCCCGCAACAGCGAACTGCGGCTGGCCGCGGTCTCCTGCCAGGCCTACCACGACGGCTACTTCACCGCCTACAAGCACCTTGCCCAGGAGGACGTCGACGTCGTCTTCCACCTCGGGGACTACCTCTACGAGTACGCGGTGACCGCGACCGGCGGCGCCCGCAACTACACCGACCGCACGCTGCCCGCCCTCTTCAACCGGGAGACGGCCACGCTGGAGGACTACCGGCTGCGGTACGCCCTCTACAAGTCCGACCCCGACCTGCGCGCCGCCCACGCCGCGCACCCCTTCGTCGTCACCTGGGACGACCACGAGACCGAGAACAACTACGCGGGGGACACCTCCGAGGACAACGTGCCGCCGGAGGAGTTCCTGATCCGCCGCGCCGCCGCCTACCGCGCGTACTGGGAGAACCAGCCGCTGCGCGCCCCGCAGCGGCCGACCGGCCCGGACATGAAGCTCTACCGGCGCCTGCAGTTCGGCCGGCTCGCCCAGTTCGACATCCTCGACACCCGCCAGTACCGCAGCGACCAGGCGTACGGCGACGGCTGGCAGACCTCCGGACCCGAGTCCGAGGACCCCGCACGCACCCTGCCCGGCTTCGCCCAGGAACGCTGGCTGGTCGACGGCTGGCGCCACTCGCGGGCCACCTGGAACGTCGTGCCGCAGCAGGTCACCTTCGCCCAGCGGCGCGACGTGCCGACCGACGCCTACAAACTCTCCATGGACTCCTGGGACGGCTACCCGGCCTCCCGCGACCGGCTCCTGAAGGGCGCCGAGGCCGTCGGCGTGGACAACCTGATGGTGCTCACCGGCGACGTCCACGTCAGCTACGCCTTCGACCTGAAGCGGGACTTCGACGACCCCTCGTCCCGGACCGTCGGCACCGAGATCGTCACCACGTCCGTCACCAGCGGCAAGGACGGCTCCGAGAAGCCGTCCAACTGGAACAACCTGATGCAGGCCAACCCGCACCTGAAGTTCTACAACGGGCGCCGAGGCTACGCCGTCGTCACCCTCCAGGAGCGCCAGGCGCGCGCCGACTTCCGCACGGTGGCCGCCGTCACCAAGCCCGGCTCCCCGGTCACGACGGCCGGCTCGCTCGTCACGGAGGTGGGCAACCAGGGCCTCACCCCCGCCTGACGGGCGAAAGGCTAGAGCGCGTCCGCCGGGTAGCGGACGCCGATGCGGTCACGTACCGCGTCGAGCGTCCGCATCACCGCGAGCGAACCCTCCAGCGGCACCAGCGGGGACTGCGTCTCGCCCGCCCGGACCGCCCGCATCACCTCGGCGGCCTCGAACTGCATCCCCGACAGGCCCTGCGGCCCCGGCCCCGAGGTGACCTCCTCCGGCTCATGGCCCGCCCGGTGCAGCACGAAGCGCCGCGGATAGAAGAAGCTGTCCGGGAAGTCGATGCGTCCGGCCGTCCCGATGACCGTCGCGGCCGTCGGGTGGTGCCCGACGATCGAGCAGGCGAGCAGGGCGGTGGCGCCCGAGTCCCAGCCCAGCAGCATCCCGGTGTTCAGGTCGACGCCCTCCGGCGACAGCAGCGCGTCCGCGTGCACCCGGTCCGGCTCACCGAGCAGCAGCTGCGCGAACGACACCGGATAGACCCCGAGGTCCAGCAGCGCACCGCCGCCCAGCGCGGGATCGCGCAGCCGGTGCTCCGCGCCGAAGTCGCCCGGGAAGCCGAAGTCGGCCTGCACGGTGCGGATCTCGCCGATCGCCCCGTCCCGCACCAGCTCCGTCATCCGCCGGATGACCGGGTTGAGGTAGGTCCACATGGCCTCCATCAGGAAGAGGCCGCGGTCGCGGGCGAGCTCCACCAACTCCCGCGCCTCGCGCTCGTTGAGCGTGAACGCCTTCTCGCACAGCACGTGCTTTCCGGCCTCCAGCGCGAGCCCGGCCGCCTCCCGGTGCGCGGAGTGCGGCGTGGCCACGTACACCACGTCGACCTCGTCGTCGGCGAGGAGTCCGGCCCAGCTGCCGTACGCCCTCGGTATCGCGAACCGTTCGGCGAACGCCTTCGCCGAGGTGTCCGTACGGGAGGCCACGGCCACCACCTCCGCATCGGGCATCGCCAGCAGGTCGGCGGTGAACGTCGCCGCGATACCACCGGTCGCCAGCACGCCCCAACGGACAGTCCTGCTCATGCACGCTCCCAAAAAGGTGTCGACCATTCCGGCTGAGCTGAGAGCATAGAGGCGGATTCAACAACAATGGAGATCAGAATGCCGGAGAGCGGCGTCAGCCGAGCCCAGCACGTACACATAACCGACACCGCCCCCGACACCCGCGCCGACGCCGGCGCCGGAGTCGCGACCCGCACCGGAACCGGACTTCCCGGGGGGACCGCCCCGTCCCGCCCGGCCGCCACGGCGGCGGCCCGGCGCACCGGACTCCTCGTCACCCTGGTACTCGGCGGCCTGACCGCGCTGCCGCCGCTGTCCATGGACATGTACCTCCCGGCGCTCCCCGCCGTCACCGACGCACTGCACGCACCGGCCTCGACCGTCCAGCTCACCCTCACCGCCTGCCTCACCGGCATGGCGCTCGGACAGGTCGTCGTCGGACCGATGAGCGACCGCTGGGGCAGGCGCCGCCCGCTGCTCCTCGGCATGATCATCTACGTCTTCGCCACCGCGCTCTGCGTCTTCGCCCCGACCGTCGAACTCCTCATCGGCTTCCGGCTGCTCCAGGGCCTCGCGGGCGCTGCGGGCATCGTCATCGCCCGGGCGGTCGTGCGTGACATGTACGACGGCATGGAGATGGCCAGGTTCTTCTCCACACTGATGCTGATCTCCGGCGTCGCCCCGGTCATCGCCCCCGTCATCGGCGGACAGGTCCTGCGGCTCACCGACTGGCGGGGCATCTTCGCCGTCCTCACCGTGGTCGGCACCCTGCTCACCCTGGTCGTCTGGAAGTGGCTCCAGGAGACCCTGCCGCCGGAGGAACGCCACACCGGCGGCGTCAAGGACGCGCTGCACACCATGCGCGGGCTGCTCGCCGACCGCGTCTTCACCGGCTACATGATCGCCGGCAGCCTCGCCTTCGCCGCCCTCTTCGCCTACGTGAGCGCCTCGCCGTTCGTCGTGCAGGAGATCTACGGCGCCTCGCCGCAGACCTTCAGCATGCTCTTCGGTATCAACTCGATCGGCCTGATCGCCGTGGGCCAGATCAACGGCAAGATCCTCGTCGGCCGGATCAGCCTCGACAAGGCGCTCGGCTTCGGGCTCTCCGTCATCGTGCTGGCCGCGACGGCGCTGCTGCTGATGACTTCCGGGGTCTTCGGCGACGTCGGACTCGTACCGGTGGCGTCCGGACTCTTCGTCCTGATGTCCGCGATGGGGCTCGCGATGCCCAACACCAACGCACAGGCCCTGATGCGCACCAAGCACGCCGCCGGGTCCGCCTCCGCGCTGCTCGGCACGTCGTCGTTCCTGATCGGCGCCGTCGCCTCACCGCTCGTCGGCATCGCGGGCGAGGCGACGGCCGTACCGATGGCCGTCGTGCAGCTCGTGTGCGCGGCGGGCGCGATGGTCTGCTTCCTGGCGCTGTGCCGGCCCTGGCAGCAGGTGGCCGCGAGGCCGTGACGGCCGGCGGGCCCGGGGGAGGGCGGCGGTGACCGGCGGCGGGCCGGGCGGAGCGGGGCCGGGCTCCGCCTACACTTCGTCGGTGAACGACTCCCTCCCCACCGCGGACACCCTGCGTGCGGCACTGGCCGGACTCCTCGACGGGCTGCCGCCCCGACAGGCCGCCCAGGCCGTCGACCGGCTCATCGCCAACTACCGGGGGACCACCCCCACCGGCACCCCGCTGCTCCGCGACCGCTCGGACGTCGCCGCCTACGCCGCGTACCGGATGCCCGCCACCTTCGAAGCGGTACGGTCCGCCCTGCACGCCCTGCGCGAGGCCGCCCCGGACTGGGTGCCCGCCACCCACACCGACGTCGGCGGCGGCACCGGAGCGGCGAGCTGGGCGGTCGCCGGGGCCTGGGAGGGACCTGGCACCACCGTGCTGGACTGGGCCGAGCCCGCGCTCGCCCTCGGCCGCGAACTGGCCGACGCCTCCGGCAGCCCGGCGCTGGAATCCGTCCAGTGGCAGCGGGCCCGGATCGGCGAGGACCTCGAACTCGACGCCGCCGACCTGGTGACCGTCTCCTACGTGCTCAACGAGCTGACGCCGCAGGCCCGCACCGCGCTCGTCGACGCCGCGGGCCGGGCGGCGCAGGCCGTGGTGATCGTCGAGCCCGGCACCCCCGACGGCTACGCCCGCGTCATCGAGGCGCGGGACCGGCTGACCGCCGCCGGGTTCACCGTCGCCGCGCCCTGCCCGCACAGCGACGCCTGCCCCATCGAGCCCGGCACGGACTGGTGCCACTTCTCGGTCCGGGTGAGCCGCTCCTCGCTGCACCGGAAGGTGAAGGGCGGCTCGCTGCCGTACGAGGACGAGAAGTTCAGCTACGTCGCGGCGACCCGGTTCGCGGTGGACCCGGTGGGGGCCCGGATCACCCGCCGCCCGCAGATCCGCAAGGGCCAGGTGCTGCTGGAGCTGTGCACCCGGGACGGGGGGCTCCAGCGGGCCACGGTCACCAAGCGGCACGGCGAGCTGTACCGCGCCGCCCGGGACATCGACTGGGGCGACGCCTGGCCGCCGCCCGAGGCCGGCTAGAAGCTGTCCTGTCCGCGCAGCTCCTGGGTGCAGCACTTCACGCTGCCGCCGCCCTTGAGCAGCTCGCTCAGGTCCATCGGCACCGGCTCGAAGCCGCGCGCCCGCAGCGGGTCGAACAGGCCGGTGGCGGCCTGCGGCAGCAGCACGTTGCGGCCGTCGCTCACCGCGTTCAGCCCGAGCGCGGCGGCGTCCGCCTCCTCGGCGATCAGCGCGTCGGGGAAGAGCCGAGCCAGCACCGCCCGGCTGCCCGGTGAGAAGGCGGCCGGGTAGTACATGATCTCGTCGGCCGCCTCGTCCAGCACGCTCAGCGCCGTGTCCAGGTGGTAGTACCGCGGATCGACCAGGTCGAGGCCGATCACCGGCCGCCCGAAGAACTCCTGGGCCTCGTCGTGCGAGAGCGGACTGGACCGGAAGCCGCGCCCGGCCAGCAGGTACGAGGACGTCACCGCGAAGTCGCCCTCGCCCTCGTTGACGTGGTCGGGCTCGTGGATCTCCGCGAAGCCGTGCTCGCTGAACCAGTCGCGGTGGGCGGCCGCCTCGGCGAACCTTTCCTGGTACGCGAACCGGGCGCCCAGCACCCGGCCGTCGACCACGGTGGCCCCGTTCGCGGCGAAGACCATGTCGGGCAGCCCGGGGTGGGGCGTGAGCAGCTCGACGGTGTGGCCGAGGGCGCGGTAGCGGTCGCGCAGGTCCTCCCACTGGGTCTGCGCCAGCGGGAGGTCCACCGGCTTGGTGGGGTCCATCCACGGGTTGATGGAGTAGGTCACCCTGAAGTGGGCCGGGGCGCACATCAGGTAGCGGCGGGGTGTGGCTTCACGAGGCAACGAGGGCTCCTCACGAATCGTCGCGGCGGCATTGGTGGCCGCTGCGGCCGGTGCGTCGCACGGGTGTGTGCGTGAGCCCATGGTGCGCCGTCCGGGCCCCGTCGCACAGTGAACCGATCGGGTGGTTCCCGAGAAGTGCCGAAGCGCGGATCGCCCCGGAACCCCTTGTCGCCCTGCTCACCCACCACCGGCTGCTGGGGCCCTGCCCTCTGAGCAGCATCCGTCATTTCACGACAAGACGTGTGATAGTGCTCACCCCGCGTCGCCGATCCGCGCACCCTGCTTCCGGAGTCTGGCCACCCGAGGCGCAGGATGGTGGGACGATGGGCAGGGGCAACGCAGAGGTAAGGGGATAGATGGGCGCCGATTTCGGCCGTAGTCGCGGCTCAGAGAGCAAGTTTTCCCACTGGCTGCGCCGACGACCCAAAGCGCAGCAGAGCGAGGTCGACGACACCGCACGGGAGGCACTGCTCCTGGCTGTCGCCGAGGCCGGAATGCCGATCGCACCCGCGGCCCATCCGGTGGGCTACCGATGTTCCTGCGAACGCATGGGCTGTCCCACCCCCGCCAGGCACCCGATCTCGTTCGCCTGGCAGACACAGTCCACCACCGACCGGTCCCAGATCGAGCGCTGGGCCCGCAGCCAGCCGCAGGCGAACTTCATCACGGCGACCGGCATGATCCACGACGTGCTCGATGTCCCGCTGTCGGCGGGTGAGCAGGCACTGGAACGGCTGCTCGCCGCCGAGATCGAGGTGGGCCCGGTGGCCCGGTCCGGCGACGACCGGATGCTCTTCTTCACGGCGACGCGGGGCACGCCGGAGGACGAGGACGAGTGGTGGCCGTGCGAGCTGGACTGCCACCCCGAGACGATGGACGAGCACCCCGGGCTGCGGTGGCACTGCCGCGGCAGCTACGTGCTCCTGCCGCCGGCGCGGCTGCCGGGTGAGCTGGACGTGCGGTGGGTGCGGGGGCCGGAGAATCCGCTGCCGGACCCGTTGACGCTGCTGGAGACGTTGACGGACGCGTGTGCGAGGTTCGTGGGGTCGGCGGAGCAGAGCGACGTCGATCACGAGTCCGTGGCGTGGCCGCTCAGTCGCTAGGCGGGTGAGCGGCCGGGCCGGGACGGCCGGTTCCGTCCTTTCCGTCCTCAAGCGCCGGACGGGCTGAAAGATGCCCTCAATCGCCGGGCGGGCTTGGTTTTGGCCGGGCTGAGCCGATGTGGGCTGGCTGTTGTCAGGAGCCCTTGGCCGAGGTCAGGCCCGGGAGGCGGTTCAGGACGGTTACCTTGCCCGTGCCGGCGCCCTTCTTCGGGACGTACGCCAGCTGGCTGGAGACCCGCTCCTTCGTGAGGGTGCTCTTCACCTCGCCGGACAGCAGCGCCTGGACGTCCGGGCTGACCGTCGGGCGCAGCCCCTTCGCCGCGGTCTGGCGCTCGAAGTGCTTGCTGCTGAAGAAGACCAGCGCCCCGCCGTCCTTCGTCTCCAGGCCGAGTGGTCCGAACGCGCCGCTGACCAGCGGCTGGTCGATGTACTGGTACGAGAAACCGGCCCGCCGGGTGTTCTGGCGCGTGGTGCGCCAGAGCGAGGTGGAGGTGCCGGGGGCGAAGACGTCCGGGGTGCCCTTCTGCAGGTAGCCCGTGTACTGCTTGCTCAACTCCTGCGGGGCGACCGCCAGTCCGGTGCTGTCCGCCGGGACCGGCTCGGCCCGGCCGTCGTCGTCCTTCGCGAACTCGGGCAGCCGTGACGGGGCGACGACCGACAGATAGACGGCCTTCCACCCCGCGTCGGGGCCGGACTTGGTGAAGACGACCAGCCAGCGGGTGTCCAGCTTGCCGCTGTCCTGGTCCCGGTTGGAGTCGGTGTCCGCGACGAACCACCTCGGCCAGCCCGCCTTCTTGGGGATGACGTAGTTCGCGTCGGTCAGCTCCAGCGGCCGGTGGTTCGCGTTGCCGTCCGGGCTGTTCTTGTGCCGGGCCGTCAGGCCGGCCTGGTTGATCGCCCCGAGCGAGCCGCCGATCTCGTCGGCGTCCAGTGCCGGATCGTAGGCCTTGTCCGCCGCGTTGTACGCGGCGGTGAAGGTCTTCAGGGCCTGCGCGGCCTCAGACTCCGTCGCCGCTGGCACGACTTCCAGCTCGCCGTGCACCGTCACGCATCCGCTCGCCGTCATGCTCAGCACCGTCGCCGCCGCGAGCCCCGTCGCCAGCCGAACCGGCCTCAGACTTCTCATCCGTTGCTTTCTGCGCCTTCTGATCCGTCGCCCCCACTGACCGTGCGAACCCTACCGGGGCGAGGAAGAGCGCGAGCGTGGGGATCAGATACAGCGCCCACACCGTGATCTGGAGAACCGTCGGATCGGGCTGGAAGTTGAAGGTGCCCTTCAGCAGCGTGCCGTACCAGCTGTCCGGCGGGATCGTGGCGCTGATGTCGAACGCCCGGTTCTGCAGGCCGCCCAGGAACCCGGCCTCCTGCAGGTCGTGCACCCCGTAGGCGAGGACGCCCGCCGCGACGACCACCAGCATGCCGCCGGTCCAGGTGAAGAACTTCGCCAGGTTGATCTTCAGCGCACCCCGGTAGAACAGCCAGCCCAGCACCACGGCGGTGGCGATGCCCAGCACCGCGCCGATCATCGGATGCCAGCCGTCGTCCGCGGCGTGCACCGCGCGCCACACGAACAGCGAGGTCTCAAGTCCCTCCCGGCCCACCGCGAGCAGCGCCGTGGCGACGAGTGCGCCGGTGCCCATCGCGAGCGCCGCGTCGAGCTTGCCGTGCAGCTCCGCCTTGAGGTGGCGGGCGGTGCGCCGCATCCAGAAGACCATCCAGGTGACCAGGCCGACCGAGAGGATCGACAGCGAGCCGCCGAGCGCCTCCTGCGCCTTGAACGTCATCTCCTGGGAGCCGAATTCGAGCCCCGCGCCGAACGCCAGGCTGACGACGACCGCGATGCCGACGCCGACCCAGATGGGCAGCAGCTTGTTCCGGTTTCCGGTCTTCACCAGGTACGCGATGAGAATGCAGACGACCAGGCTGGCCTCAAGGCCCTCGCGCAGGCCGATCAGGAAGTTACTGAACACGATTCGGGTCCCTTTCCGCTTCGGGGTACTTGAGAACGACTACGAGAACAGCGTCCGGCCCCACCAGTCGTCCTTGTCGCGGACGCCCGGCGGGACGGCGAAGTGCGCCGAACCCACGTGCTGGATGTACTCGTTGAGCGCGTCGTGCGCCGCCAGGCGGCGCTGGAGCGGTACGAACCCCTTGCGTGTGTCGCGCTGGTACGCGAGGAAGAACAGCCCGGCGTCGAGGCGGCCCAGGCCGTCCGTCCCGTCGGTGAAGGAGTAGCCGCGCCGCAGGATCGTCGCCCCGGCGTTGCTGTCGGGGTGCGCGAGCCGTACGTGGGCGGTCGGCAGCATCGCCTTCAGGAACGGCTCGTCGCGTTCCTTGGCCTTGCCGACCGGGGCGCCCTCGCCCTTGTCGCGGCCGAAGACGTCCTCCTGCTCCTGGAGCGGGGCGCGGTCCCAGGTCTCGATGTGCATCCGGATGCGCCGGGCCACCAGGTAGGAGCCCCCGGTCATCCAGCCCGCCCGGTCCTTCCCGCCGGCCCAGACGTGCTTGTCCAGGGCGGCGGTGTCGCTGCCGGAGATGTTCCGGGTGCCGTCCTTGAAGCCCATCATGTTGCGGGGGGTCTGGGCGCCCGGCGTCGTCGACGACGTCTTGCCGAAGCCCAGCTGGGACCAGCGGATCGCGGTGCGGCCCATGCCGATCCTGGCCAGGTTGCGGATGGCGTGCACCGCCACCTGCGGGTCGTCCGCGCAGGCCTGGACGCACAGGTCGCCGCCGCTGCGGGCCGCGTCGAGGTTGTCGCCGGGGAACTTCGGCAGATCGACGAGCGCGTCCGGCCGCCTGTCCTCCAGGCCGAAGCGGCCCTTGGCGAACAGCGTGGGGCCGAAGCCGATGGTCAGCGTCAGCCGGGACGGCCTGAGGCCCAGCGCCTCGCCCGTGTCGTCCGGCGGGGCCTCGGGCAGGCCCCCGTACGCCCCGTCACCTACCGCGTGCCCGGCCGTCATCCGCTCGGCGGCCCGGGTCCACTCCTTGAGCAGCGCGACGAGTTCGGCCCGGTCCTTCGTGGTCACGTCGAACGCGGCGAAGTGCAGCCGGTCCTGGACGGCGGTGGCGATCCCGGCCTGGTGCGCGCCGTGGAACGGCACCGCCGCGCCGCTGTCCGCGGCCGGGACCGGCGCGTCGTCGGAGCGGACCGCGGCGACCGCGCCACCGGCCGCCACCGCACCGAGCGCCAGTCCGGCGCCGCCCCAGCCGAGCAGCGCCCGCCGTGACGGGGCGCCGCCGGGGCCCGGGGCGGCCGGGGCCCCGGAGTCCGGGCTCTCGCCGGCTGTGTTCTGCGTGTCCTCGGACATGCCCGGGGCCTCTCTGCGACTCGTTACTTGGTGACCGCGGCGGCGAGCCTGGAGAGCGGCTCGGCCAGTGCGTTGACCGCGTCGGACAGGTCCTTGCGGTCCGCCTTGCCGACCTTCTCGTACGAGGTGAAGTCGTAGGACGTCTTGTCCTTGCGGTAGGTGTCCAGCAGCTTGTTCAGCTCCGCGAAGCGCTTGTCCAGGGTGGCAGACAGGGCCGCGTCGTTCTTCGAGGCGATCGGCTTCAGCAGCTCGTAGGACTTCTCGGCGCCCTCGACGTTGGCCTTGAAGTCGATCAGGTCGGTGTGGCTGTAGCGCTCCTCCTCGCCGGTGACCTTGCCGGTCGCGACCTCGTCGAGGAGTTCCTTGGCGCCGTTGGCCATCGAGGTCGGGGTGATCTCCGCCGTGCCGACGCGCTTCTGCCAGTCGAGCAGGTCCTTCTGGAGGGTCGGGGCGAGGGCCTTCTCCTGGGCGCCCAGCTTCTTGTCCTGCCACAGCGCCTTCTCCAGGCGGTGCCAGCCGGTCCACTTCTGGCCGTCCTCCAGGCCGTCCGCGCGGACGTCGACCTTCGGGTCGATGTCACCGAAGGACTCCGCGACGGGCTCGGTCCGCTCCCAGCCGAGCCGGGATTCGGCGTAGACCTTCTTGGCGGCCTCGATGTCCCCGGCGGCGACCGCGTCCGTGAAGAGCTTGGCCTTGGGCAGCGTCTCGTCGGCCTGGTCCTGGACGTAGGTGCGGTAGGCGGCGACGGCCTTGTCCATCTCGGGGCTGCGCCTGGCCGCGCTGCCCCCGCTGATCTCCAGCTTCTGCCGGATGCCGTGGCCCTTCATGCCGGGCTTGCAGGCGATCTCGTACGAACCGGCCTTGATCTCCGCCGTGATGGTGGCCTTGGTGCCGGGGCCGATGTTCTCGCGCTCGGCGACGATGCGGTCGTCCGGGAACAGGACGTAGACCTCGGTGACCTTGGAGCCCTTGTTCTGGACGGCCAGTTCGACGTGACCGGCCGGCAGCTTCTTCTTCGACACCTCGCAGGAGTCGTCCTTCGCGACGACCTGGACGGCGCCGTCACCCTTGCCGTCGCTCTTCTCGGCGCAGCCCGTGACAGCGGTCAGGGCAGCCACGGTGGCGGCAGCGGTGACGACGGAGAGACGAACGGCTCGCATACGGGCTCCACATGAGGATGAAGGAAGAAACAGCGGGACGGACCAGGGCAGGTGAGGCGGACCTAACTTAACCGACCCTTACCTGACCGATACCCACCCGCGCAGTGATTCAGCTCTCACCGCACGCGCGCGGGAACGGGGCGATCACGACCGACCCATGGACGAGCCCGCACGGGGTAAAGCGACGGTCAAGCGGTCCGGTCCGGCACCACGAGCGGCGCCCCGGTGCGCGGATGCGGGAACACCTCGACCGGCTGCCGGTAGACCTCGCCGAGCAGCGCGCCCGTGAACACCTCGGCGGGCGGCCCCACCACCGCGATCCGCCCGCCGTGCAGCACGGCGGCCCGGTCCGCGTACGCGGCGGCCAGCCCCAGATCGTGCAGGACCACCACGACCGCGTCACCGGCGGCGGCCCGCTCCCGGCAGATCCGCAGCACGAGTTCCTGGTGGCGCAGGTCCAGCGCCGCGGTCGGCTCGTCGAGCAGCAGCAGCGGGGCGCGCTGCGCCAGCACCCGGGCCAGTGCGACCCGGGCCCGCTCGCCGCCGGACAGCGCGGAGAACGGGCGTGCGGCGAACTCGGTGACCTCGGTGGCCGCCATCGCCGCCCGGACCGCCGGATCGTCCTCGTCCTCGCGCTCCGTACCGGCCCAGGGCGCCCGCCCCATCCGTACGACGTCCGCCACCGGGAACGGGAAGGAGAGCGCGGCGGACTGCGGCAGCACCGCGCGGCGCAGGGCGAGTTCCGGCGCGGACCACTCGCCCACCGGCCGCCCGTCGATCCGTACCGTGCCGCTCCCGGCGGGCAGGTCGGCGGCGAGCGCGGCCAGCAGCGTCGACTTCCCGGCCCCGTTCGGGCCGACGAGCGCCAGCACCTCGCCCGCGTGCACCGTCAGCTCGACGGAGTCGAGCACCTGGCGCCCGCCCAGCCGGACCCGCAGCCCGCTCACCTCCGCGACCGGGGCGCCGGGGGCGACCGGGGCAGGAAGCAGCCGGTCGCGCACCGCGAAGAGGTTCCGCAGCGTTCTCATGCCCAGCCACCTTGCTTGCGACGGGTCCGGCGCAGCAGCCAGAAGAAGAACGGGCTGCCGATGAGCGCGGTCAGCACGCCGAGCGGCAGCTCGGCCGGGTCCGCGACGGTACGGGCCGCGAGATCGCCCGCGACCAGCACCAGCGCACCGCCGAGCGCACTGCCGGGGACCAGGAAGCGGTGGCCGGGGCCGTTCGCCATCCGCAGCAGATGCGGCACCAGCAGCCCCACGAACGAGATGATCCCGGCGACCGCCACCGCGGCGGCGGTCAGCAGCGCCACGACCAGCACCAGCACGACCCGGAGCCGCTCCACATCGACGCCCAGGTGCCGGGCGGGCCGTTCACCGAGCGCCAGCAGGTCCAGCCTGCGGGCGTAGAACGGCGCGAGGAGCAGCCCGAGCGCCGCGCACGGCAGCACGGCCAGCACCTTCGGCCAGGTGGCCTGGGCCAGCGAGCCGAGCTGCCAGAAGGTGATCTGGCTGATCTGCGCGTTGTCCGCGAAGAAGATGAACAGCCCGATCAGCGCGCCCGCGAAGGCGTTGACGGCGATACCCGTGAGGATAAGCGTCACCACCTCCGTCCGGCCGCCCGACCGCGACAGCGCGTAGACGAGCAGCACGGTCAGCAGACCGGCGACGAACGCGCAGACGGTGATGGTCCAGTTGCCGAAGAAGCTCAGCCCCAGCGCGATCGAGGCGACCGCGCCGACCGCCGCGCCCGCCGAGATCCCGATGACGCCCGGCTCCGCGAGCGGATTGCCGAACACCCCCTGCATCAGGGCGCCCGCGCAGCCGAGGGAGGCGCCGACCAGCAGCGCCAGGACGACCCTCGGCAGCCGGACGTTCCACAGGACGCTCTCCCCGACCCGGTCCAGGGCGTGTCCGCCGAGTCCGACGCGGTGCTGCACGGAGGCGAGGACGTCACCGAGCGGAATGCCGTACGCGCCGAGCCCGGCGGAGAGCAGGGAGCACAGGACCAGGGCCGCGAGCAGCCCGGCGGTGAGGGTGACGGCGGCGGGGCGCCGGGCCCTCGGCGGCGGCGCGGGGGCCGTCTCGGCGCCGGGCGGCCCGGCATCGGCTGCGGTCTTCCCGGTGCGCTCCCGGTAGGAGGTGGTCACTTGGCCGCCCCGTCCTTCGGGTGGAGCTGGGCGACGAGTTCGCTCAGTACGCGGTCGGTGCGCGGCCCGTAGTTCAGCAGTACCCCGTCGTCGATGGAGAGGATGCGGCGGTCCATGCCGGCCGGGGTCTCCGCGACGCCCGGGATCTTCACCAGGCCGTCGGCACCGCCGACCGATTCGAGGCCCTTCGTCATCACCAGGATCGCGTCGGGAGCCGCCTTGGCCAGGGCCTCGCTGGTGATGGCGGTGAAGTCCTTCCTCAGCCCGGACGCCTTGCCCGCGTCGACCGCGCCGGCCGCTTCGAGCAGCGAACTCGCGCCGGACTCGCGGCCCCCCAGCAGATAGACGGAGGCGGAGCCGCGCAGGTAGAGGAAGGCGACCCGGGGCTTCTTCGCCCCGTCGGCAGGTGCGGGCACGGACTTGCGGACGGCGTCGATCCGGTCCTGGGTGCGCTGCTTGAGCTCATCGCCCGACTTCGGTACGCCCAGGGCCGCCGCCACCGTCTCGATCCGGCGGCCGACGTCCGCCAGTTCGGTGGCCGGGTCGACGACCACGAGCGGGATCCCGGCGCCCCGGATCTGGCCGATGGCCTCGGCCGGGCCGGTCGTGGTGTCCGCGAGGACGACGGTGGGCCGCAGGGACAGCACGCTCTCGGCCGACACGTCGTGGGCGCGGGTCACCACCGGGAGCTTCTCGGCCTGTTCGAAGGTGGCGGTGATGTCGCGGGCCACCACCCGCTTACCCAGGCCGAGGGTGAAGACGATCTCGCTCAGGCTGCCGGTCAGCGGCACGATCCGGTCCGCCGAGGTGATCGTGGTCCGCTTCCCGTCCGCCGACTTCACTGTGACGGGCAGGCGGGGTGCGGGCGTGGTCGTCAGCGGCTCGATCCGGTCGGCGTCAAAGGCCGCGCCGGTTTTGGCGCCCGCCGCCTTCGCCGCCGGAGTCGCCGTCCCCCCGCAGCCGGTCAGCAGCAGTGCGGTCGCCAGGGATATCGCGGCCGTGACGAGGCCGGTGCGCGCCCGCCCGGGGCCTCTCGTTCGGATCAGGCCGGGCTCGCGGTGTCCGGCCTGATCCAAACGAAAGGCCCCGGGTCGCCCGGTGTCCCGGCCCGGCGGGGCGAAGTCCTGCGAGGAGCGCACTGGGCACCGTCCTGTCGTTCTGCGGCGTGCAGTTGGGAATGGAATGCGAGGAATGTGACGGAAGGGGTACCGACACACGATGCATATAGCTTAGGTTAGCCTTACCTCATCTTCTAGGCCTCGGAGGGGTTCATGCCGCCGTTCAGACCTGCCCGCGCGCTCGCCGTCGCGCTTCTCGCGGTACTGCTGGGAGCCCTGCTCCCGGCCACCGCCGCGCAAGCGGCGAGCCGGACGGTGCAGGGCGGCCGGCTCGACTGGGGGATCAAGTCCTCCTTCCAGAGTTACGTCACGGGCCCCATCGCCCACGGCAGTTGGAACCTGACCGGCGGCGCGGCCACGGTCGGCGGCAGCCAGTTCCGCTTCCACTCCGCCACCGGCTCCTACGACCCGGCGAGCGGCGCCCTCACCTCCGGCTTCTCGGGCGGTGTCCACTTCACCGGCCACCGCAAGCCCGACGGCTCCAACGAGCTGGACCTCACGATCAGCCGCCCGACCATCCGTATCCAGGGCGGCGGCGGCACCCTGTACGCGGACATGGTCAGCAAGGACCGGGGGACCGGCCGGGTCACGTCCACCGCCCAGGTGCCCCTGGCCACGCTCGGCCTGGCCGGGATCGACATGCGGGGCGGCTCCACCCCCATCGCCCTCAACAACGTCCCGGCAACGCTGACTTCGCAGGGCGCGAGGTCCTTCGCCGGCTACTACACGGCCGGTACGCCGCTGGATCCGGTCAGCCTCTCCGTGGACACCTCGGCCCCGGCCGGGAAGCCCGCCGCGTCCAGGCCCCCCGAGAAGCCCGCCGCCGGTGCGAAGCCGAAGGAGGCGGCGGGCCGGATCGAGGACGCCGCCGTGGACTGGGGCGTGCGCCGCACCTTCCGGGAGTACGTCACCGGCTCGATCGGCCAGGGCGAGTGGACCCTGACCGGGGGCGCCCAGGACGGCGGAGCACTCTTCCGCTTCCCGAAGGGGCAGGGCACGTACGACGCGAAGAAGCGGAACCTGACCGCCGCGTTCGCGGGCAGCGTCCGCTTCACCGGGGCGAACGACCTCGATCTGACGCTCTCCCGGTTCACGGTGGGGCTGAAGGCGGGCCGGGGCACGCTCAGCGCCGACGTCCGGACCGAGGGCGACACCGCGAAGGCCGTGCCGCTCATCACCTTCACCGCCGAGGACTTCGCGCCGAAGAACGGCCTCGCGGTCCTCACCGAGGCCCCCGCGAAGCTGACCGCCGACGGCGCCAAGGCGTTCGGCTCGCTCTACCGGGCGGGCACCGCGATGGACCCGGTCTCGCTCGCCGTTGCCGTGGACGCGAAGGCGAAGCTCCCCGCGCTCCCCGACCTCGGCAGCGACCCGGCCCCCACCGCGCAGCCGTCGGACACCCCCGGGCCGAAGACCGCCGCCGCGGCTCCCGTGGCCTCGGTGACGGACGAGGGCTCATCGACCGGGCTCTACCTGGCCCTCGGCGGCATCGCCGTGCTCGTCGCGGCGGCGGGCGGCGTGCTGTTCCTGGTGCGCCGCAACCGCTCCACGCCGGGCACCCCCTCCTGATCCCGGACCTCCCCGTCCCCCCACGCACCGCACTCCACCCGCTCCACCCCCGTCCCCACCCCACCCCCGTTGATTCTGTTCATCCCTGAGGAGACCACCGACCATGGCAGCCACCCGCCGCCCCATAGCCCTCGCCGCAGCCGTCGCCACAGCGGCCGCCCTCGGCGCAGCCTTCGCACTCCCGGCGTTCGCGGCCGGCCGGTCCGGCCAGGACGGCGCCAACGCGGCCGCCCCTGCCATGGAGCTGAAGGACGGCACGCTGGACTGGGGCTTCAAGGAGTCCTTCCGTAAGTACATCGGCGCCGCAGGCAAGATCACGGTCAAGGACGGCGCCACCCAGGCCGCGGGCAACGGTGTGTTCACCTTTGTCAACGGCAAGGGCACGTACGACATGACCACCTACGGCACCGACACCGCCTTCGAGGGCGGCGTCAACTTCTCCGCCCACGGCGGGGTCCTCGACATCACGCTCTCGGACGTCAAGCTGTCCACCGCCGGCAAGGGCGGTGCGATCACCGCCGACGTGGCGACCCCGCAGGGCACCCAGAACGACGTGGCGGTCGCGGACCTCGACCTGTCGGCCGTGAAGCCCGGTCAGGGCGCGGGCGGGGCGATGGTCTTCAAGGACATCCCCGCGAAGCTGACGAAGGCGGGCTCGGAGGCCTTCAACGGCCAGTATCAGGCGGGGGAGGTCCTGGACCCGGCCACGCTCACGGTGAAGGCGGTCGCGCCCCCGACCGAGCAGCCGACCGAGAAGCCCACCGAGCCGACCGGCAAGCCGACGGTGAAGCCCACCGACAAGCCGACCGTGATGCCCACGGGCAAGCCCACCACCCAGCCCACGCCGAAGCCCTCCCCGAGCGTCACGGCCACCGACCGGCCGGCCGCCGACCCGGGCGCCGTCGTCGGCGGCACCCTGAACTGGGGCGTGAAGGCCTCCTTCCGCGCATACGTCACCGGCCCCATCGCCCACGGCAAGGTCGAGACGACGGGCGGCGCCACCGCGTCCGGCGACGGCTACCGGTTCCCCGACGCCACCGGGCACTTCGATGCCGCGAAGCAGACCCTGAACGCCGGGTTCGACGGCAAGGTCCGCTTCCTGGGCCACCAGGAGGACGGCGCGTACACGCTCGACCTCTCGCTGAGCAACCTGGAGATCCAGGCCCACGGGACCACGGGCAAGCTCATCGCCGACGTGTCCACCAAGGACCGCGCGACGAAGAAGGCCGCCACCTACACCGGACTCGCCGTCGCCGATCTCAAGCTGCCCGCCGGCGGACTCACCGCCAAGGACGGTGTGGTGACCCTCTCCGCCGTTCCGGCCACCCTCACCGCCGACGGCACCAAGGCCTTCGGCGGCATGTACCGGGCCGGTGAGCAGCTCGACGCGCTGACCGTCGCGGTCGCCCTGGACAAGGACGCCGAACTCCCGTCCGGCACGGGCGCGGCCGGCGGTTCGGCCAACGGCGGTACGACCGGCGGCGCCACCGTGGGGGGCGGCGGTACGGTCGGCGGTTCGGCCGCCCTGGCCTCCACCGGCTCCGACGTCCCGGCCGGCTCGCTGGTCGCCGCCTCGGGCCTCATCGTGGCGGCCGGCGCCGGCGCCGTCGTCGTGGCCCGCCGTCGCCGCACCGCCTGATCCGAGGCACCGCGCGACACCGCCGCCCGGGTACCGGCCCTCTCGGAGGGGCGGGCACCCGGGCGGTGCTTCAATGCGCACGTGAGCGACTACGACGTACCCGCCGGCATCGACGTACTGCGTGTGTTCTGCGGCCCCGACGGGCGGCACGGCAACGCGCTCGGCGTCGTACGCGACGGGAGCGACCACCCCGAGCCGGCCGCGCGTCAGGAACTGGCCCGGCGGCTCGGCTTCAGCGAGACCGTGTTCGTGGACGATCCGGAACGCGGTCACCTGGACATCTACACCCCGGGCCTGCGGCTGCCGTTCGCCGGCGACCTGCTCGTCGGCGCCGCCTGGCTGCTCGACCTGGAGGTCCTGGAGCCGGCGGTGGGGGAGGTGTTCGCCCGTCAGGACGGCGAGTTCAGCTGGATCACCGCCCGCCCCGAGTGGGTCCCGCCGCGCACGCTGGAGCGGTACGGCTCGGCGGCCGAGGTCGAGGCGCTGTCTGCCCCGCCACCCGGCGAGGGCCGGCTCTACGCCTGGGCGTGGGAGGACGAGGCGGCCGGCCGGGTCAGGGCGCGGGGATTCCCGTGCCGGGACGAGAGGGTCATCGAGGACGAGGCGACGGGGGCGGCCGCGCTGCTGCTCAGCAACCAACTGAACCGTGCCCTGAACATCAGGCAGGGCCGAGGCTCCCAGATCCTCACGGCCCCCGCACCGGACGGCACGGTGGAGATCGGCGGCCGGGTCCTCCTCACGACCCAGGGCTGACGGCAGAACGGAGCGCGCCGCCGAGCGCGCCGCGTTACGCGCCGAGGGGGAAGGCCTCTCCCAGCTCCCGGAACACCGCGGTGTTCAGCGCGAACGCCCGCCTGCACTCGTCCACGATCCGCTGCTTCTCCAGGTCGTCCGCGTTCACCGCGTCCAGCAGCTCGCGGTAACCCCGCTTGAACGAGGCGGGGTTGGAGATCCCCTCGAAGACGTAGAACCGCACTCCGTCGCCCTTGCGCTCGAAGCCCCAGGTGCGCTCCGCCTTGTCGCGGATGATCTGGCCGCCCGACAGGTCGCCCAGGTAGCGGGTGTAGTGGTGCGCTATGTAACCCGCGGGCCAGGTACGGGCGCACTCGGCGACCCGGTCGGCGTACGCGGCGGTGGCCGGCAGCGGCTCCAGGCCCTCGCGCCAGTCCGCACCCCGCAGATGGGTCAGATCGCGCTCCAGCTCGGCGGTGCGCATCAGCTCGGGCTGGATGAACGGACCGGCGACCGGATCGCCGCGCAGTGCCTCGGCGCCGTCCTCCAGGGCTCGGTACACGAACCACAGCTGCTCGGTGTAGCGCGTGTACGCGTCCACCCCGAGGCGTCCGCCGAGCAGGTCGCTCATGAAGGTCGAGGTCTCCGCCTCGACGTGCTGCTCGTGCGACGCGGTGCGGATCAGCGTCGAGAAGGACGTGGCGGTGGCGGTTGCGTCCAAGGCGGGCCTCCGGGGACCGAGGGGGACGGGAAGTCCAGAAAGAGACGGAAATATCGGCTCGCCGAGGCAGTGCACCGCATGCGTGCCGATGGGTCGATCTTCCTACTTAGGTTTACCTAAGTCAACCGCTTCCCGACGGCCTGTCGGTAAAAACATCGGGGAAGCCGGGAAAGGGAAACGGCCGCCCGGAAGGGGCGGCCGTTCAGCAGGTGGGTGAGGGGGAGGGGACGGGTTACGGGAGCGTGAGGATCTCGGCCCCCGTCTCCGTCACCACCAGCGTGTGCTCGAACTGCGCGGTGCGCTTGCGGTCCTTGGTCACCACGGTCCAGCCGTCGTCCCACATGTCGTAGGTGTGGGTTCCGAGCGTCAGCATCGGCTCGATGGTGAACGTCATGCCGGGCTTCATCACCGTGGTGGCGTGCTCGCTGTCGTAGTGCGGGATGATCAGCCCGGAGTGGAACGAGGAGTTGATCCCGTGCCCGGTGAAGTCCCGCACCACCCCGTACCCGAAGCGCTTCGCGTACGACTCGATGACCCGCCCGATCACGTTCACCTGGCGGCCCGGACGGACCGCCTTGACCGCCCGCTTCAGCGACTCCTCGGTGCGCTCCACGAGCAGCCGCGACTCCTCGTCCACGTCGCCGCAGAGGTAGGTGGCGTTGTTGTCGCCGTGCACTCCGTTGATGTACGCCGTCACATCGAGGTTCACGATGTCGCCGTCGCGCAGCACCGTCGAGTCGGGGATGCCGTGGCAGATGACCTCGTTGAGCGAGGTGCAGAGCGACTTGGGGAAGCCCCGGTAGCCGAGCGTGGACGGATAGGCGCCGTGATCGCACATGAACTCGTGGGCGACCCGGTCGAGTTCGTCCGTCGTGACGCCGGGGGCGATGAGCTTCGCGGCCTCACCCATCGCCTGCGCGGCGATCCGCCCCGCGACGCGCATGCGCTCGACGGTGTCGGCGTCCTGGACCTCCGGGCCGGTGTACGGCGTCGGAGCCGGCTTGCCGACATACTCGGGGCGCCGGATGTTTCCGGGCACGGAACGGACGGGAGTGATCTCCCCTGGTACAAGCAGCGACTGGCCAGACATGCCAGCGAGTGTAGGGCCTGCCATTCGGATCATGCCGGGCTCGCTGATCCGGCCTGATCCGAATGGCAGGCCCTGACCAGCCCGCATGGGGCAGCATGGCACCGAGGAAAGGAAGCGACGATGGCCCTGTTCAAGAAGCGCACGGTCGGCAAGCCCGGCGAGTGGTACTACTGCCTGGAGCACAAGAAGGTCGAAGAGGGTCCCGACTGCCCCGCCAAGGACCGCTTCGGCCCGTACGCCTCCCGCCAGGAGGCTCAGCACGCCATGGAGACCGCGCAGGAGCGCAACCTGGAGTGGGAGACCGACCCCAAATGGCACGACCGCCAGGGGCCGGACGAGAACGCGAGCGGCTGAGAGCCCCTCGGTGAGGGGCCCGCGCCCCGGGCTCAGCCCGCGGGCGCGGCCTCCAGGCCCTCCTCGCGCTGTGCGCGCCTGCGCAGCGCGTCCGCGTCCGTCTCCGAGTCGTAGGTGAGGAGCTTCGGCAGGGCCGCCGCCAGCAGCGCCACCGAGGCGATGCAGGCCACCCCGCCGCTCCAGACGGCGGTGCGGGTCCCCGTCCACCCCGCCATACCGCCGGCCCGCACCTGGCCCAGCTGCGGGCCGACGCTGTACGAGAGCACCTCGATGCCCGCGAGGCGGCCCCGCAGCGCCTCCGGGATCGTCTGGTTCCAGATCGTCGAACGGCCGAGCCCGCTGAGCATGTCGCCCGCGCCGGCCACCGCCAGGCAGCCCAGCACCAGCCACACGTTGCCGAACCAGCCGGCCGCCGCGATGGCCAGCCCCCAGACGGCCGCGCCGAACACCACGAACAGTCCGTGCCTGCGCACCCGTGAGGTCCAGCCGCTGGTCAGGCCCAGCAGGAGGGAGCCGACCGAGCCCGCCGCGTACATCAGCCCCAGCGACCACTCCGCGTCCAGGTCGTCCGCGAGGAACGGGAAGATCGTGTTCGGGAAGGCGAAGAACATCGCCGCCATGTCGATCGCGTACGTCCCCAGCAGCACCGGCCGGCTCCAGGCGTAGCGGGCGCCCTCCGCGATGCCGCGCAGCGACGGCTTCGTCCCCTTCTCGGCGGGCGGCGCGGGCGCGAGGCGGCGGCACAGGAACACGGACACGCTGAAGGTCGCCACCGTGATCGCGTACGCCGTGGCGTGCCCGGCATAGGCCACCACCAGGCCCGCGAGGGCCGGGCCCATGATCGCGCCGGCCTGCCAGCGCAACGAGTTCAGCGCTGCGGCGGCGCCCAGCTGGTCGTGCGGCACGATGCGGGCCATCAGCGAGTCCAGCGCGGGCCGCTGGAGCCCGGCTAGCGCGGAGACGCCGCCGGCCACCACGTAGAGCGGCCACAGCATCGGGTCGGGCAGGGCCGCGTTCACCAGGAGGACGAGCGCGAGCAGCCCGAGCCCCGCCTCGGTGGCCAGGATGACCTTGCGGCGGTCGGCGGCGTCGGCCAGCGCACCGCCGTAGAGGCCGAACACGATCAGCGGCACCAGCTCGACCGCGCCCATCGCGCCGACCGCGAGGGGTGAGCCGGTGAGGTGTTTGATCTGGAGCGGCAGCGCGATCAGCGCCATGGAACTGCCGAAGAAGGTGACGAGCCCCTGCACCCACAGCAGCCGGAAGTCCGCCGAGGACCGCCAGGGCGAGAGGTCGGGAAGAAGCGCGGAGAGCCTGGCGGCGAGCGAGAAACGGGAGGTCACGAGGGGTCATGGTCCGCCGGGACGGGTGCTCGGTGCAAACGCGTTTCCGGGTTGCCGGACGGCCGCCCCGCAGGACCGCCCGCCCCGGCTCACCAGCGCGGCGGCGGGGGCGCCGTCAGCTGGTCGGCGAGGCGGGACAGCCGGTCGCGGAAGCGCCGCCGGCCACGCGGCACGGGCGCGCTGTTCTCCCCGGCCGCCGCGCTCACCAGGTGCTGCACCGTGTCCAGGTCCACCTCGTCGTCGCCCGCCACGGACAGCGCCTCATGGGCCAGGCCCCGGACCTCCGGATCACCGTTGTCCAGCGAAAGCACCGTCGCACCCGCCCGCCGCGCGTCGTGCACCCGCTCCAGCAGGCCCTCGCCCGGCCACCGGGGCACCACCACGAGCAGCGTCTCGCCCCGGCCCGCCGCCTCGATCCGGCCCAGGCCGACGGCCAGCTGGGCCGGGTCCCCGGGCGCCACCCTGTGCCGGACCAGCGTGGGCGCCAGCTCGGGCAGCCCCGACCAGGTGGACTCGTCGACCAGATGGGCAGCCAGGTGCCACGGCTCGTACTCCTCGGTCCCCACCAGCAGCAGCCCGCCGCCGTGCGGGACGACGGACGAGCGCAGCGTCCCGGCGAACCGCCGGGTGGCGGCCGGCCACTCCGTCCCGGCGAGCACCTCACGCAGCAGCGCCACACGTACGGCATCCATGGCCGGGATCCTGCGGCACATCCCGGGGCCGGCGCGGGGGAACGGCCGCGGACCACCCGAACGGGGCCGGAAACGTGATCCGGATCGCGGTCCGGCGGCGGGGCGGCCCTGAGGGCCTGTCCGGCGGATCAGGGCCGGGGTCGCGGTGTCTGGTACGGCACCTCGCCGCGTTGCCGAAACGTCCGAATCGCTCCGCGATGAGGACACTCCGGCGCCTTGCGATGCACCGCACCAGACACCGCGCCCTTTCCGACCCTGCTCCGCCGGACAGGCCCTAGCCGCCTGGAAGTACTGTCGGGCCCATGACTACGAATGACAGCGGCAGCGCGCCCAAGCCCCCCGCCAAGGACCCCTGGGACCTCCCCGACGTGTCCGGCCTGACCGTCGGCGTACTCGGCGGCACCGGCCCGCAGGGCCGCGGACTGGCCTACCGCTTCGCCCGCGCCGGACAGCAGGTCGTCATCGGCTCCCGCGCGGCCGACCGCGCGCAGACCGCCGCCGAGGAGATCGGCCACGGCGTCCGGGGCGCGGACAACGCCGGCTGCGCCCGCGACAGCGACGTCGTGATCGTCGCCGTGCCGTGGGACGGGCACGCCAAGACCCTGGAGTCGCTGCGCGAGGAGCTCGCCGGGAAGCTCGTCATCG
Organism: Streptomyces sp. NPDC048462; assembly: GCF_043200175.1. Lineage (NCBI taxonomy): Bacteria > Bacillati > Actinomycetota > Actinomycetes > Kitasatosporales > Streptomycetaceae > Streptomyces > Streptomyces sp. NPDC048462. The sequence continues at coordinate 187,274 of NZ_JBICXG010000005.1, forward strand.
ACTGCGTCAACCCGCTCGGCTTCGACAAGAAGGGCGCCTACGCGCTGAAGCCGCAGGAGGGCAGCGCCGCCGAGCAGGCCGCCGCCCTGCTGCCGGACTCCCGGGTCACCGCCGCCTTCCACCACCTCTCGGCGGTGCTGCTTCAGGACGAGGCGATCGAGGAGATCGACACCGATGTGCTGGTGCTGGGCGAGGCCCGCGCCGACACCGACCTGGTCCAGGCGCTGGCCGGCCGGATTCCGGGGATGCGCGGCATCTTCGCGGGACGGTTGCGCAATGCCCACCAGGTCGAGTCGCTGGTCGCCAACCTGATCTCGGTCAACCGCCGCTACAAGGCACACGCGGGGCTGCGCACCACCGACGTGTGAGCCGCGCCGCCGCGCCCGCACCCCGCTCGGAGCGTTCCGGGGCATGGGGGACACTGGAGGAGACCGCGCACCACCCCCCGACAGGAGCCCTCCCCATGCCCCGCCTCGCTCTCTACGCCGTCATCGTCTGCGTTCTCGCCGTCGTGGCGGCCGTGATCTCCTTCGTGCAGGGCAGCTGGCTCCTCGGGGTCCTCTGGGTGCTGCTGGTCGGCCTCTCGTCGAACATGGCCTGGTACTACCTGCGCCGCCGGCGTGCCACGCAGAGCGCGTAGGGCACGCGGAGCGCGTAAGACACCCGGCTAGCCGTTCATCGAGCAGATGTCGTTCGGCGTCTGCCAGAACCGGTAGGCGTCGAGACCGCAGTACGTGTCGAAGTCGCTGACGCCGAGCGACCGCAGCAGTGCGTCGACCATGTCGAAGAACGCCGCGTTCACCCCCGGGACCCACAGCAGGGCGAAGACCGCGATCAGCCCGAACGGGGCGAACGGCTCCACCTGGCGGCGCACCGAGTGGGAGAGCCAGGGCTCGATCACCCCGTAGCCGTCCAGCCCCGGCACCGGTACGGAGTTGAGGATCGCCGCCGTCACCTGGAGCAGCGCCAGGAAGCCCAGCGCGTTGCGGAACGCGGCCGGCACGCCGCTCAGCGCGTCCAGCCAGAACGGCGCCGTGCACACGATCGCGAACAGCACATTGGTCAGCGGGCCCGCCGCCGAGATCAGGCTGTGCCGCCAGCGGCCCCGGATCCGGCCGCGCTCGATGAAGACCGCACCGCCGGGCAGGCCGATCCCGCCCATGATCACGAACAGCACCGGCAGCACGATGCTCAGCAGGGCGTGCGTGTAGCGAAGGGGATTGAGCGTGAGGTACCCCTTGGCACCGATGGAGATGTCGCCGCTGTGCAGCGCGGTTCTGGCGTGGGCGTACTCGTGGAGGCAGAGCGACACGATCCAGGCCGCCGTGACGAAGAGGAACGTGGCGAAGCCCGGCTGATCCGCGAAGTCCGTCCACACCGCCCATCCGGACACCGCCGCGACGGCGGCGATCCCGAGGAAGACCGGGCTGATCCGCCGGTCGCTGCGCGCTGTTGCGGTGGTCATCGGCGGCTCCTGGTGGCTGCGGGCGGAACGGGCGCGGGCGGGCGGCGAGCCCGACCGTACAGGCGACACGGCCAAAACGTCTGGCATCCTGCCACTGGTTCCGTAAAGGGTGGGGGCATGACAGCCAGTACGGCGGGCGGCCCGCACGCACACGACCGGTCCGTGGTCTCGCTTCCGGCCCCGGTCACGGACAATGGGCGGGTGCGCTACAGGATCCTCGGTACCACCCAGGCACTCCGCGACGACGGCACGGCCGTCGCCGTCGGCGGGGCGCGGCTGCGCGCCCTGCTCACCGTTCTCGCGCTGCGGGCCGGCCGGACGGTGCCCGCCGCCGTACTCGTCGACGAGGTGTGGGGCGCGGACCCGCCCGCCGACGCGCCGGGCGCCCTGCAGGCGCTCGTGGGCCGGCTCCGGCGGGCGCTCGGGCACGCGGCCGTCGCCTCGGCGGAGAACGGCTACCGGCTGGCAGCCGAACCGGACACCGTCGACCTGTACCGCTTCGAGCGCCTCGCGGGGGAGGGGGCACGGGCCCTGGAGGAGGGCGACCCGGCCAAGGCCGCGAGCGTCCTCGACGACGCGCTGGGCCTGTGGCGCGGCCAGGTGCTCGCCGATCTGCCCGACCGCCACGCCGAGGCGGCCCGCTGGACCGCCCGCCGGCTCGACGCCCGCCGCACCCGGCTCACCGCCTCGCTCGCCCTCGGCCGGGCCGAGCGGGTGCTGCCGGAACTGGCCGCGCTCTGCGGCGAGCACCCCCTCGACGAACCGCTCCAGGCGCTGCGGCTGCGCGCCCTGCGCGACGCCGGACGCACCGCCCAGGCGCTGGCCGCGTACGAGGAGGTGCGCACCGTGCTCGCCGACCGGCTCGGCGCCGATCCCGGCGCCGAACTGAGGTCTCTGCACGCGGAGTTGCTGCGTCAGGAGCCGCAGCGACCGCTCATATCCGCGGCTCCCGCCGACCGCCCCGCCGCGGCCTCCGACCGCCGCGTTCCCGCCGCCCCGCCCGGCAACCTCCGGGCCAGGCTCACCAGCTTCGTCGGCCGGGAGAGCGACATCGAGACCCTGCGCGGCGACCTCTCCGGCGCCCGCCTGGTCACCCTGCTCGGCCCCGGCGGCGCGGGCAAGACCCGGCTCTCGCAGGAGGCCGCCGAATCCGTCGATCCCGCCACCTGGCCGGACGGGGTCTGGATGGCGGAGCTGGCGCCGGTCGACGATCCCGAGGCGGTGCCGGAGGCCGTACTCACCGCGCTCGGGGGCCGCGAGACCGTACTGCGGGGTGCGGGCGCCGAGGAGCTCCGGGCCGTGGAGCGGGGCGGCGGGGGCGAACCGCTCGCCCGGCTCACCGAACACCTCGCCGGGCGCCGCATGCTGCTGCTCCTGGACAACTGCGAGCACGTCATCGAGGCCGCGGCCGCCCTCGCCGACCACCTGCTGGCCCGCTGCCCCGAGCTCACCGTGCTCGCGACCAGCCGTGAACCCCTCGGTGTGCCGGGCGAGTTCGTCCGGACCGTCGACCCGCTGCCCGACCCGATGGCGCTGCGCCTGTTCGCGGACCGGGGCGCCGCCGCGCTGTCCGGCTTCCGGGTCGACGCGGATGAGCGGACGGCGGCCGCCACCGCCGAGATCTGCCGCCGGCTCGACGGGCTGCCGCTCGCCATCGAGCTGGCCGCCGCCCGGCTCCGGATGCTCACCCCGCGCCAGATCGCCGACCGGCTGGATGACCGCTTCCGCCTGCTGACCGGCGGCAGCCGCACCGTACTGCCACGCCAGCAGACCCTGCGCGCCGTCGTCGACTGGTCCTGGGACCTCCTGGACGAGGACGAACGCACCGCCCTGCGGCGGCTGTCGGTCTTCTCCGGCGGCTGGACCCTGGCCGCCGCCGAGGCGGTCTGCGCGGACCGGCCGCGCGCCGCGCACGACGTCGCCGCCCTGCTCGGCTCGCTCGTCGACAAATCGCTCGTCGTCGCCGCGCCCGCCGCGGACGGCCGGATGCGCTACCGCCTCCTGGAGACCGTCGGCGAGTACGCCGCCGAGCGGCTCGACGAGGCGGCGGAGCGCGAATCCGTCGAACGCCGGCACCTGGTGTTCTTCCGGGAGCTGGCCCGTACCGCTGACCCCGAGCTCCGCGGCGCCGGGCAGCTGGCCGCGATCGAAACGTTCCAGAGCGAGTACGAGAACCTCCGCTCCGCCCTGCGGCACGCCATCGCCGCCCGGGATGAGCAGGAGTCGCTCTGCATGGTGCTCTCGCTCTCCTGGTACTGGCACATACGCGATCTGAGCACCGATGCCCTGCAGTGGTCCGAGGCCGCCGCGTCCCTCGGCCCCGATCCGTTCGCCCCGCCCGGCAGCCCCGCGCCCTCCCTCCACGAACGCTGCATCGACGCACCGCCGCCGATGAGCCCCGAACTGCTCCAGGAGGCACGGCGGCAGGTGGCGCTGGTCCAGCTGGTCAGCGTGGACAACGGGCTGGACGAGTGGACGAACACAGACGGCGTGGCGCAGCTGCGCACCATCGCGAACACCTACCGGGCGGGCCAGCCGCAGACCTGCCGCTTCCCGGCATCGCTCTGGTTCTTCGCGGTGCTGGTCACCGGTGACATGGCCGCGCTGCGCGAGATGCTGGAGGAGACGGTCGCGGCCGCACGGCGACTCGGCTACGAATGGGAGCTGGCCTCGGCGCTCCAGATGCGCGCCAACGTGCTGGCCAACCGGCTCGACTGGGCGGGCGAGGCACAGGCCGACGCCGACGAGAGCCTGGAGATCTTCATCCGTCTCGGCGACGACTGGGGCGTGGCCGAGGCCCTCTCCTCACGGGGCGAGGCCGACGAGAAGCGGGGCGACTTCGACCAGGCGGCCGAGGACTACCTGGCCGCGATCGGGTACGCGGAGAAGATCGGCGCCCGCGCCCAGGTCTCGGTGCTCCGCACCCGGTACGCCTCCGTCCTGACGGAGCTCGGCCGCGGCGCCGAGGGCGAGACCATTCTGCGCGAGGTGCTCCTGGAGACGTGGCACGTGGGGCACGGGGCCAAGTCCTTCGCCCGGCTCTTCCTGTCGATGTGGCTGGGCCGGTCCGGCCGGACCGTCGAGGCCCGCGCGCACCTCACCGCCCTGCGCGAGGAGTTCAGGGCGGAGACGCAGGCGGTCTTCGACGCGTTCGTGGTGGGCGGTATGGCCTGGCTGGACAACATCGAGGGGCTGTACGCGGACGCCCTCGACCGGAGCCGGCATGCGCTGTCGCGGTCCGGCGACCCGCTGTCGCAGATGGTGGCGCCGCACATGGCCGTCATCCACCTCGTCAGCGCCGCGCGGGCGCTGGGCGGCCTCGGCGGGGAGCGCCGGGGGGCCCTGGCGGCCCGGCTGCTGGCCACCTGCCGGGAACTGCTGCCGAGCGGGCACATGCCGACGTCGATGGAGCGGGAGAACTACGACGCGGCCGAGGAACTGGTGCGGGCCGCTCTCGGGGACACCGCCTTCGAGAGCGGGTACGCCGGGAGCGGCGGCCTCTCCCTTGAGGAGGTCACCGCTCTCGTCGAGGCGTACCGGGACTGAACCCGGCCGTCAGGACTTCTTGCGGAACTTGGACACCGCGATCGGGGCCATCACCGCGGTGATGAACACGGTCCAGCCGAGCGTCAGCCAGATTGAGTGGCCGACCGGGGTGCCCATCATCAGGGCGCGGGCCGAGTCGGCAAGGTTGGACAGCGGGTTGTAGTCGGTGAACGACTGGAGCCAGCCGGGCATCGTCGTGGGCGGGGCGAAGATGGAGGAGCCGAACTGGAGCGGCATCATGACGAGCATCCCCATTCCCTGGACGGCCTGGGTCGTCTTCAGGCTCAGTCCGAGCAGGATGAAGATCCACATGATCGCGGCGCCGAACGCGGCCGCCAGCGCGATCGCGCCGATCAGCCCCGGCACCGAGCCGTGGAGCTGCATGCCGAGCGCGAAGCCCATGCCCAGCAGGATCAGCGTGGCGACCATCATCCGGCCGAGTTCGACCACGATCTTGGCGATGAGCACCGAGGACCGCGCGATCGGCATCGTGCGGAACCGGTCCATGACCCCCTTGCGGAAGTCGTCGTTGACACCGGAGCCGACGGCCATGGCGATGTTCATGCCCATCATGGCCATCAGACCGGGGATCAGGTAGTTCAGGTACTCCTGCCGACCGCCGCCCATGCTGCTGCCGACGGAGCCGCCGAAGACGTACACGAACAGCAGGACGAAGATCACCGGCATCAGGAGCGCGTCGAACATCGACTCCGGATCCTTCTTGATCTGGAGCAGGTTGCGCCGCACCAGTGCCCCGATGTGCCGCAGGTTGTTCCGCAGGCCTATGCCGCCCTCGTCGTGGACAGCGGTGACCGGAGCTGCGGGCGTCGTGCCGGTGGGGGCGGGCGTCAGAGTCGTCGTGCTCATGCCGCGACCTCCTGGGGAGTCGTGTCGGTGACGGTGGCCTTGCCGCCGGTGATGGCGAGGAACACCTCGTCCAGGCTGGGCAGCGCGGTGGCGACGTGCGCCAGCGAGAAGCCCCGGGTGCCGAGCAGGCCGATGACGGCGGTGAGCTGCTCGTCGCTGAGGATCGGTACGTACAGCAGTCCCTCGTCCGGGACCGCCTGCGCGCCCGCGACCCCGTCGAGACCGGCCTCGCGCAGGGCCTGCGCCATCGCGGCCAGTTCGGCGGGGTCCGAGGGGCGGATCTGCAGGGTGCGGCCGCCGACCTTGGCCTTCAGCTCGTCGACACCGCCGCGGGCGATGATCCTGCCCTTGTCGATGACGGTGAGCTCGCTGGCGAGCTGCTCGGCCTCTTCCATGTACTGGGTGGTGAGCAGCACGGTCGCCCCCTCCGCGACCATCCGCTGCACCTCGTCCCAGACCTCGTTACGGGTGCGGGGGTCGAGCCCCGTCGTCGGCTCGTCCAGGTACAGCACGGCCGGGCTGCCGATCATGGAGGCGGCCAGGTCGAGGCGGCGCCGCATGCCGCCGGAGTAGTCCATGGCGGCCTTCTTCGCCGCGTCGGTGAGCGAGAAGCGCTCCAGCAGCTCGTCGGCGCGGGAGCGGGCCTTCTTGCGCGGCAGGTCGAGCAGCCGCCCGATCATGTAGAGGTTCTCCCAGCCGGAGAGCTTCTCGTCGACCGAGGCGTACTGCCCGGTCAGTCCGATGGTGCGGCGCAGCGCGCGGGGCTGCTTCACCACGTCGTGGCCCGCCACCACCGCGTGTCCGGCGTCGGGAAGGATGAGGGTGGACAGGACTCGCACGAGGGTGGTCTTGCCGGCTCCGTTGGGGCCGAGTACTCCGAGGACGGTGCCCTCGCGCACATCGAGGTCCACGCCGTCCAGAGCTTTGGTCGAGCCGTAGTGCTTGACCAGTCCCCGTACCTCGACGGCGTTTCCGCCGCGCCTGGGGTTCTTGTCGATTCGCGTCATGTCCACTATCAGAGCAGCCGCCACCGACAACCCGCCGACAGGCCGCCGACAGCAGTGCGACAGCCCGCCGACGGGGGAAGACGGCGGGCTGTCGGTGGTGCCGGTGGTGGTCGTCCGGCCGGGGCGGGTCCGGTCAGTGGAAGGTGTGCTCCGGCGCCGGGAAGGTGCCGCCCACGACCTCGTCCGCGTACGCCTTGGCGGCGTCACCGAGGATCTGGCGCAGGTCGGCGTACTGCTTGGTGAAGCGCGGCACCTTGCCGCCGGTCAGCCCGACCATGTCGGTGTAGACCAGCACCTGGGCGTCGGTGTCCGGACCGGCGCCGATCCCGACGGTCGGGATGTGCAGGGTGCGGGTGACCTCGGCGGCCAGTTCGGCCGGTACGAGCTCCAGGACGACGGCGAACGCGCCCGCGTCCTGCACGGCCTTGGCGTCGCGCAGCATCTGCTGGGCGGCCTCCTCGCCGCGGCCCTGCACCCGGTAGCCCATCGCGTTGACGGACTGCGGGGTCAGGCCGATGTGGGCCATGACCGGGATGCCGGCGTCGACCAGGAGCTTGATCTGCTCGTGGCTGCGCTCGCCGCCCTCCAGCTTGACCGCGCCGACCCCGGACTCCTTGACCAGCCGGGTGGCGTTGCGCAGGGCCTGGACCGGGCCCTCCTGGTAGGCCCCGAAGGGCAGGTCGGCGACGACGAGGGCGCGCTTGGTGCCCCGTACGACGGCGGCGGAGAGGATGGCGATCTCGTCCATCGTGACGGGCACGGTGGTCTCGTAGCCGAGGTGACAGTTGCCCATCGAGTCGCCGACGAGCATGACCGGGATGCCGGCCTCGTCGAAGACGGACGCGGTCATCGCGTCGTAGGCGGTGAGCATGGGCCACTTCTCGCCGCGCTCGGTGGCGGCGGCGATGTCGTGGACGGTGATGCGGCGGTTGCTCTTTCCTCCGTACAGCGCCTTGCTGCTGTCGGCGGGAGCACCCGCGGGGGGTGTGGCGGACTGGTTGTGCGCAGCCTGAAGCGACATTGCCAACGGCTCCTTCGTCATCTCGAGGCGCCCTGACGGCGTCCCCGGATCCCTTCCATGGTGGCATCCCGGAGCCCGTCACGGGAAGTGGGCCCGCACACGTCCCCCGGACGGCGGCAGTACGAGGGCGGTGCGGCGGCGGCAATCGCCGGGTCCCGCCGGTAAAGACTTTCCAATACGAGACGGTCTCGTATCGAAATGAGGTTAGGCTCTCGTCCATGTCCATACCGTCCGGCGCTCCCGCCGTCGTGCCCCAGGTCCCGGAGGCGGTCCACCGCCGCCGCTGGGCGATCCTCGTCGTCCTGATGTTCAGCCTGCTCATCGTGGTGCTGGACAACTCGATCCTCAACGTCGCCGTCAAGACGATCGCTTCCCCCGCACCCACCGGGCTGGGGGCCACCCAGAGCGAGCTGGAGTGGGCGATCAACTCCTACACCCTCGTCTTCGCCGGACTGCTCTTCACCGCTGGCCTGCTCGGCGACCGCATCGGGCGCAAGAAGACGCTGCTCCTGGGCATCGTGATCTTCGGCATCGGCTCGGCCTTCGCCGCCATGTCCGGCTCGCCCGGCGAACTCGTCGCCTGGCGAGCCGTGATGGGCTTCGGCGCCGCCTTCGTGATGCCGGCCACCCTCGCCGTCCTGATGAACGTCTTCGAGCGCGACGAGCAGCCCAAGGCCATCGGCATCTGGGCGGGCAGCGTCGGCCTCGGCATCGCGATCGGCCCGATCACCGGCGGCCTGCTCCTGGAACACTTCTGGTGGGGCTCGATCTTCCTGGTCAACGTGCCCGTCGTGGTCATCGCGCTGATCGCGATGCTGATCCTCGTACCGGACTCCAGGGACCCGAAGCCGGGCCGCCTCGACCCGGTCGGTGTGGTGCTCTCCATCATCGGCCTGGTGCTGCTGGTGTACGGGATCATCCGCGGCGGCGAGCTGGCCGACTTCACCGACGTCTCGGTGCTCCTGCCGGTCATCGGCGGCCTGGTGGTCCTGGTGGGATTCGTCCTCCACGAGAAGCGCAGCGCCAGCCCGGCCATCGACATCACGTACTTCAGGAAGCCGGCCTTCTCCGCAGCCGTCGCCGCCATCGCGCTGGTCTTCTTCGCGCTGATGGGCGTGACGTTCTTCTCCGCCTTCTACATGCAGAGCGTGCGGGGCTGGAGCGCCCTGCAGTCCGGACTGCTGATCCTGCCGCTGGCCATCGCCCAGATGGTCTTCGCGCCCAGGGCCCGGCTGGTGGTCGCGCGGTTCGGCGCCCGTGCCGTGTGCACCGTCGGCATGCTGATGGTCGCGGTCGGTCTCGCCGCGTTCGCGCTGTTCGACGCCGACACCCCCGTCTGGCTGATGTGTGTGGTCTTCTTCGTGCAGGGCACCGGCATGGCGCATGTGATGCCGCCGGTCACCGTCGCCGTCATGCAGGCCCTGCCGCGCGAGAAGGCCGGCTCCGGCTCGGCCGTCAACAACACGTTCCGGCAGGTCGGCGGGGCGCTCGGGATCGCCGTACTCGGATCGGTGCTGTCCGCCGTCTACCGGAGCGACATCGAGGGCCACCTCGGGGCGCTCCCGGCCGCCGCCAGGGACACCGCGGCGGAGTCGATCGAGGCGACGCTCGGCATCGCGGAGAAGATGGGGCCCAAGGGCGCCCCGCTGGTCGCCGCCGCCAACGACGCCTTCCTCGGCGCCATGCACGTCACGGCCATCAGCTCGGCCCTCGTCGCCCTGCTCGGAGCGATCGTGGTCGCCCTGTTCCTGCCCGGCAAGGCACCCGCCGGGCGGACGCCCGCCCCGGGCGACGGCCAGGACGATCAGGCGGTGCGCGCGCCCGCGGCACGGTGACGCCGACCGGTCCGGTCCCGGCGGGATGCCACCGGGACCGGACCGGTCGGGGAGAATCGGGGGCGGCGAAAGGTGGTTTCACGTGCAGCACCAGGCATCGGACCGGGCCGAGCGGGCTTCGGACGAGCGCGACCGCGCCCCCGGCGACGATCAGGAGCCCCGCCGCGGCCGTCCGCGCAGCGCGGCGGCCGAGCGGGCCATCCTGGACGCCGTCGTCGAACTGCTGGAGGCCGGCGAACCCCTCGCCGGCCTGTCCATCGAGCGGATCGCCCGTACCGCCGGGGTCGGCAAGGCCACCATCTACCGGCGCTGGACCGACAAGGAAGCGCTCTTCGTCGACGTCCTGCGTGACATCGAGCCCCCGGAGCCCGAGGTCTCGGGCACCGCCGGCATCGGCGATCTGCGCGTCATGCTGGAGTCGATGCGCACGCGCGGACTGGCCCAGCGCTCCTCCGTCCTGCTGCACAACGTCTTCGCCCAGATGAAGAGCCACCCCCGGCTCTGGGCCGAGTACCAGGCCACCGTGATCGCCCCACGCCGCGTCGCCATGCGCGCGGCCGTCCGGCGGGCCGTCGAGGCCGGTGAGCTGCGCGACGACACGGACGTGGAGCTGATCGACGACCTGTTCACCGGCCCCATGCTCGTCCGCACCATCCACCGGCCGGACGCGCCGCTGCCCGAGGACCTCACCGACCGCATCATCGGGCTGCTCGTCGACGGCATCGGACCGCGCCCGCCGGGCACCGGATCCGGCGGGGCCGCCCGTCGTGGCTGACGCGCCCGGACCCCCGCGCATGTGATCGTTCTGTCACAAGCCCCCACAGACCGCCTCCGGCCGGAACCCGCCGCGCCCGCTCGTTCGTCCTGGTGGCAGTACGGCCGTCGTCGACGGCCGGAATCGCGTCGCTCATCGCCTAGGGTCGTTGGCGCGGCGATGTGTACGGCAAGGCAGTGAGGACAGTGCGATGGTGCAGGCGTACAGGGCGGACACCGGGAACGGCGGCGGAGGACCGCAGCCCTCCGGATCCCGTTTCCGGGACCTGCGCGACAGACTGGCCCGGGACCGGGGCATCTGGCGGCGCGGGACGGTCCTGGCCGGGTGCTCGGTCCTGCTGACCCTCGTGATGCTGCTGCACGCCCACATCCCGAACACCATCGGCAACCTCGGCAGCCTCACCGAGACCTTCCTGCCCTGGATCGCCGTCTTCGTACCGGTGCTGCTCGTCCTGGGCCTGGTGCGGCGCTCCGCCACCGCGCTGATCGCGCTGCTGCTGCCCGTCATCGTCTGGTTGAACGTGTTCGGCGGTCTGCTCACCGACAAGTCGGGCGGGGGCGGCGACCTCACCGTCGCCACCCACAACGTCAACGCGGACAACGCCGACCCCGCCGGCACCGCCCAGCAGGTCGCGGGCTCCGGAGCCGACGTCATCGCCCTCCAGGAGCTGCCCGCCGGTCAGGTGAAGACGTACGAGGCGGCGCTCGACGGCCGCTTCCCGTACCACTCGGTACAGGGGACCGTCGGCCTGTGGAGCAAGTACCCGATCAGCGACACCCGCCCGGTGGACATCAGGATGGGCTGGGTCCGGGCCATGCGGACCACCGTCGCCACACCCGGGGGCAAGGTCGGCTTCGTGGTCGCGCACCTGCCCTCGGTGCGGGTCAAGCTGCACGCCGGGTTCACCGCGAACCAGCGCGACCAGAGCGCGGACGCCCTCGGTGAGGCCATCGCCGACGAGGGACTCGACCGGGTCGTCCTGCTCGGCGACCTCAACGGCACCATGAACGACCGCTCGCTCAACGCGGTCACCTCCCAGATGCGCTCCACCCAGGGCGCGGCCGGTGACGGCTTCGGATTCAGCTGGCCCGCGTCGTTCCCGATGGCCCGGATCGACCAGATCATGGTGAAGGGCGTCGACCCGGTGTCGTCCTGGACGCTCCCCGCGACGGACAGCGACCACCTCCCGATCGCCGCCCGCGTCAAGCTCTGACGCCGCCCGGGCCAGGCTCTGACGTCACGGTCCGTTTACCTCCCGGCATAAACCATCTGAGAGTATTTGTTCCGATCAGGGACCGAGGCCGACCGGCGATGGAGCCGGTCAGCCGCTGTGCGCTCCGGCCCCCACGCCCGGCAGCGCCGCCATGCCCCGGCTCCCTCCTGCCCCTCGTGGCGCGGCCGGCCCACGCCGCCGCCCCGCGCGAGGCCTCCCTGCGGAAAGGTCTCTCCTCATGCCTCTGGCTCTGCTCGCACTCGCGGTGAGCGCCTTCGGCATCGGTACCACGGAGTTCGTGATGATGGGCCTGCTGCCCGATGTCGCGGACGATCTCGGCACCTCCGTCCCCACGGCGGGCTACCTCGTGTCGGCCTATGCGATCGGCGTGGTGCTCGGCGCCCCGCTGCTCACCGCCCTCGGCTCGCGCATTCCGCGCAAGCGGATGCTCCTGCTGCTGATGGCGCTCTTCACCGTCGGCAACCTCGCCTCCGCGCTCGCCCCCGGTTTCGGCTGGCTGATCGCGGGCCGGGTCCTGGCCGGGCTCCCGCACGGCGCGTTCTTCGGCGTCGGCGCGGTCGTCGCCGCCCGGCTGGTGGCCGACGGGCGGCGAGCACGGGCCGTGGCGACGATGTTCCTCGGCCTGACCGTCGCCAACATCGTCGGAGTGCCCGCCGCCACCCTTCTCGGCCAGCACCTCGGCTGGCGGGCCACGTTCCTGGTCGTCGCCGTGATCGGGCTGTGCGCCATGGCCGCGCTCGCCCGGCTCGTCCCGAAGATCCCGGTGGAGGCCCACCGCAGCGTCCGCCACGAGGTGCGGGCCATGGGCAACCGGCAGGTGCTGCTCGGACTGCTCACCGCCGTCTTCGGCTTCGCCGGGGTCTTCGCCGTGTACTCCTACCTCTCGGCGATGACGACGGAGGCGATGGGCTTCGGGGAGTCCTCGGTGACCCTGGTGCTGGCGCTCTTCGGCATCGGCATGACCCTGGGCGCGCTCGCCGCGGGCCCGCTCACGGACCGGGCGCTGCGTCCCACGCTGTACGGATCGCTGGGCGCGCTCGCGGTCGTCCTGGTCGTCTTCCCGTTCGCCGCCCATGTGCAGTGGGCCGCGCTGGTGATGGTGGTGCTGCTGGGCGGGGTCGGGTTCATGACGACGACGCCGCTGCAGATGCTCGTCATGAACAAGGCGAAGGACGCCCCGACGCTCGCGTCCGCCTCCAACCACTCCGCGTTCAACCTGGCCAACGCGGGCGGCGCCTGGCTGGGCGGCGTGGCCATCGCGGCGGGCTGGGGCTGGACGTCCCCGGCCCTGGTCGGCGCGGTCCTGGCCGTGGCGGGCCTCGCGGTGGCGGTCACGGCGGGCGTACTGGACCGGGACCGCACCCCGTCGAGGGTGGTGGCACGCGCGACGGACATGACCGAACGGAGCCCGGCAACCTCAAGCCCGTCCGGCGATTGAGGACACCGCGATCCGCCGGATCGAGCCGGTGCCCGGCAACCTCAAGCCCGTCCGGCGATTGAGGACAAACCCTCGGCCGGACGGGCCCGCAGCCACCCGTACCCCCGGCGTCAGCCGGACTCGCGCCACCGGTTCGTGATCGGCAGCCGCCGGTCCTTGCCGAAGCCCTTGGGCGAGATCTTCGTGCCCGGCGGGTACTGCCGCCGCTTGTACTCGGCGGTGTCCACCATCCGCAGCGTCTTCGCCACCAGCGCCGGATCGAACCCTGCCGCGACGATCGCGTCGAGCCCCTGGTCCCGGTCGACGTACATCTCCAGGATGCGGTCCAGCACGTCGTAGTCGGGCAGCGAGTCCGTGTCTACCTGCCCCGGGCGCAGCTCCGCGCTCGGCGGCTTGGTGATGGATGCCTCCGGGATCGGCGGGGTCTGCCCACGCTCCTCGGCGGCCCGGTTGCGCCAGTTCGCCAGCCGGAAGACCGACGTCTTGTAGACGTCCTTGATCGGCCCGTACGCACCGACGGAGTCGCCGTACAGCGTCGAGTAGCCGACCGCCAGCTCCGACTTGTTGCCCGGCGCCAGGACGATCTGGCCCTCCTGGTTGGAGACGGCCATCAGCATCGTGCCGCGCAGCCGCGACTGGAGGTTCTCCTCGGCGAGACCGGTGAGCCCCAGCGAGCCCATGTACGCGTCGAACATCGGCTCGATCGGTACGGTCCGGAAGTTCAGCCCGGTACGCCGCGCCAGCTCGGCCGCGTCGCCCTTGGAGTGGTCCGAGGAGTACTTCGACGGCATCGAGATGCCGTAGACGTTCTGCGCCCCGAGCGCGTCGCAGGCGATGGCGGCGACCAGCGCGGAGTCGATCCCGCCGGAGAGCCCGATCAGCACACTGCTGAAGCCGTTCTTCGCCGCGTACGCGCGCAGGCCCACCACGAGCGCCGAGTACAGCTCCTCGTCGTCGTCGAGCCGGTCCGCGTACCCGCCGGCCAGCTCCGCCTCGTACGCCGGCAGCGGCTTCTCGGAGAGGACCACGTGGTCGATGCGCAGCCCGTCGTTCACCACACCCGACGGCGCGTCGGCCGTGGCGGCCGGCAGGTCGAGGTCGATGATCACGCTGCCCTCGGCGAACTGCGGCGCACGGGCGATGACCTCGCCCCGCTTGTCGACGACGATCGAGTCGCCGTCGAAGACCAGCTCGTCCTGGCCGCCGATCATCGCCAGATAGGCCGTCGTGCAGCCGGCCTCCTCGGCCCGCTTGCGGACCAGTTCGAGTCGGGTGTCGTCCTTGTCCCGCTCGTAGGGCGAGGCGTTGACCGAGAGCAGCAGCCCGGCCCCGGCGGCCCGCGCGGCCGGCACCCGGCCGCCGTCCTGCCAGAGGTCCTCGCAGATGGCGAGCGCGACATCGATGCCGTGCACCCGTACGACGGGCATCGAGTCGCCCGGCACGAAGTACCGGAACTCGTCGAAGACGCCGTAGTTGGGCAGGTGGTGCTTGGCGAAGTTCAGCGCGATCCCGCCGCGGTGCAGCACCGCGGCGGCGTTGCGCGGGGACCCGGCGGGCTGCCCGTAGCGCGGCGCGGCGAACTCGGAGCAGTCCAGGTATCCGACGACGACCGGCAGTTCCCCGAAGCCCTCCTCGTCGAGACGGGCGGCGAGCGCGCGCAGCGCGTCCCGCGACGCCTCGACGAAGGACGACCGCAGGGCCAGGTCCTCGACGGGGTATCCGGTCAGCACCATCTCGGGGAACGCCACCAGGTGGGCGCCCTGCTCGGCGGCGTGCCGGGTCCAGTGGAGGATCGCCTCGGCGTTGCCGGCGAGGTCGCCGACGGTCGAGTCGATCTGATTCAGTGCGAGGCGTAGTTGAGGCACGCCGCCCAGTGTAATCGTCTGACTGACGCGATGTCCTGGCGGGCCGCGCGAAAAGCCGTGCGGCCCGCCGGGGAGCCGGTCAGCCCCGGTAGCCGAGGACCGTCATCATGCCCGCCTCCGCGTGGTACAGGTTGTGGCAGTGCAGCATCCACAGCCCGGGGTTGCCGGCGTCGAAGTCGACCGTGAGGGTCTGCCGGGGCAGCACGATCGCGGTGTCCTTACGGGCCCCGGACGCGTTCCCGGCCAGCGCGAAGGTGTGCCCGTGCAGATGGACGGGGTGCCACATCGAGGTCGCGTTGCGGAACTCCATCCGCACCCGCTCCCCGGCCCGCACCGGATGGCGCTGGTCGGCGCTGTACGGCTTCCCGTCGAAGGCCCAGTCGTACGCCGCCATCGAGCCGGTCAGCCGGATCCGCACCGTCCGGTCGGGCGTCCGGCCGGACAGCGCCACGGACGCGTCCGGGACGAGCCGGTCGGCGGTGACCAGCGAGCCGTCCAGCTCCTTGGGCCGCACGGCGGCGTCGGGCGCCGCCCCGCCCCCGGTCCGCAGCAGCGCCAGCGCGGAGGCCTTCTTGCCCTCGGCCAGCGCGGTCAGCGGGAACACCCCGTCCCCGGCGGTCACCAGCACGTCGTACCGCTCGCCCATGCCGAGCAGCAGGGCGTCCGTCGTCGTGTGCCGGACCGGGAAGCCGTCGGTGTGCGTGACCGTCATCCGGTGGCCGCCGAGCGCGACGCGGAAGGCGGTGTCACCGCCCGCGTTGATGATCCGCAGCCGGATCCGGTCGCCGGGCCGGGCGCTGAGGGCGGTCGGGTCCTGCGGGGTGCGGCCGTTGATCAGGTAGTACGGGTAGCCGACGTCGCCCGCGTCGCCGCCCAGCAGTTCGCTGGTGGCGCCCATGAGCATGCGCGAGGGCCCGGTTCCGGTGCTCGCCGGGGGCGTCGCGCCCATGGCGTGCCCGCTGTGCCCGCTGCCCTTGGTGAGTTCCTGGAGCACCGCGTCCGGAGTGGAGCCGTCCACCCCGTCGAGCCAGTCGTCCAGGACGACGACCCACTCCTTGTCGTACGACAGCGGCTCCTTCGGGTCCTCGACGATCAGTGGCGCGTACAGCCCGCGGTCCAGCTGGACGCCGGAGTGCGGGTGGAACCAGTACGTGCCGGGGTCCGGCACCGCGAACCGGTAGGTGAAGTCCTTGCCGGGCTCGATGGCCCGCTGGGTCAGCCCGGGGACCCCGTCCATGTCGTTGCGCAGCGCGAGCCCGTGCCAGTGCATCGAGGTCGGCTGCGGGAGGTGGTTGGCGAGGGTGAGGGCGAGCGTGTCACCGGCGGTGACCCGCACCTCCTTGCCGGGCAGCCGGTCCCCGTACGCCCAGGTGCTGACGGTGTGCCCGCCGCCCAGGTCGAGCCGGGACGGGGTGGCGGTCAGGGAGACCTGGCGGACGGGGCCGGAACCCCGCCGCTTCTCGGCCGCCGCGACCTCGGGGCCGTCGGGGGACACGTATCCCGCGGGGGCCGCCGTGCCGGAGGGCCCGGCGTCGTCCATGGCGGAGTGGTTCATGCCGGAGTGGCCGGTGCTCGTGCCGCCGTCGGAGCAGGCGGCGAGGGCTCCGGTACCGGCGAGGGCGAGCGAGGCGCCGAGTACGGCGCGTCGGGTGTGCTGAGCGGGCATGGCTGAGTGCACCTCAAAGGTGTTGTCGGTGTGGTGAAGGGCGGACGGGGCGCGGTGTGCCCCGGACGGAGCGCGGGCGCGCCTATATCCGCAGTACCGACAGACCGGTGAGGAGGGCCTTGCGCGGCCGTGGTGGGGGAGGGGGCCGGGGCAGCCAAGGCGAACGCGCCCCGGCGGTCCCCGGTACGCCGTTCGCGGGCCGCCGCGCCGCCATGAGCGCGGTGAGCAGGGCGAGGCCCCAGACCGTGAGCACGGCGAGGCAGACGGCCATCGGGTCCATGCCGCGCATCGGCGCCGGGCGGACGGGGTGCCGGATGCCGGGGTGAGCGGCCTCAGAGACCTGGGTGGCCTGCTCGGCCGCCGGGCCGGGTGCGGTCATCGAGTGCGCGGCGGACATCGGGGAGGCGCCGCCACCCTGCCCGCCGTGCTCCGCCGGGTGCCCGACGGTGTGCATGGTGAAGATCCCGAAGAGCAGCGCGGCGAACAGCAGCAGCTGCCCGTATCTCGCACTCCTCGTCCCGAACATGCCGGCCACCTTACCCCTACCGGGTATATGAACGGCGGCGGCCCGCCACCCCGCGCGCGGCGGAGGGCGGGCCGCCGGGCCGTCAGGCCGTACGCGGTGCCGGTCAGTTGCGGGAGTAGACCTTCTCGGCCCAGCCGGCGATCTGGTCGTCGGAGAGGTGCTGCGCCAGATCGGCCTCGCTGATCATGCCGATCAGCCGCTTGTCCTCGACGACGGGGAGCCGCCGGATCCGGTGGTCCTGCATCTCCTGCAGCACGTCCTCCACCTCCGCGCCCGCGTCGATCCAGCGCGGCGTGCCCTGCGCGAGGTCGCCCGCGGTCACCTTGGACGGATCCTTGCCCATCGCCACGCAGTCGACCACGATGTCGCGGTCCGTGAGGATGCCGATCATCCGGTCCCGGTCGCCCTCGGCCGAGATGGGCAGCGCGCCGACCTTGTGCTCACGCATCAGCTGCGCGGCGCGGTCGAGGGTCTCGTGCGCCGGGATCCAGGTGACGCCGGTGTGCATGATTTCCTTGGCAGTGGTCATGGGCGTTTTCCTCCCGCGTGCCGGTGGGCACAGCTCTACGACCCCGAGCGAACCCATCGTCATGGGCCCGTTCGGGGTACGCGAGCGCTGTCACCCATTCGGGTGCACCTGCGGCACTGGGGGAACCCTCAGCCGTGGTCCCTGGGCTTCGCTCCGCGCTCGGCGAGCAGGTCGGCCATCGCGTCCAGCTCGGACTGCTGGGCCTGGACCATGCCCTGGGCCAGCCGCTTCTCCACCTTGACGGTGCACAGGTCCACGCAGCCGCGAGCCATGTCGATGCCGCCCCTGTGGTGGTCGGTCATCAGCTGGAGATACAGGATCTCGGCCTGCTTGCCACTGGCCTCACGGAGCCGGCCGAGCTCGGTGCGGGTGGCCATGCCGGGCATGAGGGACCCGTCGTGGGCCTGATAGGCGCCCCCGTCCATGCCGGGCATACCCGCCATGTCATGGCCTTCGTGTCCACTCTGTCCACCACCGGCCATCCAGGCCATCGGCTCCTGCCCGGCGGCCACCTTGGGCAGCTCCCACAGATCCAGCCAGCCGAGCAGCATGCCCCGCTGGTTGGCCTGGGTGTTGGCGATGTCGTACGCGAGCCGGCGCACGTCCTCGTCCCGCGTGCGGTCCCGCACGATGAAGGACATCTCCACGGCCTGCTGGTGGTGGACCGCCATGTCGCGGGCGAAGCCGGCGTCCGCCGACTCCGCTCCGGGCGTGCGCTGGGCGGACCCGGGCGCGCTCGGGTGGTGGCCGGCCCCGTCGTCCCGCGCGGAGGCCACCGTCGCGGCCCCCGCGAACAGCACCGCGAGCGCCACGGCGGAACCGGCCGCCCAGCGGGTGCGCCGGGTGCGCTCCGTAACCGTCATTCGGCCCCCCGCCCGCCGGTGCACGCGGCACCGGGCTCGGGGGTCTGCGGCCCCTGCACGTACTTGGTGAAGAACTGCGCCACCCTGGGGTCACCGGCGCCGTCCACCGTGAGCTGCTTGCCCCAGGCACTCAGCATGATCGTGCCGGCCTGGTCCTTGTACGGGCTCATCAGCGAGTACGGGGTCTTCGAGACCCGGTCCGCCAGCTCGGCCACGTCGGCGGCCGGGGCCTTGTCCGTGTACGTCACCCACACCGAACCGTGCTCCAGCGCGTGCACGGCGTTCATGTCGGGGACCGGCTTCTTGTATACCTCGCCGTCGCAGTTCATCCAGACGGGGTCGTGGTCACCGCCGACCGGGGGCTTCATCGGGTACGTCACGGGCTTGGTGACGTGGTTGCGGGTCAGCTTCTTCGCGTCCCACGTCTTCTCGCCCTCGATCGCGTCGCCGCCCGCGTCCTTCCCCTCCGCCCCGGGCTGCTCCGAGGCCTTCGCGTCCGAGGACTTCTGGTCCGCCGACGCCTCCGACCTGTCGAGCAGCGTGTAGCTGCCGAAGGCGACGAGACCTGCGACGACGACGGCGCCGAGGCTTATGGCCACCACGCGGCTGCGGCGGTCCCGCGCGCGGTCGGCCTTGCGCATCTGCTCTATGCGCGTCCTGCGGTCGTGGCTCTCGTGGCTCATGTCGTGGTCCTTCTGCGAAGGGGCGATGAGGGTCTGGAACGGGTCGGAAATCCGGTGTGCGCAGGGCGGTTGCCGGGCCGCCGCGGCCCGTGCACACCATGGCCGACGATCGTAGTGGGTGGCCGAGTGCTCCATCTCACGTCGTGTGCGTAATCTGGGTGAAATCCCGGGTCGTGATACTGGAGTTTCCCCCCTACCCCGGGCGGTGGTGCACGGACCGTCTGAACTGCAAGGATGTGGCTATGGACAAGCAGCAGGAATTCGTCCTCAGGACACTCGAGGAGCGGGACATCCGGTTCGTCCGGCTGTGGTTCACCGACGTGCTCGGTTACCTCAAGTCCGTGGCCGTCGCCCCTGCCGAGCTGGAGCAGGCGTTCGACGAGGGGATCGGCTTCGACGGCTCGGCCATCGAGGGCTTCGCCCGGGTCTACGAGTCGGACATGATCGCCAAGCCGGACCCGGGCACGTTCCAGATCCTGCCCTGGCGCGCGGAGGCCCCCGGTACCGCCCGCATGTTCTGCGACATCCTGATGCCGGACGGCTCGCCGTCCTTCGCGGACCCGCGCTACGTCCTGAAGCGGATCCTCGCCAAGACGTCCGACCTCGGCTTCACCTTCTACACCCACCCGGAGATCGAGTTCTTCCTGCTGAAGGACAAGCCGGTGGACGGCAGCCGCCCCACCCCGGCGGACAGCTCCGGCTACTTCGACCACACCCCGCAGAACGTGGGCATGGACTTCCGCCGCCAGGCGATCACGATGCTCGAATCGATGGGCATCTCGGTCGAGTTCAGCCACCACGAGGGCGCGCCCGGCCAGCAGGAGATCGACCTTCGCTACGCGGACGCGCTCTCCACCGCCGACAACATCATGACGTTCCGCCTGGTCATGAAGCAGGTCGCGCTGGAGCAGGGCGTGCAGGCGACGTTCATGCCGAAGCCGTTCTCGGAGTACCCCGGTTCGGGCATGCACACCCACCTCTCCCTCTTCGAGGGCGACCGCAACGCGTTCTACGAGTCCGGCGCCGAGTACCAGCTGTCGAAGGTGGGCCGCTCCTTCATCGCGGGTCTGCTCACGCACGCGGCGGAGATCTCCGCCGTGACCAACCAGTGGGTCAACTCCTACAAGCGCATCTGGGGCGGCTCCTCCCGTGCCGCGGGCGCCGGCGGCGAGGCCCCCTCGTACATCTGCTGGGGCCACAACAACCGCTCCGCCCTCATCCGGGTCCCGATGTACAAGCCCGGCAAGACCGGCTCGGCCCGTGTCGAGGTCCGCTCGATCGACTCCGGCGCCAACCCGTACCTGACGTACGCGGTCCTGCTGGCCGCCGGCCTCAAGGGCATCGAGGAGGGCTACGAACTCCCGGCGGGCGCCGACGACGACGTCTGGGCGCTGTCCGACGCCGAGCGCCGGGCGATGGGCATCGAGCCCCTCCCGCAGAACCTGGGCGAGGCGATCTCGCTGATGGAGAAGAGCGAACTGGTCGCGGAGACGCTCGGCGAGCACGTCTTCGACTTCTTCCTCCGCAACAAGAAGCAGGAGTGGGAGGAGTACCGCAGCGAGGTCACGGCCTTCGAGCTGAAGAACCTGCTGCCGGTGCTGTAACTTCCGCAACTTCCGCGCAGAGCTGATGAGTACGCTTCGGGCCGGCCGTGTCGCACGGTCGGCCCGAAGCCGTCCCGGCCCCGGTCACCACCGCCTTCGCACCGCAGCCTTGCCGCCGGTCACCAGGCTGGCCGGCGGAACGTCGTCGGCCACGACCGCGCCGGCGGCGACCACGGCGTCGCGGCCGATGCTGACGCCGGGCAGGATCTTGGCACCGGCGCCGATCCACACGTTCTCCGCGACGTCGATGGGCGCGCCGGTCAGCCAGCCCCGTCGCTCCTCGGGATCGACCGGGTGGCCGACGGTGATGAACATGACGTTGGGGCCGACCATCACCCGCTCACCGAGCCGGATGCCGGCGTAGTCCAGGAACGTGCAGTTCTGGTTGATGAACACCCGCTCGGCCAGGTCCAGTCGGAGCCCGTGGTCCGTGTAGAAGGGCGGGTAGACGGTGACCTTCGGCGGCAGCGGCCCGCCGAGGATCTCCGCGAACAGCTCGGCCTTTCCGGTCTCGTCATCGAAGGGCAGGACGTTCAGCCGGGAGGTGAGCCGGGTGGCCCGCAGGACTCGTTCGGACATGGCCCGGAACTCGGGGCTGTGGATGCGCATGAGGCGGTCGTTGGACAAGCGACGGTCCTTCGCGGGGATGGTGTGCGGGTGACGGGGACGACGGTCGGTTCACGTTGCCCAGGTCGGGCGCCAGACCGGTCCGGCGACAGTCGGCAGGCCTTCCAGGTGGGCGATGACCCCGCGCAGCCCTGGATGGGGGTTTGCCGCGGGGACGATGAGCGACAGCGGGTACGCGAGGGTCGGATTCACGACCGGGATGCGGCGCAGGCCGTACTCCGCCGGCCAGGTGTACCGGTCACGCGCCCCGACGAGGGTGGCCACCTGGCCGGACTCCGCGAGGGTGTCGAGGAGCACCTCGTCGCCGAAGTGCGGCCCGGCCGCGTCGATACGCAGGTCGAATTCGGCGGCGAGCTGGTCGTAGAAGTCCGACCACTCGCTCAGCGGCGCGATGCCCGGCACCCAGATCCGGTGCTTGCGCAACTGTGCCGGTGTCAGGCTGGGCGCGGAGGCGAGCGGATGCCCCGGGCCGACCAGGAGTTCCAGCGGTGAGTCGAACGCGTGCAGCATCCGCACACCGGACGGCAGCGCGTCCGGATCGGTGACGGTGCGGAACGAGGCGTCGATATCGCCCGCCGCGACGGCGGCGGCCGCCACGCGCGGATCGTTGACCCGCAGGGTCACCACGTCGAGGCCGGACCCGGGACGCGACCGCCAGTAGTTGTGCAGCACGAGGGCCTGCGCGCTCCGCAGGCCGAGTACGTCCACCCGGAGCGCCCGTGAGCCCGGCCTGACCGAGGCGACGGCCCGCTCGACGGCGGCGACGATGCTCCGTGCGTGGGGGAGGAAGGCCCGGCCGTCCAGGGTCAGCTCCACTCCCCGGGCGGTCCGCGTGAACAGCCGGACCTCCAGCTTCCGCTCCAGGGCGGCGATCCGCTTGGAGACCGCCTGCTGCGTCACGCCCAGCTCGTCGGCCGCATGCCGCAGCTGCCCGAGCTCGGCGGCCCGGACGAACGATCGCAATGCCTCGGTGTCCACCTGGTCATCCTAGGCAGGTACAACCATTCGTTGTGGCTGGAGGAGGGGTGGTTGTGCGACCGTGGCCCGCACGGGTGCACGGCGCCTTGTGGACGCGGATGGTGGCCCCGGGCCCCGTAGCCGCATGGATGGTGATCGGCTCGGCCTGTGCCGGCACCGGTGACCGGGAGGGGATGACATGACGGGCGTACCGCAGCCGCTGACCGACGGGGAGATCGCGGAGCGGCTGGCCGCGCTCCCGGAGTGGACGCGAGACGGAGACGAGATCCACCGCCGCGTCGACATCCGCTACCACGCAGGCGTCGCGATGATCGTGCACATCGCGGACCGGGAACGGCGCATCGGCCACCACGCCGACATCGATCTGAGGATCGACCACCTGCGCATCGCGGTCACCACGCACGACGCCGACTACAAACTGACCGAGGCGGACTTCGACCTCGCCGCCCGCATCGACGCCGTCGCGGCAGCCCACCAGGCCACGCCCCTCGACTGACACCCGAACGCCCGCCCACCCCCTCCGTGCGGAGCCCGCCGTTCCGCTGGACCGCACCTGTCCGATCACTGACAATGGTTGCCAGGGCAGCAGTGGGCGGGGGAACGGGGAGCCATGGCTGAGATATTCGTACTGTTCGGTGCACTGTTCACGGTGATCGTCTTCCTGATCGTGAAGCTGATGCTGAAGGAGCGGCGCCGCCCCACGGACAACTTCGACGGCCAGGAGATCGAGCGGCTGCACAGCGCCGAGGCGCGGCATACCCGGGCGGCCAACACGTCGGTCGCCGTGCACAACCGGTTCTTCGACGGCGGCAACGACTGGCGGCCCGGACGGCGCTGATCCGGCCCGCCCGCAGGGTCCGCATGAGCGGGTCCGCGCTGGGGTAGGGTGACGTGCCCCGCACGGGGACGCAGCAAAGGATCCCCGCACGGGGACGTACCGGAGGAGGTGGGACCCATCACCGCTGTATCAGGCTGGGTGCTCGCCCCTCGTCAACGCGTGGTCGACCGGACATAACCGGCCGCGGAGCACCCATCGGCGTTTTCCCGAAAGGCTCCGCTCCATGCCGGTCCCGCTGTCTCCGCTCGACCTCTCCGCCGTCATCACCACACTCCGTACCGCCGGCTGCGTATTCGCCGAGGACGAGGCGGAGCTCCTCGCCTCCACCGCCGAGGACCCTGCCGCGCTCGCCGCCATGGTGGAGCGCCGCGCCGCCGGTCTGCCCCTGGAACACGTCCTGGGCTGGGCCGAGTTCAGCGGGCTCCGGATCGCCGTGGACCCCGGGGTCTTCGTGCCCCGTCGCCGCACCGAGTTCCTGATCCGGCAGGCCGTGGAACTCGCCGCGAGACCCGCCGTCGTGGTCGACCTCTGCTGCGGCACGGGCGCGCTCGGCGCCGCGCTCGCCGCGGCTCTGGAGGACGTCGAACTCCACGCCTGTGACGTCGAACCCGCCGCCGTGCGCTGCGCCAGGCGCAACGTCGGCGAGCTGGGCCGGGTCTACGAGGGCGACCTCTTCGCGCCGCTGCCCGGCTCGCTGCGCGGGCGCGTCGACGTACTGCTCGCCAACGTGCCGTACGTACCGAGCGGGGATGTCGCCCTGCTCCCCGCGGAGGCGCGCGTGTACGAGCCGCTGGTGGCGCTCGACGGCGGCGGTGACGGCCTCGACGTCATGCGGCGGGTGGCCGCCGAGGCGCCGAGGTGGCTGGCGCCCGGCGGCAGCCTGCTCGTCGAGGCCAGCGAACGGCAGGCCGCCCTCGCCGAGGAGACCATCGGCGGCAGCGGGCTGATCCCTCGGGTGGTCAGCTGCGACGAGCTGTACGCCACCGTCGTGATCGGGACCATGCCCGCCCGGCCCCGGTAGCCGAGCCTCCCGACGGCTCAGGCGAAACGCCACCGGGTCTGGCTGAACCGCTCGCCCTTGCCGAAGCCGAAGACCGTGCGCGGGGAGACCGCGAAGACCTCGGCCCGGTTGCCCTGGGCGCCCACGAAAAGGCCGTCCGCCACGTCGAAGTGCCAGAACTCCCCGTACTTCGCCTCCCAGGCCTGGGCGAGGCTGGTCAGCAGGGCCGCGTCGGTCACCCGGTCCGCCCGGCCCTCCACCACCACGTCGAAGCCCTCGGTCCAGGTGTTCATGCCGGTCGTGAGGACCACTTCGGCATTGGCCGCCAGATTGCGGCCCTTGCGTTCCTCGGCGCCGGTGGAGAAGTACAGCGCCCCCTGCCACCAGACCCCGATCAGCGGGGTGACGTGCGGGCGGCCGTCGGGGCGGACCGTCGTCAGCCAGTACAGCTCGGCGCCGGACAGCAGCTCCCGCGCGTCGGCCCAGCGGGCGGGCTCGGCGCCGGAGCTGCTGTAGCGGGGGTCCAGCTCGGCGTGCGGTTCGGCTGCGGACATGATCGGGCCTCCAGGAGAGTGCTGAACGGGACGTGCCGGTGAAGTACAGACTGTGCGACGGCCCCTTACTCATCGGTGCGGGACCAGTGCCTTTCCGACCCTGATCCGCCGGACAGGCCCTAGGCTCGTAATACTGGAACGTGATCGGGCGGCGAGCAGGAGAGAGCGCGGAATGACGACGTTGCCGGGGCGCAGGAGCAGTACGTTCACCCGATTGCTGCGGCACGGATTCACCGACCCGTCCGCCGCCGAACGGCTGCTCGACCTGCCGGACCTCTCCTCCGTACGCTCCGACCCCGTCCTCCTCGAAGCGCTCGGCGCCACCGCCGACCCCGATCTCGCGCTGCGCGGCGTCGTACGGCTCGTGGAGGCGGAGGAGGAGGACGAGCGGCAGATCCTGCTGGACACCCTCGTCACCGCCAAGCCGCTGCGGGACCGGCTGCTCGGGGTGCTCGGGGCCTCCGAGGCGCTCGGTGACCACCTGGCCCGCCACCCGCGCGACTGGCAGGCACTCGTCACGTACGAGGCCACCGATCTGCACCCCGGGGTGGCCGAGTTCGAGCACGAGCTGGCCGGGGCCGACGACCAGGACGCCCTGCGCGTCGCCTACCGCCGGTGCCTGCTGTCGATAGCGGCCCGGGACGTGTGCGGCACCACGGATGTCGCCCAGACCGCCGCCGAGCTCGCCGACCTGGCCACGGCGACCCTGCGGGCCGCGCTCGCCATCGCGCGTACGGCGGCGCCCGATGACGCCGCGCAGTGCCGCCTCGCCGTCATCGCGATGGGCAAGTGCGGCGGCCACGAACTGAACTACGTCTCCGACGTCGACGTCATCTTCGTGGCGGAACCCGCCGACGGCGCCGAGGAGAGCGCCGCGATCCCCGCCGCCACCCGGCTGGCCGCACACATGATGCGGATCTGCTCCGACACGACCGTCGAGGGCACCATCTGGCCCGTCGACGCCAACCTCCGCCCGGAGGGCCGCAACGGGCCCCTGGTGCGCACCCTGTCCTCGCACCTCGCCTACTACCAGCGCTGGGCCAAGACCTGGGAGTTCCAGGCGCTCCTCAAGGCCCGGCCGGTGGCCGGTGACCCCGAGCTGGGCGCCGAGTACGTCGAGGCCGTCTCGCCGCTCGTCTGGCAGGCCGCCGACCGGGAGAACTTCGTCCCGGACGTGCAGAAGATGCGCCGCCGCGTCATCGACACGATCCCCGTCGACCGGGTCGACCGCGAGATCAAGCTGGGGCCCGGCGGACTGCGGGACGTCGAGTTCGCCGTACAGCTGCTCCAGCTCGTGCACGGCCGCAACGACCCCGCCCAGCGCAGCGGCTCCACCCTGGAGGCCCTGGGCGCGCTCGCCCGGGGCGGCTACGTCGGCCGGGTGGACGCCGCACAGCTGGACGACGCCTACCGCTTCCTGCGCACGATGGAGCACCGCATCCAGCTCTACCGGCTGCGCCGCACCCACCTCGTCCCGGAGGACGAACCGGACCTGCGACGCCTCGCCCGCTCCCTCGGCATGCGCACCGACCCCGTCACCGAGCTCAACCAGGCCTGGAAGCGGCACGCTTCCGTGGTGCGCCGGCTGCACGAGAAGCTGTTCTACCGGCCGCTGCTCGACGCCGTCGCCCAGCTCGCCCCCGGCGAGTCCCGGCTCAGCACGAAGGCCGCCGCGCACCGGCTCGAAGCCCTCGGCTACGAGGACCCGGCGGCCGCGCTGCGACACCTGGAGGCGCTGTCGTCCGGTGTCTCGCGCAAGGCCGCCATCCAGCGCACCCTGCTGCCGGTGCTGCTCGGCTGGTTCGCGGACTCCGCCGACCCGGACGCCGGACTGCTCGGATTCCGTAAGGTGTCCGACGCGCTGGGCAAGACCCCGTGGTACCTGCGCCTCCTGCGTGACGAAGGCGCGGCGGCGGAGAACCTCGCCCGGGTGCTGTCGGCCGGCCGGCTCGCCCCCGACCTGCTGCTGCGCGCCCCCGAGGCGGTGGCGATCCTCGGCGACCCGCAGGGGCTCAAGCCGCGCAGCAGGGACGCCCTGGAGCAGGAGGTGCTGGCCGCGGTCGGGCGCTCGGAGGGCGCCGAATCGGCGGTGGCGGTGGTGCGCGGGGTGCGGCGGCGCGAGCTGTTCCGGACCACGTCCGCAGACCTCATCGGCTCCTACGGCACCGAGGAAAGCCCCGCGGAAGAGGACCCGGGCGCGCTCGTCGACCGCGTCGGCACCGCGGTCACCGACCTCAACGCCGTCACCATCGCCGGAGCGTTGCGCGCCGCCGTCCGCGCCGAGTGGGGCGACACGCTCCCCACCCGGTTCGCGGTCATCGGCATGGGCCGCTTCGGCGGACAGGAGCTCGCCTACGGCTCCGACGCGGACGTCCTGTTCGTCCACGCGCCGCGTGAGGGCGTCGACGAGCAGGAGGCGGCCCGTGCCGCGAACCGGGTGGTGGCCGAGATGCGCAGGCTGCTCCAGCTGCCGACCGCGGACCCGCCGCTGATCATCGACGCCGATCTGCGCCCCGAGGGCAAGAGCGGGCCCATGGTCCGCACCCTGAAGTCGTACGAGGCGTACTACCGGCGCTGGTCGCTGGTCTGGGAGAGCCAGGCACTGCTGCGCGCCCAGCCGATGGCCGGCGACGCGGACCTGGGCAGCGACTTCATCGAGCTGATCGATCCGCTGCGCTACCCGGCGGAGGGGCTGGGGGAGGACGCCGTCCGCGAGATCCGGCGGCTGAAGGCCCGGATGGAGTCCGAGCGGCTGCCGCGCGGGGCGGACCCGACGCTCCACACCAAGCTGGGCCGGGGCGGGCTGAGCGACGTCGAGTGGACGGTCCAGCTGATGCAGATGCAGCACGGCTGGGAGGTGCCGGGGCTGCGGACCACCCGGACCCGCGAGGCGCTGGCGGCGGCCTGTGCGGCGGAGCTGATCTCCGCCGAGGACGCGCAGACGCTGGACGAGGCGTGGGTGCTGGCCACCCGGGTCCGCAACGCGGTGATGCTGGTGCGGGGGAGGCCGGCCGACACCTTCCCGTCCGGGCCCCGGGAGCTGACGGCGGTGGGGCGGTACCTGGGGTACGAGCCCGGACACGTCGGCGACATGCTGGACGACTACCGGCGGATCACCCGGCGGGCGCGGGCGGTGGTGGACGAGCTGTTCTACGGGGCGGCGGTGTGAAGAGTGGCCGGTGCGGTGCCGGATGACGTCGCGCCCGGGTTTTGTGGCTCTGCCCCGGACCTCGCTCCTCGATCGCCGGAGGGGCTTGATAACGCCCCGGCCCCGTCAGTTCCGGCCCACCGCGGCCTTCGCTCGGTGCACCGAGAGCGCGGACAGGCGAGGGCGCCGGGCCGTCTTCCGGGGGATCTGCCTCGGCAGATGGTGCGGAAGCGCTCCGTACCAGGCGTACGACACCGCGTAGCCGAAGGCCAGGCAGGCCATGCCGCCCACCGCGTCCAGCCAGAAGTGGTTCGCGGTCGACACGATCACGATCAGCGTGACCGTCGGGTAGAGCAGGCCCAGGATCTTCGCCCAGGGCGCGGAGGCCAGGGCGAAGACGGTCAGGCCGCACCACAGTGACCAGCCGATGTGCATCGACGGCATCGCCGCGTACTGGTTCGACATTTCCTTGAAGTTGCCCGAGGCCATCGAACCCCAGGTCTGGTGGACCATGACCGTGTCGATGAACTTGCTGCCGTTCATCAGACGGGGTGGCGCCAGCGGGAAGAGGTAGTAGCCGGCCAGCGCGGCCGCCGTGGTCGCGAACAGGGCCAGGCGGGCCGCCGCGTAGCGTCCTGGGTGGCGGCGGAACAGCCAGACGAGCACACCGATGGTGACGACGAAGTGCAGTGTCGCGTAGTAGTAGTTCATCGACACGATCAGCCATGTCACGGAGTTGACCGCGTGGTTGACCGACTGTTCGACGGCGATGCCCATGAACCGCTCGACCGACCAGATCCAGTCGGCGTTGGCCAGGGCCGCCGCCTTCTGCTCGGGGACGGCGTTGCGTACCAGCGAGTACAGCCAGTAACTGACCGCGATCAGCAGGATTTCGAACCAGAGACGTGGCCGTCTGGGGGACCGCGGGGCCCGCAGCCCTGCCAGGCTGCGGTCGCGCAGTCTGCGCAGCCGGTTCGCTTTGCCGGCCTGCTTCGTGTTCGCCTCGGGAGCCGCCTCGTTCACGATGGGTGACGGGGTGGCCTCCGTGCGGCCTTCCTGTGGTTTCACGCTCAATTCACCCATAGGCACAGAGTCTGCCAGATTTGCCCCCTCCGCCTGATGATCCTCCGGTCGGAAGCGGCGTGCACGTCCTGCGGAGGGCGCGAAGGGCCTGTGGGGCTACGCGGCTCGCACGTCCTGCGGACTACGGGTGTGCGTGGGATTATTGGACGGTCGGGGCGGCCGGTGCCGCATCCGGACCGGGGCCCGCAGCGGTCGAACCGCGCACGACCAGCTCGGGCATGAAGACGAACTCGCTGTGCGGGGCGGGAGTGCCGCCGATCTCCTCCAGGAGCGTGCGCACCGCTGCCTGGCCCATCGCCGTCACCGGCTGCCGGATCGTGGTCAGCGGCGGATCGGTGAACGCTATGAGCGGCGAGTCGTCGTAACCGACCACCGAAAGATCGCGCGGTACGTCCCTGGAGAGCCTGCGAGCAGCACGGATGGCGCCCAGCGCCATCATGTCGCTCGCGCACACCACCGCCGTGCAACCCCGCTCCATCAGTGCCGAGGCAGCGGCCTGGCCGCCCTCCAGTGTGTACAGGGAGTGCTGGATCAGCCCCTCCACCTCGTCCGGGGTGAGGTTCAACTGCTCCCGCATCGTGGCGTGGAAGCCCTCGATCTTGCGGACCACGGGGACGAACCGTTTGGGCCCGACGGCCAGTCCGATCCGGGTATGGCCCAGCGACACCAGATGCGTCACCGCCAGCCGCATCGCGGCCCGGTCGTCCGGCGAGATGAACGGCGCCTGCACCTTGGGCGAGAAACCGTTAACCAGTACGAAGGGGACTCCCTGGGCGCGCAGTTGCTCGTAGCGCTGCATATCGGCCGAGGTGTCGGCGTGCAGTCCGGAGACGAAGATGATCCCCGAGACGCCGCGGTCCACCAGCATCTCGGTCAGCTCGTCCTCGGTGGAGCCACCGGGCGTCTGGGTCGCCAGTACCGGGGTGTAGCCCTGGCGGGTCAGCGCCTGCCCGATGACCTGGGCGAGCGCCGGGAAGATGGGGTTCTCCAGCTCGGGCGTGATCAGGCCGACCAGACCAGCGCTGCGCCGGCGCAGCCGTACGGGCCGTTCGTAGCCCAGGACGTCGAGCGCGGCGAGGACGGATTCGCGGGTGGCAGCGGCAACCCCGGGCTTGCCGTTCAGTACACGGCTGACCGTCGCTTCGCTGACCCCCGCCTGAGTTGCGATATCGGCAAGCCGTGCGGTCATGGGACTGGACTGTACCGGGAGCGGGTCGGATTGCCCACCATGCGCAGGAATCGGACCCCGGCGGCTGCGGGGCAGGCCCGGGGCGCTTCCCGTTGCTCCGTCCGTGGAGGTCTTCCGAAGGTCTTCCGAGGGACTTCGGCAATATCTTGCAAGGTCTTGCGAAGCCGGTCCGTCGGCTGCGATCTGATCGTCGCACTGCGCAATCATGGGCGGTGGCCCGCCCCTGTCAGGGTTCAGGGGCCCGCGTCAAGGGGCTTGACGGCAACCTTGAGGACACGCGAATGTAACGATCACCGGAGCTTGCAGAAATCTTCCGCAAACTCTTTCGGCCTTCTTTCATCCTTGTTACGTTCACGTCGACCCGGCGCCGCGACGGAGCGGTACGGCAGTTGAAGGAGTTCAGATGCGACGTGGCATAACGGCCACCGCCCTGGTCGCGGCCCTGGCGCTCGCGGCGACCGCCTGCGGCAGCGATGACGACGATTCCAACGGCACCTCCAAGAGCTCGGGCGAGCTCTCGGGCACCGTGACGTGGTGGGACACCTCCACC
Organism: Streptomyces sp. NPDC048462; assembly: GCF_043200175.1. NCBI lineage: Bacteria > Bacillati > Actinomycetota > Actinomycetes > Kitasatosporales > Streptomycetaceae > Streptomyces > Streptomyces sp. NPDC048462. Next base: position 218,165 of record NZ_JBICXG010000005.1, read on the forward strand.
GCGGGCAGCGAGGACAAGGTCTTCAAGAAGATCGCCGAGGGCTTCGAGAAGGAGCACCCGAAGGTCGACGTCAAGTACGTCAACGTGCCCTTCGGCGACGCGCAGAACAAGTTCAAGAACGCCGCGCAGTCCGGCTCCGGTGCCCCCGACGTGATCCGCTCCGAGGTCGCCTGGACGCCCGAGTTCGCCGACCTCGGCTACCTCGCCCCGCTGGACGGCACCCCCGCCCTCCAGAAGGCGGACGACTTCCTGAAGCAGGCCGCCGCGTCCACCGAGTACAAGGACAAGACGTACGCGGTGCCGCAGGTCATCGACTCCATGGGCATCTTCTACAACAAGAAGATCTTCAAGGACGCCGGCGTCGAGGTCCCCAAGACCGTCGACGAGCTGAAGACCGTATCCAAGAAGATCAAGGACAAGACCGGCAAGACCGGTCTCTACCTGCGCGGCGACGACGCGTACTGGTTCCTCTCCTTCCTGTACGGCGAGGGCGGCGACATGGTCGACGCCTCCAACAAGTCCGTCACCATCGACAACCCGGCCGGCGTCAAGGCGATGAAGGTCGTCAAGGACCTCGTCGACTCCGGCGCCGCCAAGACCGACGCGACGGACGGCTGGGAGAACATGCAGTCGTCCTTCAAGGACGGCAAGGTCGCGATGATGATCAACGGCCCGTGGGCCGTCGCCGACACCTACACCGGCAAGGAGTTCAAGGACAAGGCCAACCTCGGCGTCGCCCCGGTCCCGGCCGGCTCCGCCGCACAGGGCGCCCCGCAGGGCGGCCACAACCTCGCCGTCTACGCCGGTTCCAAGAACCTCGACGCCTCCTACGCCTTCGTCGACTACATGACCTCCGTCAAGACCCAGGCCCAGGTCACCAAGGAGCTCAACCTGCTGCCGACCCGCACCTCGGCCTACGCGCAGGAGAGCGTCGTCGACAACGAGATCGTCGGCTTCTTCAAGCCCGTCGTCGAGAGCGCCGTCGAGCGCCCCTGGATCCCGGAGACCGGCAGCCTCTTCGCGCCGCTCGTCACCGAGTACACGAAGGTCCTCACCGGACAGACCTCCCCGGAGAAGGCCGTCAAGACGACCGGCGACTCCTACCGCAAGCTCCTCAAGGGCTGGAAGTAACCCAGGAAGGCAGGCCGGCTGATGGCTGTCCACACCAGCCAGTCGGTGGCGAAGGCCGCGGGCGACGACACCGTCGCCCGCGGCCGGAGCCGCGGTACTGGCAACCCACCGCCCCCGGGCCGGCTCCGGCGGGCCCTGTCGACCCACTGGTACGCCTGGACCATGGTCGCCCCGGTCGTCGCCGTGATCGGCGTGATCATCGGGTATCCGCTGGTCCGCGGCATCTACCTGTCGCTGACCGACGCCAACGAACGCAACGTCGAACGGTCCATCGGTGTCAACCACCTGCCCGCCACGTACAAGTTCGTGGGCCTGGACAACTACACCGAGGCGCTCACCGGCGAACAGTTCCTCGGCACGCTCGGCTGGACCCTGGTGTGGACGGTCTCCTGCGTGGCCATCACCTTCTCCCTGGGGATGGCGCTCGCCAACATCCTCAACCGGCGGATCGCGGGACGCTCCGCCTACCGGATGGCGCTCATCCTGCCCTGGGCCATCCCCGGCTTCGTCTCCGTCTTCGCCTGGCGCTTCCTCTACAACGAGGACCGCGGGCTGCTCAACAAGATCCTCTCCGGGGCCGGCTTCGACGGCATACCGTGGCTGAACGACCCGACCTGGGCGAAGTTCGCCGTCATCGCCGTCAACGTCTGGCTCGGTGTGCCGTTCATGATGGTCGCCCTGCTCGGCGGCCTGCAGTCCATCCCCAGCGAGCACTACGAGGCCGCCGAGATGGACGGCGCCACCGCCTGGCAGTGCTTCCGGCACATCACGCTGCCCGGACTGCGTCCCGTCTCCACGACGGTGATCCTGCTCTCCACGATCTGGACCTTCAACATGTTCCCGGTCATCTACCTGCTGACCCGGGGCGGACCCGGCGACGCCACCCAGATCCTGGTGACTCAGGCGTACAAGTTCTCCTTTGAGATCAGCCCGCGCGACTTCGCGCAGTCCTCCACATGGGGTGTGCTGATCCTGGTACTCCTGCTGATCTTCGCCGCCATCTACCGGCGAGTCCTGCGCACCCAGGGAGACGACTGGTGACCACCATCCCCACGCCCGCCGCGCGGCACTCCGCGTCCAAGGTCCGGCTGCGTGGCGAGCGTTCACCGCTGGCCTCCACCGCCCTGCACCTGACGCTCGTCGTCGCCTCGGTGATCGCCGTGTTCCCCGTGCTGTGGGTGCTGCTCACCTCGCTGAAGCCCGCCCAGTTCGCGACGACGACGGACTTCTTCAAGGCGACGACCTTCGAGAACTACTCGAACCTGATCCAGAACACGAAGTTCCTCACCTGGTTCGGCAACTCGGTGCTCGTCGCCGGGTTCACCACACTCCTCGGCGTCATCGTCTCCGCCTCGACCGGCTACGCCGTCAGCCGCTTCCGCTTCCCCGGCAAGCGCGGACTGATGTGGACGCTGCTCGTCACCCAGATGTTCCCGGTCGCGGTCCTCATCGTGCCGATCTACAACATCATGGCGGGCATGGGACTGCTCAATAAGCCCGCCGGTCTCGTCATCACCTACCTCACCATCTCGGTGCCCTTCTGCGCCTGGATGATGAAGGGCTTCTTCGACACCATCCCGCGCGAGATCGACGAGTCGGGGCAGGTCGACGGCCTCACCCCGTTCGGCACGTTCTGGCGGCTCATCCTGCCGCTGGCCAAGCCCGGCCTCGCCGTCACCGCGTTCTACTCGTTCATCACCGCCTGGGGCGAGGTGGCCTACGCCTCCGCCTTCATGGTCGGCGAGGACAACCTCACCCTCGCGGGCGGCCTCCAACTGTTCGTCAACCAGTACGGGGCCCAGTGGGGTCCGATGACGGCCGCGTCCGTGCTGATCGCGATACCCGCGGCCCTGGTCTTCCTGTTCGCGCAGAAGCACCTGGTCACCGGCATGTCCGCCGGAGCCGTCAAGGGCTGAGCGGGGAGGGCGCCGGCGATCTCGGCCGCACCCTTCCCCAACGGCAGCAGCACGACCCGCACGCACCAAGTCACGGTGGCGCCGGCATCCCGACCCGGTTCCGGCGCCACTCCCCACCCAGACACCCCAGGGACGACATGACCCAGCACCTCGCTGCCCCCTCCACCGGCACGTCCACCGACGCCCCGGGCCACCGCACCGGCTGGTGGCAGGACGCGGTGATCTACCAGGTCTATCCGCGCAGTTTCGCCGACGGCAACGGCGACGGCATGGGCGATCTCGCAGGCGTCACCGCCCGGCTCCCGTACCTCAGGGACCTCGGCGTCGACGCCGTGTGGCTCAGCCCCTTCTACGCCTCCCCGCAGGCCGACGCGGGCTACGACGTCGCCGACTACCGGGCCATCGACCCGATGTTCGGCACCCTGCTGGACGCCGACGCGCTGATCCGGGACGCCCACGACCTGGGTCTGCGGATCATCGTCGACCTGGTGCCCAACCACTCCTCCGACCAGCACGAGTGGTTCAAGCGCGCGCTCGCCGAGGGCTCCGGCTCCGCCCTGCGCGACCGCTACCACTTCCGCCCCGGAAAGGGCGCGCACGGCGAACTCCCGCCCAACGACTGGGAGTCCATCTTCGGCGGACCGGCCTGGACCCGGACCACCGACCCGGACGGCACGCCCGGCGACTGGTACCTCCACCTCTTCGCGCCCGAACAGCCCGACTTCAACTGGGAGCACCCGGCCGTCGCGGACGAGTTCCGCTCGATCCTGCGCTTCTGGCTCGACATGGGCGTCGACGGCTTCCGGGTCGACGTGGCACACGGCCTCGTCAAGGCCGAGGGGCTGCCCGACCTGGGCACGCACGACCAGCTGAAGCTGCTCGGAAACGATGTCATGCCCTTCTTCGACCAGGACGGTGTGCACGCGGTCTACCGCAGCTGGCGCACCATCCTCGACGAGTACCCCGATGCGATGGGGCCCGAAGGGCCTTCGCCAGAGGGGCGGCGGCGGGCGACGGGCGGGCGGATCGCCGTGGCCGAGGCCTGGACCCCGACCGTCGAGCGCACCGCCAACTACGTACGCCCCGACGAGATGCACCAGGCGTTCAACTTCCAGTACCTGGCCACCGCCTGGGACGCCGCCGAGCTGCGCGCCGTCATCGACACCTCGCTGAACGCGATGCGCCCGGTCGGCGCCCCCACCACCTGGGTGCTCTCCAACCACGACGTCACCCGGCACGCCACCCGGTTCGCCAACCCGCCCGGCCTCGGCACCCAGATCCGGACCGCGGGCGACCGCGACCTTGGCCTGCGCCGAGCCCGCGCGGCCAGCCTGCTCATGCTGGCGCTGCCCGGCTCCGCCTACGTCTACCAGGGCGAGGAACTCGGCCTGCCCGACGTCACCGACCTGCCCGACGAGGCCCGCCAGGACCCGTCGTTCTTCCGGGCCGAGGGCCAGGACGGCTTCCGCGACGGCTGCCGGGTGCCGATCCCGTGGACCCGCGAGGGCAGCTCGTACGGCTTCGGCGACGGCGGCAGCTGGCTCCCGCAGCCCACCGGCTGGGGCGAGCTGAGCATCGAGGCCCAGACCGGTGCGGCCGGCTCCACCCTGGAGCTGTACCGGGCCGCGATCGCCGCCCGCCGGGCGCACCCGGGGCTCGGTGCCGGAACAGCGGTGGAGTGGCTGGACGCCCCCGAGGGCCTGCTGATCTTCGCCCGCCCCGGCTTCGTCTGCACCGTCAACACCACCGGCGCCCCGGTCCGCATCCCCGTACGCGGCACCGTCCTGCTGTCCAGCGCCCCGGTCACCACCGACGGCGCCGAGATCGAGCTCCCGGCCGACACCACGGTGTGGTGGACGGTGTGACGGTCCCCCCGCCCAGGGCCGGCGGCGCGCTGAGGCTCTCCGACATCGCCGGACAGGCCTCGGTCAGCGAGGCGACCGTCAGCCGGGTGCTCAACGGCAAGCCGGGCGTCGCGGACACCACGCGTCAGCGGGTGCTCGCGGCGCTCGACATCCTCGGCTACGAGCGCCCGGTACGGCTGCGGCAGCGCAGCGCCGGACTGATCGGACTGGTGACGCCCGAACTCACCAACCCGATCTTCCCGGCGTTCGCGCAGTCCGTGGAACAGGTCCTGGCGGGCCACGGCTACACGCCGGTCCTCTGCACCCAGCTGCCCGGCGGCGCCACCGAGGACGAACTCGTCGAGCAGCTCGTCGAACGCGGCGTCGGCGGCATCGTGTTCCTCTCCGGACTGCACGCCGACACCTCGGCCGACCCGGCGCGCTACGCCGCCCTCACCGACCGGGGCGTGCCGTTCGTCCTGATCAACGGCTACAACGAACGGATCAGCGCCCCCTTCGTATCGCCCGATGACACCGCCGCCGTCCGCATGGCCGTGGGCCACCTCGCCGAACTCGGCCACCGCAAGGTCGGCCTGGCGATCGGCCCGCAGCGCTACGTCCCCTCCCGCCGCAAACGCGACGGCTTCGTGGACGCGGCGGTGTCGCTGCTGGGGATGGACCGCTCCGAGGCCGAACTCATGGTGTGCTCAACGCTGTTCAGCGTCGAGGGCGGCCAGGTGGCGGCCGGCGGACTGCTCGACCGGGGCTGCACGGGCATCGTCTGCGGCAGCGACCTGATGGCCCTCGGCGTGGTCCGCGCCGCCCGCGACCGGGGCCTGTCGGTGCCGCGCGAGGTGTCCGTGGTCGGCTTCGACGACTCCCAGCTCATCGCGTTCACCGACCCCCCGCTGACCACGGTCCGCCAGCCCGTCCAGGCGATGGCGGCGGCGGCGGTCGGCGCCCTGCTGGAGGAGATAGCCGGCAGCCCCGTCCAGCGCACGGAGTACGTGTTCCAGCCGGAGCTGGTGGTACGGGGGTCGACGGCGGCGGTGGTGGCGGCGGTGCGCGGGGGGTGACGCGAGCGCGGCTCCGTCTCCGGGGTGGGCTGCTGATGGGGCGAACCCAGCGGGTCGCATCTGGCGCCAGGTCCGCCAGGGGCGGGTGATGAGCTCTCGGTAGGTGTGGTGGGACGGGTTCCGGCCGCAATGCCGCAGCACCCAGTCCTGCGGTTCGGCGAAGTCCTCGCTCGTCGGTGAGGTCTCTCCGTCCACGGCGCACTGCATCGCGTACAGGACCGGTTCCGCATCTGGCTCGCGGTCGGGCTGGAGCGTCCAGATGCCGTAGCGCAGGACCGAGTGCGGGGTCACCGCCGCCACCTTCGGTTGGCCACGGCCACCTTGGCGCTCAACTCTTCGGCCGGGGTCGGCGGACGTACGTCCTGGGGCGGCACGTCCCACTCCCGGCCACCGCCCAGCGGTCGAAGTTGCATGTACGTCCCCACGTGTCCCATCACCACGCCCACCTCGCCATTCCGCCGGTCGACCGCCAGAGCGCCGGCATCGGGGGCGGGGGCGTTCATCGTGACCACCCCGGCGAGGGGGCGGGCGGCTGGGCGGTCAGTTGTAGGGCGGGAACACACGGGGTGGCGCTCATTGGCACGGTGACGCTCCTCGGCGGCGGTGATGCGTGCCCTGGGGTCTGTCGGTGCCGCAGGGTCGGCACCGATCCTCACGCCGGTCACCGGGACGAAGGAACCTCCACCAAAACCCGCTTCGGGACGTCCTGCACCGTGTGGAACGTCCCTAGTGCCGTCCTGAGATGAGGGGGGAGACTCGTGCGGAACGAGAGACTACGAGCCGTCATGGCGACGGGAGGCTGGACGTACGCCGCACTCGCTCAGCAGGTCGAGGTCGACCCCAAGTCGGTCGAGCGCTGGGTGAACCTCGGGCGTATCCCACGCCGTGCCACCGCCCTCCAGGCGGCCAAGGCCCTGGGAGAAGACGTGCACGCACTCTGGCCGGCGCTCCGCCAGGCCCGCCCCGTCCGCGCCATCAGCCCTGAGCTGGTGGCGCTCTACGAGCAGCGGGCCGACCTCCCCGTGTCGGCGTTCACCGACCTGATGGCCCAGGCCCGGGAACGGATCGACATCCTTGTCTACGCGGCCGTCTTCCTCCACGAGGCGTACCCCCGGCTGAACGAACTCCTCACCGAACGCGCCGCCGAAGGCTGCACCGTCCGCATCGCGGTCGGGGACCCCGACAGCGAAAACGTCCAAGCCCGCGGCCAAGAAGAGCGGTTCGGCCACGCCATCGAATCCCGCTGCCGCCTCGCGCTCATGCACTACAGGCCGCTCGCCGGCACCCTCGGCATCGAAGTCCGCACCCACAGCACCACGCTCTACAACTCCCTCTACCGTGCCGACGACCAGCAGCTCGTCAACGCCCACGTCTGGGGCGTCAACGCCTACGCCGCCCCCGTATGGCATCTTCGCCGACACGAGACAGGCGGGGTGTTCGACACCTACGCCGAGAGCTTCGACGCCGTGTGGACGACGGCGACGCCCGTACAAGTGGAAGGCTGACCGTGGCGCGCACCGAACACTACGACGACCCGAACGCGCCCGAGCCGAACAGCATGGTCGTGGCCGCATCCGCTGTCGTCACCGACAATCACGGGCGCATCCTTCTCCAGCGCCGCCGCGACAATGATCTGTGGGCCCTGCCGGGAGGTGGCATGGACCTCACCGACTCTCTGCCCGGCACGGCCGTCCGCGAGGTCAGGGAAGAGACCGGTCTGGACGTCGAGATCACCGGCCTGGTCGGCACCTACACCGATCCGAAACACATCATCGCCTACACGGACGGCGAGGTTCGCCGCCAGTTCAACGTCTGCTTCACCGCCCGCATCACCGGCGGCCGGCTGGAGATCTCCGACGAGTCCACAGAGCTCCGGTTCGTACCGCCGGAAGAGATCGCGCAGTTGTCGATGCACCACACCCACCAGCTCAGGCTCCAGCACTTCATGGAACGCCGCGAAAGCCCCTACCTGGGCTGATCCGGCGGACGGCAGTAGCGACGGCAACAACGCCGCTCCTCGCCGGGAGAGGCCCCTGCCGGCCGGACGGGGGAACCGGACTCCGCGGGGCCCCGCTGCCCGGTCAGGGCGAAGGGTGCTCGGGGCAGGGCCCGTCGCCGTCCTTCTCGGTGGCGACGGCTCCGGCGGAGAGGAGCGTCGCGGCGGCGAGGGTGCCCCAGAGGGCGGCCGGGCCGTGGGATGCGAGAGCGGTGATGGCCGCCGGCGAGGCGGAGAGGCCGAAGCCCGTGGAGAGCTGGAAGCGGGCGAGGGCGCGGCCCAGGGCATGGGCCGGGGCGAGGGCGGTGACCAGCGTCGTGGCGCTGCCCGCGTAGATGATCTCGCCGAGAGTGCAGAGCACGGACACCGCGGCGACGGCCGGGGCGGCCACGTCGTGTCCCAGGAAGGTGGCCGCGAGGAAGCCGAGGTAGGACACCGTGAGCACCACGCCGCCGACCGCCAGTACGGACCGGCGAGGAAAGCGGGACATCAGGACGGTGACCGGAACCTGCAGGGAGACCACCAGCACGGTGTTGGCCACGAAGATGGCCCCCGACCACACCGGGGACGCGTGCAGCTGTGTCACCAGGACCAGGGGGAGCGCGATTTCGGGGACGTTGAGGCAGAAGACGTAGATCACGTTGGCGGCCAGCAGCGCGCGCATCCGGGGCGCGGGCCCGTCGTTGCCGCCCGTGGCCGGGGCGGCGGCCGGATGAGCGTGCACGTGGACCGACCATGCCAGGGCCGCCGCGGCGAGGTAGGCGAGCCCGGTGACGGCTGCCAGCGCCTGCAGGGCCGCGGTGCCGCCCGCCAGGCATGCGGTGGCGAGGAGGGCGCCCACGCCCAGGCCGGCGTTGCGCAGGGCGCGGCTCCCGGCGAGGGCGACGTCGCGTTCCCGGCCGTGGGCGACCGTGGCCACGAGGGCGGCGTGGGCGGCCGGCCATGCCTGGTTGCCGATGCCGAGGAAGAGCGCCGCCGCCGCGAACAGCCGGACGTCTCCCGCCGGGGCGGCCAGCAGCAGCGCCACACCCAGCACCCGCACCAGCATCGACGCCGCCACGACCGTGCTGCGTGCGCCCCGGTCCAGCCAGCGGCCGACCGCGGGCATGCACACCAGACCCACGACGGCGCCGGCTGTCATGGCGATGCCGGTGGCCGGCGCGGTCAGCCGCAGCACGGAGACCCCGTAGAGCAGCAGAAGGGGCCGCAGCAGCCCGGTACCGAGTGCGTCCACGGTCAGGGCGACTGCGTAGCGGGGGCCTCCGCAGGCGCGGACGAGGTCGCGCGGCTGGAGCTTGGTGGTGGTTGCCATGGCGTCAACGGTGCGGCCGGCAGCGGAGCCGGCCAGGCCGGTTGACGGACATCGTCAATCGACGTGGTCGCCGGCCAACTGACCGGCGATGATGAGGGGATGACGTTGAGGATCGACATCGGGGGCCTGCCGACGGGACAACTGCGGTTCGCTCCCTCCCCGCTGGCCGAGCTGACCGCCATGCTGCACGTGCTGGCCGAACCCGCGCATCACCCGCAGCTCGCCGGCTGGGCCGGGGACGTCTGGGCCGGGCTCCGGCCGGAGCTTGCCGAACGGCTCAGGGAGGCGGAGTTCCTCTGGCGCTCCTCACGGGCCGACTTCCTGGTCCCCGCGCGCCCCCGGCTCACCCTCGCCGAGGAGCTGGACGACGTGGACCGGATCGACAACGAAACCTATGTGACCGCCGCGCTCATCACCACCTGCGGCAGTAACCGGGTCAACTTCGCCGCGCCGTCGCCGCTCGCCGACGCGACGGCGCGTGAGCGGGCCCTGGACCTCGCCCAGGCCCGGGGCGCGATCCAGGAAGCCTTCGCGGAACGGCTGCTGGCGGACCCGGCCGCCGTGCGGGCACGGGTGCGCCACACCCTCGAACAGTGCGCCGAGGCCTTCTTCGACGCCGCGTGGACGGGCGTCGCCGTACAACTCGCCACCGACCTGCGTCTGAAGAACGACCTGCTGAAGCACCAGGGCATCGGTGCGGCACTCGCCTCGGTCTCCGGCGCCGTCACCCTGTCCCCGGACGGCGACTGCATCATCGTGGACAAGCTGCAGGACAACGCGACCGCCGCCCACGGCACCGGAGTCACCTTCATCCCCAGCGCCTTCGGCCGCCCGCACCTGGTGGCCGTCCACGCCCCCGGATGGCAACCGGTGGTGCAGTACCCGGTGGCCGGGGCGAGTCCGACGGAGCCGGTAGCGCTGGAAACGGTGACGCTACGACTGGAGGCGCTCGCGCATCCGGTACGGCTCCGGCTGCTGCGTACCCTGGCCCGCGGCCCGCACACGACCGGTGAGCTGGCCCAGGCCTGGGAACTGTCACCCCCGGAGGTGTCCCGCCACCTCGCTGTCCTGCGCCGAGCGGACCTGCTCACGGCCCGGCGGCACGGTCGCTACGTCCGCTACACCCTCAATCTGCCCGATCTGACGACGCTGGGGGCCGATCTGCTGGCCGCGGTGCTGCGCTGAGCGTTCGGACCGCGGGCGCGTCGCCCGACGGCGGCCGCGACGGGGGAAGCGGCCCCCGCGTGCAGGAGGGGCACCCGGAGTCGGCCCGGGGTGGGCCGGCGGGGAGTGTGACTTCGGGTGCCCCTCTTGTCCGTGACCGGCCCGGCCGGACGGGCGCGTGGGGCCCGGGGTAACGGGACCCCCGGCCGACCGGACCGGAGTCGGGAGAAACGTAACAGGGCTGCAATGTTTTGCGTAAGAGCTTGCAGGAAGAAATCTGCGGTATTTCGTGGGTGTGAGCAGGATGTGAGCAGTTGATGTCCAAAGGGTTGACCGGGACCTGGCGGGCTCGTACGGTCTCCCCGCGGCAAGGTTTGCATTCTTGCAGCAAGAACCTTCAGGAGCCTTGAGGGCAGGGTGCGTTGCCGTACGAGGCCGAGACAACTCGACAGCCGTCACTCGCATTTCCCCCACCGCAGGAGGAATGACATGGCACGCAGACCCCTGTCTGCAGCGCTCGCCCTGATGGCGGGCGCCGCCGCTCTCGTGGTCCCCGGCACGAGCGCCCAGGCCGCCGCGCCGGGCACCAAGGACGTCACCGCAGTTCTCTTCGAGTGGAAGTTCGACTCCGTCGCCAAGGCGTGCACGGAGTCCCTCGGTCCGGCCGGTTACGGGTACGTGCAGGTCTCGCCGCCCCAGGAGCACATCCAGGGCGGGCAGTGGTGGACCTCCTACCAGCCGGTCAGCTACAGGATCGCCGGACGGCTCGGCGACCGCGCCTCGTTCGCCGCCATGGTCGGCACCTGCCACAGCGCGGGCGTCAAGGTCGTCGCGGACTCCGTCATCAACCACATGTCGGCGGGCTCCGGCACCGGTACCGGCGGGTCCTCGTACACGAAGTACGACTACCCCGGGCTGTACTCCGCGCCCGACATGGACGACTGCACCGCGCAGATCAGCAACTACCAGGACCGCTACAACGTCCAGCACTGCGAACTCGTCGGCCTGGCCGACCTGGACACCGGTGAGGACTACGTACGCGGCCGCATCGCCGGATACCTCAACGACCTGCTCGCGCTCGGCGTCGACGGATTCCGCATCGACGGGGCCAAGCACATCCCCGAGGACGACCTGGCCAACATCAAGTCCCGGCTGAGCAACCCGGCCGCGTACTGGAAGCAGGAGGCGATCTACGGAGCCGGTGAGGCCGTCTCGCCCGACGAGTACGCCGGCACCGGGGACGTGCAGGAGTTCCGGTACGCCCGCAGCCTCAAGCAGGTCTTCAACAACGAGAACCTCGCCAACCTGAAGAACTTCGGCGAGGGCTGGGGCTTCATGGCCTCCTCGAAGGCCGCGGTGTTCGTGGACAACCACGACACCGAGCGCGGCGGCGACACACTGAGCTACAAGGACGGTGCCAACTACACGCTCGCCAGCGTGTTCATGCTGGCCTGGCCCTACGGTTCGCCCGACGTCCACTCCGGCTACGAGTGGTCCGACAAGGACGCCGGACCGCCCAACGGAGGCACGGTCAACGCCTGTTACAGCGACGGCTGGAAGTGCCAGCACGCCTGGCGGGAGATCGCCTCCATGGTCGGCTTCCGCAACACCGCCCGCGGCGAGGCCGTCACCAACTGGTGGGACAACGGCGGCGACCAGATCGCCTTCGGCCGGGGCTCCAAGGCGTACGTCGTGATCAACCACGAGGGCTCCACGCTGTCCCGCACGTTCCAGACCTCGCTGCCCGCCGGTGCCTACTGCGACATCCAGTCGGGCAACGGCGTCACCGTGGACGGCTCGGGCCGCTTCACCGCCACCCTCGGCGCCGGCACCGCACTCGCCCTCCAGACGAACGCCCGCACCTGCGCCGGTGGCCCCACCGATCCGACGGACCCGACCGGCCCCGGGACCGGCACCTCCGGCGCCTCGTTCGGGGTCAACGCCACCACCCAGCCGGGCCAGAACATCTACGTCACCGGCAACCAGTCCGCCCTCGGCAACTGGAACCCCGGCGCCGCGCCGAAGCTGGACCCGGCCGCCTACCCCGTCTGGAAGCTCGACGTCGGCCTGCCCGCCGGTACGTCGTTCGAGTACAAGTACGTCCGCAAGGACGCGAGCGGCAACGTCACCTGGGAGAGCGGTGCCAACCGCACGGCCACGGTGCCCTCCTCCGGCAAGGTCGCCCTGACCGCGGATGCCTGGCGGAACTGAGGTCTCTCCGTGGGCCGAGCGGTCTCCGGCCGCGCCGTGTCCTCAATCGCCGGACGGGCTGAATTCCGCCCGTCCGGCCTCGTACCCGTACACCCCCTTCGAGGAGAACCCGAGTGATACGTCCGTACCCGCGCGTGCCCGCGCGAAGAGCGGCGCCCGCCGCCGTCGTCGCGGCCGCCCTGTGCGCGGCCCTGGTGCCCGCGCTGCCCGCCGCCGCGGCCGGGCCGCCCGCCGCGCCCTCGGACGCGAAGCTGGCCGCCGAGCCGGCCCGGCACGACCTGACCCGCGAGCAGTTCTACTTCGTGATGCCCGACCGGTTCGCCAACGGCGACACCGGCAACGACAAGGGCGGGCTGACCGGTTCGCGCCTGGAGACCGGGTACGACCCCACCGACAAGGGGTTCTACCAGGGCGGCGACCTCAAGGGGCTGACCAGCAGGCTCGACTACATCAAGGGACTCGGCACCACCGCCATCTGGCTGGCCCCGATCTTCAGGAACCGGCCCGTGCAGGGCACCGGCAAGGACGCCTCGGCCGGGTACCACGGCTACTGGATCACCGACTTCACCCAGGTCGACCCGCACTTCGGCACCAACGCCGACCTGACGAAGCTGATCGACAAGGCCCACGGCAAGGGCATGAAGGTCTTCTTCGACGTCATCACCAACCACACCGCCGACACCGTCGACTACGCCGAGAAGACGTACGGCTACAAGCCCAAGGGCGCCTACCCCTACCTCGACCGCAACGGCCGCCCCTTCGACGACGCGGCGGGCATGGCGAAGGTGGACGCCGGCTCCTTCCCGTACAAGCCGGTCACCTCCGGCGGCAAGACGCCGGCCTGGCTCAACGACCCGACGATGTACCACAACCGCGGTGACTCGACCTATGCCGGCGAGTCCACCACGTACGGCGACTTCTCCGGGCTCGACGACCTGTGGACCGAGCGGCCCGAGGTCGTCTCCGGGATGGAGAAGATCTACGAGAAGTGGGTCCGCGACTTCGATATCGACGGCTTCCGGATCGACACCGTCAAACACGTCGACATGGACTTCTGGACCCAGTGGGCGACCGCGCTCGACACCTACGCGGCCGGGCACGGGCGCAAGGACTTCTTCATGTTCGGCGAGGTCTACTCCGCCGACACCGCGATCACCTCGCCCTACGTCACCCAGGGGCGGCTGGACGCCACGCTCGACTTCCCCTTCCAGGAAGCGGCCCGCCAGTACGCCTCGCAGGGCGCCCCGGCCTCGAAGCTCGCCGCCGTCTTCGGCGACGACTACCGGTACACCACCGACAAGGCCAACGCCTACGAGCAGGTGACCTTCCTCGGCAACCACGACATGGGCCGCATCGGGACGTTCCTGAAGCAGGACAACCCGAAGGCCGATGACGCGGAGCTGGTGAAGCGGGCCCGGCTGGCCAACGAGGTGATGTTCCTCAGCCGCGGCAACCCCGTCGTCTACTACGGCGACGAGCAGGGCTTCACCGGCGCCGGCGGTGACAAGGACGCCCGCCAGACCATGTTCGCCTCGAAGACCGCCGACTACCTCGACGACGACGAACTGGGCACCGACCGTACGCACGCCTCCGACGCCTACGACCCGGGCCACCCGCTCTACCGGTCCATCGCCGCCCTGTCCGGGCTGACCGCCCGGAACCCGGCGCTGCGCGACGGCGTGCAGAGCGAGCGGTACGCCGAGGGCTCCGTCTACGCCTTCTCCCGTACGGACCCGGCGCGCGGCGACGAGTACGTCGTCGCCACCAACAACGGCACGGCCGCGAAGACCGTCGACCTGCCGACCGAGTCCGCCCGGATGGACTTCCGCACCCTGTACGGCGGTTCCGGTACGGTCCGCAGCGGCTCCGACAAGAAGATCACCGTCACCGTCCCGGCGCTGTCCAGCATCGTGCTGCGCGCCGCGAAGCCCCTGGCCGCCCCTGCCGCCAAGCCCTCGGTCACGCTGAAGGCACCGGCCGCCGGAGCCACCGGCACCGTCGAGCTCACCGCCGACGTGAACGGCGGCTCCCTCAACCGGGTCGTCTTCGCCGCCCAGACCGGCAACGGCAAGTGGACCACCCTCGGCACCGCCGACCACGCCCCGTACAAGGTCACCCAGACCATCGGCGCACACACCGCCGCCGGAACGCCCTTGCGCTACAAGGCCGTCGTCGTCGACCGCACCGGACGCACCGCGAGCACGCTCGCCGCGTCGACCGCCGGCCAGGCACCGGCCCCGGCGAAGCCCGTCGCCGTCGAACGCGACTACGCCGTCATCCACTACAAGCGTGCCGACGGCGCCTACGACGGCCGGCAGGTCAGGTCCGGCGACACCACCGCCGCGTTCACCGGCCGGGACGCCTACGGTGCCTTCGCCTGGATCAAGGTGCCGGAGGGTGCCTCCTCGGTCCCGTACACCGTCGAGAAGGCCGGTGTCGCGGACGGGCCGGAGCGCACCGTCGACCTCGCGAGGACCGGGCAGGTGTGGATCGCGCAGGGCGAGGACGGCCAGGCCGACACCGCCCCCGAAGGCGCCTACCCGCCGCAGGACACCGGCAAGGCCGTCCTGCACTACTACCGGGCCGACGGCGACTACGACGGCTGGGGGCTGCACACCTGGACCGGCGCCAAGGAGCCCACCGACTGGGCCAAGCCGCTGCAGCCGGTGAAGAAGGACGCCTCCGGTCTCACCTTCGAGGTCCCGCTCACCGACGCGGCCACCTCGCTCAGCTACATCCTGCACCGCGGCGACGAGAAGGACCTGACCGGCGACCAGTCGCTCGATATCGCGAGCTACGGCCACGAGGTCTGGATGCTCGGCGGCCGCGCCGGCTACCTGCTCCCGCAGACCGGCGGCGTGCCCGCCCCCGACCTCACCAAGGCGGAGGCGCAGTGGATCGACGCCGACACCGTCGTCTGGAAGGTGAAGGCCACCGAGGCCACCAGCCAGCAGCTCGTCTACGCACCGGGCGGCGGGATCTCCGTCGTCGACGGCGCGCTCTCCGACGAGGGCCAGTGGCTGCGGCTCAGCCCGGCCGCCCTGACCGACGCGCAGCAGGCGAAGTACCCGCACCTCAAGGACTACCCGGCGTTCACCGTGGACGCCCGTGACCGCGACCGGGTCCGCGAGGCCCTGCGCGGCCAGCTGATCGCCACCCAGCGCGCGGCCAACGGCGCCCTGCTCGCCGCCACCGGGGTGCAGAGCGCCGGAGTGCTCGACGACCTCTACGGGAAGCGGGCGAGCGGCGCCCCGCTCGGCCCGGTCTTCCACCGCGGCACGCCCACCCTGTCCGTCTGGGCGCCGACCGCCCGTACCGTCGCGCTCGAACTCGACGGCAGGACCGTCGCCATGCGCCGCGACGACCGCACCGGCGTCTGGTCCGTCACCGGGAAGAAGAACTGGCAGGGCAAGCCCTACCGGTACGCCGTGAACGTCTGGGCGCCCACCGTCCAGAAGCTGGTCACCAACAAGGTCACCGACCCCTACTCCACCGCCCTGACCACCGACTCCGCCCGCAGCCTCGTCGTCGACCTCGACGACGGCAAGCTCGCGCCCAGGGGCTGGAGCGGGCTGCGCAAGCCCGCCGCCGTGCCGCTGCGCGACGCACAGATCCAGGAGCTCCAGATCCGCGACTTCTCGATCGCGGACCCCACCTCCAAGCACCCCGGCCAGTACCTCGCCTTCACCGACACCCGCTCCGACGGGATGAAGCACCTCAAGCAGCTCGCCGACTCCGGCACCGGCTACGTCCACCTGCTCCCCGCCTTCGATATCGGCACCATCCCGGAGAAGAAGAAGGACCAGCAGAAGCCGGCCTGCGACCTGTCCGTCTACGCCCCCGACTCCGCCGAGCAGCAGGCCTGCGTGGCGAAGACCGCCGCGAAGGACGCCTTCAACTGGGGCTACGACCCGCTGCACTACACCGTCCCGGAGGGCAGTTACGCCTCCGACCCCGACGGCACGAAGCGCACCGTCGAGTTCCGGCAGATGGTGCAGGGCCTCAACGGCGCCGGGCTGCGGACCGTCATGGACGTCGTCTACAACCACACCGTCGCCTCCGGCCAGGACGACAAGTCCGTCCTCGACCGGATCGTGCCCGGCTACTACCAGCGGCTCCTGGAGGACGGCACCGTCGCCACCTCCACCTGCTGCGCCAACACCGCGCCCGAGAACACCATGATGGGCAGGCTGGTCGTCGACTCGGTCGTCACCTGGGCCAAGGAGTACAAGGTCGACGGCTTCCGCTTCGATCTGATGGGCCACCACCCCAAGGCCAACATCCTGGCCGTCCGCAAGGCCCTGGACGCGCTGACCGTCGCCAGGGACGGCGTCGACGGGAAGAAGATCATCCTGTACGGGGAGGGCTGGAACTTCGGAGAGATCGCCGACGACGCCCGCTTCGTCCAGGCCACCCAGAAGAACATGGCCGGCACCGGCATCGCCACCTTCTCCGACCGGGCCCGCGACGCCGTGCGCGGTGGCTCCCCGTTCGACGAGGACCCCGGCGTGCAGGGCTTCGCCACCGGCCTCTACACCGACCCCAACGCCTCCACCCACAACGGTACGAAGGCCGAGCAGAAGGCCCGGCTGCTGCACTACCAGGACCTGATCAAGGTCGGGCTCACCGGCAGCCTCGCCGGCTACACCTTCACCGCCAGCTCCGGCAGCACGGTCAAGGGCTCGGACATCGACTACAACGGGGCCCCGGCCGGATACGCCGACGCCCCCGGCGACGCCCTCGCCTACGCCGACGCGCACGACAACGAGACGCTCTACGACACCCTCGCCTTCAAGCTCCCGGCGGACACCCCGGCAGCCGACCGGGCCCGCATGCAGGTCCTGGCCATGGCGACGGCCACCCTCTCGCAAGGGCCCTCGCTCTCCCAGGCGGGCACCGACCTGCTGCGCTCCAAGTCCCTGGACCGCAACTCCTTCGACAGCGGCGACTGGTTCAACGCCCTGCACTGGGACTGCCGCGCGGGCAACGGCTTCGGCCGGGGCCTTCCGCCCGCCGCCGACAACCAGGCCAAGTGGCCCTACGCCGGACCACTGTTGGCCAACCCGGCGATCAGCCCCGGCTGCGCACAGATCAACGGCGCCTCGGCCGCCTACCGGGACCTGCTCACCATCCGGGCCACCGAGAAGGACTTCGGCCTCGCCACCGCCGGACAGGTGCAGTCCGCCCTCTCCTTCCCGCTCTCCGGCAAGGACGAGACCCCCGGAGTGATCACCATGCGGCTCGGGAAACTGGTGGTCGTCCTCAACGCCACCCCGGACACCACCACGCAGAAGGTCGCCGCACTGGCGGGCCGGAACTACACCCTGCACCCCGTCCAGGCGGCGGGCGCGGATCTTACCGTCAAGAGGTCTGTCTACGGACGGAGTTCGGGAATTTTCACCGTTCCGGGACGCACAGTGGCGGTGTTCTCGGCACGCTGACCGCAACAGGTCTACCGTGAGGCCAGCCGCCGGGGAGAGCCGCAGCAACACACTCCCGGGCGCGCCCTCCCCACTCCACCCGGCCGGTCCCGGCCCCGATCCCCGTACACACCGCCAGCCGCACCGTCGGCCCGCCGGTGGCGTACCGGGCGCGGGGGCCGGGGCCCGGCCGCTCCACCTGTTCAGCGACGGTGACGATGGTGAGTTACATCCCCGAGGAGACCACGAGCTTCGTCGGACGGAAGACGGAGCTGGGCCGGATCGAACACGCCCTCGCCACCCGTCGGCTGACCACGCTCACCGGCTCCGGCGGGGTCGGCAAGACCCGCCTCGCGGTCCGCGCGGCCGGCCGCGCGGAGCCCGGATACCGCGACGGCGTCTGGTGGGCCGACCTCGCCCCGCTGCACGACGACGGACTCCTCCTCGCCACCGTCTCCGACGCGGTCGGGCTCAGCGACCACACCCTGCGGCTGCCCATGGACGTGCTCTGCGAGTGGCTCGCCGACAAGGAGCTGCTGCTCGTCCTGGACTCCTGCGAGCATCTGCGCCCCGCCTGCGCCCACCTCCTCGGGGAGATCCTCACGACCTCACCCGGGCTCACCGTGCTCGCCACCAGCAGGCAGCCCCTCGGCATCAAGGGCGAGCAACTCGTCGAGGTCGAGCCGCTGCCCGTCGACGGCGCCGCCGACGCCCTCGCCCTCTTCCGGGCACGGGCCGTCGCGGCCGCCCCCGGCACCCAGTTCGACGAACCGGGCACCGCCGAGGCGGCCGCCGAGATCTGCCGACGGCTGGAAGGCATCCCGCTCGCCATCGAACTCGCGGCGGCGGGCACCGGCCGGCACACCGTCGAGCAGATCGCGCTGCGGATCGGCTCCCGCCTCGACCTGCTCGCCGACGAGTCCATCCGCCCGCAGCGCCACCGCACCCTGCGCACCACCATCGGCTGGAGCCACGAGCTGTGCACCCCGCTGGAACGGCTGCTCTGGGCCAGGGTGACCGTGCTGCGCGGTGACTTCGACGAGGCCACCGCCCGCGAGGTCTGCGCCGGGGGACCGCTCACCGGGGACGGAGTGGGCACGGCACTGCGCGGCCTGGTGGCCAAATCGGTCGTCGTGCGCGACGGTGCGCGCCACCGGATGCTGGACACCATCCGCGAGTACGGCCGGATGTGGCTGGCCGAGCTCGGGGAGGAACGGGCCGCGGCCGACCGGCACGCCGCCTGCTTCCTCCAACTGGCCCGCAGCGCCCACGCGGGCTGGACCGGCGACGACCAGATCAGCTGGTACCACCGCATCGCCGACACCCACGCCGACCTGTGCGCGGCCCTGGACCACCTGCTCACCCACGACACCGCCGCCGCCCAGGAGATGGCCGGCCGGATCGGCTTCTTCTGGTGCTGCTGCGGCCACCTGCCGCAGACCCGCGGTTACGCACAGCGCGCCCTGGACGTCGGCCCGGCACAGGGCCCCCACCGCACCCGGGCCCTGTGGGTGCTCGGCATCTGCGTGATGCTCCAGGGCGACTACCCGGCCGCCGAGCGGATCGGGGAGGAATGCGTGAAGGCGGCCGCCGAGGACGGGGCCGACGAGGGCGTCCTCGCCGCCGCGTACCTGCGCGGCCTCACCCACCTGATGGTCGGCAGGCCCGAACTGAGCCTGCGCGAGGTGGACCGCGTGCTGCGGAGCACCGAGGCCGGCACGCCGCTCGAATCGACCTACCGGCTGCGCTGCCACCTGATCACCGTCTTCGCCCTCACCGGCCTCGGCCGGCTGGACGAGGCGGCCGAGGCCGCGGCCGTCCTGCGCGCGGCCTGCGAGGCCATGGACGAGTGCTGGACCCGCAGCTACGTCGACTACCAGCTCGCCCTGATCGCCCTGCTCCAGGGCCGCGCCGACGCGGCCGCCGCGCACGCCCGGTCCATGCTCACCGGCAAGCACCGGCTCCGCGACAGCTTCGGCATCGCCCTCGGCCTGGACATCCTGGCCGCCGCGGTCGCCGCCCAGGGCGAGGGCGCCCACGCCGCCCGGGTGTACGGGACCGGGCAGCTCTACTGGCGGATGGTCGGCCACCCGCAGCGCGGCACCCCGGAGCTGGGGCCGCTGCGCGAGGCCTGCGAGCGCCAGGCCCGCGAGTCCGTCGGGGACGCCGCCTACCAGCGGGCCTACGACCGGGGCCGCGCGGACAGCGCCGAGGCGGGCCTGGCACTCGCGCTCCACGGGGAACTGCTCACCTAGGGCCTGTCTTCAGACTGCCGTCGTCGCCCGGCAGACGGCAGTCTGAAGACAGGCCCTAGGGTCTTTCGTTTGGCTCATGCCGGGCTCGCGGTGTCCGGCACGCACATCCGCGGCGTTGTCGTCGGTCGCCAATGCTCCGCATTCACTCCCTCCTCCGCCTTGCAATCGCACGCACCGGACACCGCTCCCTGATCCAAACGGACCCTAGAGGAGGGGGCAGGAGCTGCCGTGGGGGTGGCGGGTGCAGGTGAGGGCAGCTGCCGTATCTCCGGCGGTGCCGGAGGCATCGCCGGCGGCCTTGGCACGGAGCAGTTTCACTCTGCCGGAACGGGGGTCCTCTCCTCTCCCCTTGACCCAGATGTCGATGAGCCGGCTGATGTCGTCGTCCATGAAGGCGGACTCGTCGGGATCGGCCCCGGTGAAGCCCTGTTGCCAGGTTCGCATGATGTGCTCGGCGGGATCGTCGCCGTACGAGGCCGGAGGCGCCTTGGGCGCAGTGTCCGCGAGTTGGGCGAGGACGGCCTTCTGCCAGTCCTGGCGCTTGTTCTCCGGCAGGTCGTCGGCGATGGCGTCGAATCGGCCCAGTCCCGCCGCGCAGTCGCGGGCCGGACCCCGGAACTCGGTGTCCGTGACCTTCGCAGGCAGCGCGCCCAGCCCGTCCGCGCACTCACGGGTCTGCGCGGCCCGCAGGGTCGCGTACGCCGACGGGGCATCGGATGCGGCACGCATCACGCGCACGAGATCGCCCAGGGGGACCGGCATACGGACGACCGCCCCTTCGCGCCAAGGACCGCTGTCCCTGCGGTGGTTGTAGTCCGGGTTGATCGCGGTGAGCATCTCGAAGGAGTCTCCGGCATAGTCCGCGAGGGCCTTCGTGATCGGCCCTCGGAGTCCCTCGGCGATGGTGGGCTGCCGACGCTGCTGAATGTCTTCGTTGATCACCATGATGGTGTCGTGCATGTTCTGCGCCTGTGCCAGTGTGTGCTGTCCGGCGACCGGTCCCGTCGCAGCCCGCCGCAGGGCCTCGCCCAGATCGGCGCAGCTCATGTCCGTACGGTGCTCGGAACCGAGGATGCGCTGCACCGGCTTCTCGCCGAGCAGGTTCCCGCAGCCGGGGTCCTCCTCGTGGGACACGACGGCGTAGGTGACAGCGCCCCCGGTGACGATGGTCAGAACCAGCGCGCCTACGATCACGGCCCGCTTGTGGAACGGTTTCATCGGCCGATCGCCTCCTTGGTGAGCTGCTGGCCGGGGGTGTGGTCATTCGTCATGTCGTGCCTGAGATCGTCCATCCCGGCCCCATGCCGGCCGGGCCCGCCGTCCTTGGCCCGGTTGCCCAGGAGATCGAGCATTTCCTGGTGCGAGGTGAGGCGGCGCGGCTGAGCACGCTGGGGTCGTCGACATGGCTCGTACCGAATCCGGCGGTGGGTACGCCGCCGCCGACTGCCCCCGGCGGTGGCCCCGGCCGGTGCGGAGACCAGCTGGATCTGCTCGCCGCGCGGATCGGGCCCGATGTTGGGTGTGACCGGTGCGGTGGCACGGGGGTCTGCCTCGCTGTTCGGCGTGACAGGTGCCATGACGTGCGGATCCGGTCCTGTGTTCGGCGCGGATATCGGGCGCTCGTCGTCGAAATCTGAACTCATCGGACCCCCATGACCCAGTGATCTTCCCGGGGTACTCAATCGCGAGTGTCAAGTCCAGGTCAAATAAGCACCTTGAGCCCGCGCCCCGACTCCCTGGTACTCATCTCACCAGCACAAGACGCATCCGGCTGATGTGTTCGCCGGCGGCCGGCGTCGAGGGTGCACCCTGCGAGTCGCCCGCCGCCAGGCCACCGACCAGGCGGCGCCTTCCCCCCTCCCGGCTCACCCGGGCAGCCCCCCAGGCTCGGCGTGAGATCGGCGAACGCCTGCTGGAACCAGGGCGGTTGCGTTCCGACCCGTGCGTGATCAAACGCAGCATGTCCCACTGGGCGCTGAAGTGCGCCGAGCACCGCACCCCGACGCGTCCCAGCGCTCCGATCGTCACCATGGTCGAGACCACGAGGACCGCCGGCACCCGCAGAAGGCCCTGAATCACCGGTATTGCCCGTAGGGACGCCGAGGCGGACCGTGCGCGCGGCGACCCCACGACGCACCGCGCACAAGGAGCCTCCCGCGAACCGCTCACATAGTGATTCCCGCTTGTGCGCGTTCCCCGGCGCGGGAAAGGGTGGGGGCGTACCGTCCCTCCCCGCCCCGCTCAGGAGCCCCGCCATGCCGCAGATCACCGTCGACTACTCCGCCGAGCTCGACGACACCTTCGACCGCACCGGCTTCACCGGCGCGCTGCACCCGCTGGTCGCCGAGACGGTGGCCACGAAGATCGCCGCCTGCAAGACCCGCTTCCGCCGGGTCGAGGAGGTCGTGGTGGCGGACGCGCCCGGCGGCGACGCGCTCGTGCACATCGACATCTCGCTGCTCGCCGGCCGCACCCCCGAGGTCAAGGCCCGGCTCACCGAGTCCGTACGGGAGCTGCTGGCCGCCCACATCAGGCCGGCGGCCGGGCTGACGCTGCACCTCTCGGTCGAGGCCCGTGACCTCGACGCGTCCTACCGCAGCGCCTGAGGCCTTACGGAAGCCGCTGCGGCGGCACGGCCGGCACGGCGGGGGCCAGCGCGGAGAGCCGCACCAGCAGGTCTCCGAACGGCCCGTCCGCCGGCTCCTGCGCGAGGACCCGCAGCACAATGCCCGCCATCTCCGCGTTGTAAGCGGCGCTCACGGCGATCAGTGCCGCGAAGTCGTGCACGAGCTGCAACTCAAGCTCGGCGCGCGGGATGTGCCGCCCGTCCAGCCAGATCAGGGCCGTCGACTCGGCGAGTGACACCCAGGACCGGACGACCAACTCCAGCCGGGCCGGGGGTTCCTCGACCCCGAGGTGGGCCAGGATCTGTTCGCAGGCCGCCTGCCGCACCCCGTCGATCATCGCGTTGGCCGTCGACGAGCCCACGGCCGGGCCGCCCCGCATCAGGGCGGCGAAGCCCGGCCCGTGCTCGTCGACGAAGGCGAAGAACCTCTGCATCACGCGCAACAGCCTTGCGCCCAGGGGGCCTTCGTGCGGTTCCAGGAACCGGGTCGCCAACTCGTCGGCCGCCCGCCGCAGCGCCGCCTCGTACAGGCTCTGCTTGCCCGGGAAGTAGTGGTAGACCAGCGGCCGCGAGATCCCGGCGGCGGCGGCGATCTCGTCGATCGAGACCTCGTCGGGGGAGCGGTGGCTGAACAACTCCAGCGCGACACCGATCAGCTGCTGCCTGCGCTCCTCGACGCCCATCCTGCGCCGCACCCCGGTCGTCATGGTGAACAGCGTACCGACCTGCGCGCCCGACGCAGGGCCCCCGGGCCCGTTACAGATCCAGCACCAGCCGCTCGCCCCGGCACCGGGACACGCAGAGCAGCATCGAGTCCGCCCGCTCCGCGTCGTCGAGCAGATCGTCGCGGTGGTCCACCTCGCCCTCCAGGACGCGCTGTTGGCACGTACCGCAGAAGCCCTGTTCGCAGGAGTACGTGACATGCGGCAGCTCCGCCCGCACCGCGGCCAGCGCCGACTGGCCCGCCGCCACCCGGACCGTGCGGCCCGAGCGGCGCAGCTCCACCTCGAACGGGGCGGAGCCGGTGGCGTCCTGGGCCGCCGCGGTGAAGCGCTCCAGGTGCAGGGTGCAGCCGGGCGGGAGCGCGGCGGCGACCGCGTCCATCAGGGGCTGCGGGCCGCAGCAGTGCACCGCCGTGCCGGGCGCCGCGTCCGCCAGCGCCGCGGCGACGTCCGGGTGGCCCGCCTCGTCCTGCGGTACGACGGTGACCCGGCCGCCGTCCGCGTCCAGCTCCGCGAGCTCCGCCAGGAACGGCATCGTCGTCCGGCTGCGCCCTGCGTACAGCAGCCGCCAGTCCGCTCCGGCGGCGGCGAGTTCGCGCAGCATCGGCAGCACCGGCGTGATCCCGATGCCGCCCGCGACCAGCACGTACGCGGGGGCGTCCGCCAGCGGGAAGCGGTTGCGCGGGCCGCGGACCTCGATCTCGTCGCCCTCGCGGAGCCGCTCGTGCACCTCCCGGGAGCCGCCCCGGCCGTCCTCGGCGAGCCGGGTCGCGACGGTGTACGTGTCGGGGTCGGCCGGGTCGCCGCACAGCGAGTACTGGCGGATCAGCCCGGACGGCAGCACCAGGTCGAGGTGGGCGCCGGGCTGCCAGCGCGGCAGGCCCGAGCCCTTCAGCCGGAGCAGCACGACCCCGTCGGCGGGGGTGGACCGCTCGGTGACCGTCAGCAGTCTGCCGGTGGTCGAACGGCGCTGCGAGTGACCGGACACGGGCTCGTCGAGCGCCGGCAGCGGCCACAGCGGGGACTTCTCTATGCGCCGGCGCATCGCCCGCCTGGCGAGCAGCGCGGCGGCGGCCAGCGCGAGGACGGTGCGCGGCCGGGGGAGGGGCAGGGGCATGGTCAGCCGGCTTCCGTCGTACGGGCCTGGGCCGCGACCGCGGCGGGCGAGCGGTTGAGGTAGTCCACGGCCTGGGCCGTACTGCCCTCCTGCGAGGGGTGGTAGCCGCGGCTCAGATAGCGCGGTATGGACCGCAGCATCGAGGGTGTGCTGGGCAGGGTGCCGCGCCGGCCGCTGCGGTAGAACTGCCCGAACGAGGCCTTGCCGTCCAGCAGACTGGGGTCGTTCTCCATGAAGAAGCGGGCGCCGCGCTGCCAGAGGAAGGCCAGTGCGGAGAACGCCGTCGCCCAGGTCCGCACCCGCCGCCGGTATCCGCCGTCGACATGCATGAACACGTCGAAGGCGACCGACCGGTGTTCGACCTCCTCCGCGCCGTGCCAGCGCAGCAGGTCCAGCATGGTGGGGTCGGCGCCGCGCCGGTCCAGCTCCTCGGCGTTCAGGACCCAGTCGCCGAGGAACGCGGTGTAGTGCTCGATGGCGGCTATCGTCGCCACCCGCTCCATCAGCCACCACTTGCGCGCCCGGCCCGGCGGCAGCGTGTGGTCCCCGAGCAGCTTCTCGAAGAACCAGTCGACCTGCGCCGTGTACGGGGTCGGGTCGAGGCCCAGCTCCCTCAGGTGCGGGAGCACGTCGTCATGGGCCTGGGAGTGCATCGCCTCCTGGCCGATGAACCCGATGACGTCCTCGCGCAGCCGCTCGTCGGTTATATACGGCAGCACCTGGCGGTAGACGTGGATGAACCAGCGTTCCCCGGCCGGGAGCAGCAGATGGAGGACGTTGATGGTGTGCGTGGTGAACGGATCGCCCGGTACCCAGTGCAGGGGCGTCCGGTCCCAGGCGAAGGAGACCCGGCGGGCCTTGAGTGCGATCCGCTCGGACGCGACCGCCGCTGGCTGCGTGTTAGACATGTTGTCAATGTACTGAGGGGTAGGCCCGGCGAACAGGGGCCTGCGGCGAATTCCTGAGCATGCTCCCGGCCGGCCGTCACCGCAGGGCCCCGACCCGACTTCCGTCTCTCAGCCGTCCGTTCAGCCTCGCCCGGTCGCCCGCGCCGGCGGGTACCGCGAGCAGCCGCCCCCGCGAGGTCCCCGTCACCCCGCCCGACGTGGTGAGCGAGGTGAACTGCTCGCTGCCCGCCGCGAGCACGTACCAACGGCCCTCGCGCGACTTCCACAGCACGCCCGCCAGTACCCGCGGGTCGCTCGCCCCGCACGCGGGCGAGTCCTCGGAGCGCGCCGCGACGGCCCCCGGCGGACGGCTCCCGGGCGGCCGCGCGGACGGTGCCTGGAACTGGGCGAGCACCCGGCTCCCGGCGCCCCGCCAGGTCTCCGCCCTGGTGCACAGCCACCGGGCCGAACCGCCGTCCTCGGGCAGCGGCTGCGTCGCGTACGCCCAGGAGTTCACCGAGCGCACCCCGCGCGAACGCACCGCGGGCAGCAGGCACGCGGTCCGCGCCCAGCTCTCCAGCTCCGTGCGCCCCGCCACGTCGTGCGGCTTCGACGGCGGGCCCGAGGTCAGCCGGGCCGGGGCGAGTTCACCGAGATCCGTCACCAGCCGGTCGGCCGTGCCGTCGGACAGCCCGACCGCGTCCCAGGACCGGCAGCCGCCCGCGGCCCCGGTACCGCTCAGCGCGTCGGTCACCCCGTCCGGGGCGCGGTGCAGCGGGCGCGGCGCCCGGTCCGGGGCGAGCAGGTCCCGCACCGACGCGCTCCGCACCCAGGGCGCCGTCAGATAGCGGACCCGGCCCCCGGCGCGCTCCACCACCAGGGCGCCCGCCGAGGCCGCGTCCGCCCCGTCGACCCGGGCGAAGTCGAGCGCGGCGCCCTCGGACGGATCGGCGTTACGGGGCTCCGCGTACCGCACGACGCGCAGCCCGTCGTAGAACAGCACCACCGCCGACGCGCCCACCTCGCCCGCGTACAGCAGCTGCGGGGCTCCCATCGGGGGGCCCATGGGTGTGCGGGGCGTCGCCGACGTCCGTACCCCGCCGCCCGGCCGCGCCCACACCGTCAGCGCCCGCCGCAGCAGCCGGGTGTCCTCGGTGCGGTCGCCCCGGGTGGGCCACGCGGTGAAGTCGGTACGCGGCGAACGGCGCCAGAACGTGGCCGGCACCACCCGCAACGCCCCCGGGTCCAGGGCCTCCTCGGCGGCCGGATTGCGCGCGTAGGGGGGCGCGGCCGGCCCTTCGTGTCCCCAGCCGCCGCCCGGCAGCCCCAGCAGCGTCCCGCACACCGCGGCCGCCGCGGCGGCGGCCAGCGCGGCCCGCGCGTATCTGCGGCGGCGCGGCAGGTCCGGCGGCCTGGCCTGCAGGGAGCACGGATCGAACTCCGGTGAGGCCAGCAGCGCGTAGGGCGCCGCCACCCCGTCCGCCTCCCGCAGGGCCGCGTGCGGATCGGCCACCCCCGCGGCGGCCAGCTCGCGGCGGACCTCGCAGTCCGAGAGGGACTCCAGACCGCGCAGGACGAACGCGGCGCGCGCCGGCCCGCCGACCGCCGACAGCCTCTGCTCCAGAGCGAGTTCGTCCGCGCCGCCGGAGTGCGGGAACAGCCGCAGCCCCCAGACCAGCGGAAGGGCGGACGGCAGCCGCACCCGCCCCGGCCACCACCGCCGCCGCAGCGGCAGCCCCGCCGTCAGGGCGCCGCGCAGCACCTGGCGCCTGACGTACGCGTACCCGGGGCCGGCCGCCGCCGCACGGCCGGGGCGGCGCGGCGGCGGGAGGCCCGGACCGTCCGCCGGACAGGCCCGGCGCGCGGCCTGCAGCGAGCGCTGGGCCAGGGCGTGCGAGGCCAGCACGCGCCGGGAGCGGCTCAGCGTGGGCGGCAGGACGAGATAGCCGAGCCGGACCAGTCGCGGGTAGTGCTCGACGAGCGAGGCCTCGGCCTGCTCCGCGTCGACCGGGGTGGCGGCTGGCGGTACCTCTGGCAGTGGGCGCACATTCAGCTGAACGAGCGAATCGTGCGATGGTCACCCCGGACCGGGTGCCCCCGGGACGCCGTTTCGGCACCAAGCCTCAGGCGAAGCGGGCCAGTTGGGGATCGATCGGGGCTGCCGTCATCCGGTTGGCCAGAGTCGACATGGTGTAGGCGCCGATCCCCAGGACCACTTCCAGCGCGTTGCGCGCGGTGTAGCCGTGGGCCAGGAACGACTGGAGCGTGTCGTCGTCCACCGCGCCGCTCGCCTCGATCACGGCGACGGTGAACCGCCTCATGGCCTCCAGCCGCTCGTCGGGGAGTGGCAGGGGGCTCTCGCCGCGCAGGGCGGCGACGAGTCCGCCGTCCGCCGCGAGGGCGGTGAGCTTCGCGGTGTGCATCGCCACGCAGAGGTGGCAGCCGTTGCGGGTGGCCATGGTCATGACCAGGACCTCCCGGGAGAGCTGGTCCAGGGTGGTGGACTCGAAGAGCGCGCTCGTCTTCAGGAAGCCGTTGAGCAGCTCGGGCGACGAGGCGAGCCGGGCGACGGCGGCGGGCAGGTGGCCCTGCTTCGCCGTCACCGCCGCCATCGCGGCGCGGGACGCGGCGGGGGCGGATTCGGGGGAGTGGTCGGGGAAGTGGCAGGTGATGTGCTCGGGGGACGGGGACAGGGGTGTGGACATGGCGGACCTCTCGTCTCAACGCGAACGCGACGACGTAAACTCGACAACGTGATTGACGAAAAGGTAAATCAGGTTGTCGAGTTTCGCAATGGCTGAGCGCGCGGGGGATGCCACTTCGAGCGGTGGCGTCGCGGGCTTCGAGCTGCCGCTGCTGCTGTTCGCCGGCTTCCGGTCGATCATCGACGAGATGCATCGCGAGCTGGCCGTGCAGGGTCACCCCGAGGTGCGGCCCGCGTACGGGTACGCGCTCCAGGCGGTGGGCCTCGACGGGGCGACCGCGAGCGAGCTCGGCCGGCGGCTCGGGGTCTCCAAGCAGGCCGCCGGGAAGACCGTCGAGCGGCTCGAAGGGCTCGGCTACGTCGAGCGTGCCGACGATCCGCAGGACGGCCGCCGCAAACTGGTCCGGCTCTCCCCGCGCGGAATCGACGTACTGGCACGCTCGGCGGCGGGCTTCGACCGGGTGCGCGCGGAGTGGGTCCGGGTGCTCGGCGCCGAACGGGTCGCGGCCCTGGAGTCCGACCTGCGCACCATGGCCGCGGCGGACGCCTTCCGGCTCGACGCGTCGAGCTGGTTCAACGGCTGACGGGGTCGAGGGGCGGTGCGTGGGGTTTGGGTGCGGGCTTGGGTGCGGACTTGGACTTTGCGCACGAGAGATAGGACGTATCTGGTGGGCGCCCTTCCCGCAGGCCACTCCGTGCGGCAACATGCACGCGTCGGCACCCAAGAGATCCGACCACTAGTGGTCGGGAATGGGAGGGAACCATGGCACGACGCACCCATGTGCTCAGCGCGCTCGCGCTGGCGGCCGCCGCCGCGCTCATCCCCGTGACTGCCACGGCGCAGCAGCCCGCGCACCCCGCCAAGCCCTGCGGCGCACCCGTTCGTCCCGCGTCGCAGATGACGGTCGAGGCGTGCGACAGCCCCGAGCGGATCATCGAGAAGGCGGCGAACATCGTCCCCACTCCGGGCCAGCTGGCCTGGCAGCAGCGGGAGGTCACCGCCTTCACGCACTTCGGGATGAACACCTTCACCGGCCGTGAGTGGGGCTCCGGCACCGAGGACGAGAAGCTGTTCGCGCCGAAGAGCATCGACGCCGACCAGTGGATGCGCGCCTACAAGGCCGCCGGCGTCGAACAGGTCATGCTCACCGTCAAGCACCACGACGGCTTCGTCCTCTACCCGAGCCGCTACACCGACCACTCGGTCGCCCTCAGCCCCGGCAGCCCCGACGTCGTCGCCCGCTATGTGAAGGCCGCCCGCAAGGCGGGCCTGAAGGTCGGCCTCTACCTCTCGCCCTCCGACGGCGCGGAGCTCCCGCACGCCTGGCACGCCGAGTGGGTCGAGAAGATCCGGGCCAAGCAGGCCGACGGCGAAGCGCTCAGCCTGCCCGAGAAGATGGCCCTGGAGGACGGCGACCGCGCCCCCGCAGGACAGGGCCGCTTCGGCAACGGCAGCGCCGTCACCGAGCGCACCATCCCCACCCTCGTTCCCGGCGACGACCGGGCGGCCCGGGTGAAGAGCGGCAAGCTGCCCACCTTCAAGGTGAAGGCCGACGACTACGACGCGTACTACCTCAACCAGCTCTACGAGATCTTCACCCAGTACGGCCCGGTCGAGGAACTCTGGCTGGACGGCGCCAACCCCTGGTCCGGCTCCGGGATCACCCAGAAGTACGACGTCAAGCAGTGGTTCGACATGGTCAAGGCACTGTCGCCGGACACCGTCGTCTTCCAGGGCCCGCAGGGCGTCCGCTGGGTCGGCAACGAGTCCGGCGTCGCCCGCGAGACCGAGTGGAGCGTCACTCCGCACGTCACCGACCCGTGGACGGGCCTCGGAAGTCTCCCCAACGACTCGACCGAACCCGACATCGGCTCCCGGGCCAAACTCCTCGACCCGGCGATCAACTACCTCCAGTGGTACCCGGCCGAGGCCGACGTCTCCAACCGCCCCGGCTGGTTCTACCACCCCGACGAAAAGCCCAAGACCCCGGCGCAGTTGATGGACCTCTACGAGAAGAGCGTCGGCCGCAACGCCTCGCTCCTGCTCAACGTCCCGCCCGCGCCGGACGGCCGGATCGCCGACGCGGACGTCGCGTCCCTGAGCGCCTACGGCGCCGACGTGCGCCGGATCTACGGCACCGACGTACGCGAACAGGGCCCCGGCCCGTACACCTTCGACCGGGTCGCCGTCCGGGAGGACATCCGGCACGGCCAGCGGGTGGAGAAGTTCGCCGTCGAGGCCCGGACCGGCGGGAAGTGGCAGCGGATCGCGGAGGGCACCACCATCGGCAGCGAGCGGATCCTGCCGCTGCCCTCGGCCGTCACCGCGTCCGCCGTCCGGGTCAAGGTGCTGGAGTCCAGGGCGAAGCCGCACCTGGGGGCGACGACCCTGCACCTCGCAGCCGCGCGCTAACCGCGGTCCAGATAGGCCAGTACCGCCAGAACGCGGCGGTTGTCGTCGTCGGAGGGCGGCAGGCCGAGCTTCCCGAAGATGTTCGAGGTGTGCTTGGCCACCGCCCGCTCCGTGATCACCATGTGCGCGGCGATCGCCGCGTTCGAACGGCCCTGCGCCATCTGCTCCATGACCTCCTTCTCGCGCGGCGTGAGCCCGCCCATCGGCTTGTCATGCGAGCGCCGCGACAGCAGCTGCGAGATCACCTGCGGGTCCATCGCGGTGCCGCCCGAGGCGACCCGGCGGACCGCGTCGATGAACTGTTCGGCGTCGAAGACCCGGTCCTTGAGTAGATAGCCGATGGCGCCGTTGCCGTCCGCCAGCAGCTCACGCGCGTACAACTGCTCGACGTGCTGGGAGAGTACGAGCACCGGCAGCCCCGGTCTGGCCCGTCGGGCCGCCAGCGCGCACTGCAGCCCCTCGTCCGTGTGGGACGGCGGAAGCCGGACGTCGACCACGGCGACGTCCGGCTTCAACTCGGCAAGGGCTCTGGTCAGTTCAGGCCCCGTCTCGACGGCGGCCGCGATCTCGAAGTCGTACGCCTCCAGCATGCGCACCAGGCCGTCGCGCAGCAGGAAGAGATCTTCGGCTAGGACAACTCGCAAGGGATCTCCATGGTCACCATGGTGGGACCGCCCGCGGGGCTGCTGACGGCCATGATGCCGTCGAATGTACCGAGTCGGCGTTCGACTCCGCTCAGGCCCGAGCCCGAACCGGCGCTCGCACCGCCCTTGCCGTTGTCCGTCACGGAGATCCGCAGCATGTGGTCGCCATGGTGCAGGTCCACCCAGATCCGGTCCGCGCCCGAGTGCTTCGCCGCGTTCGTCAGGATCTCGCTGACCGCGAAGTACGCGGCCGACTCGACCGGCGCCTCGGCGCGGCCGCTCAGCTCCACCTCGACCTCGGTCCCGATCGGCATCCGCAGGGCCAGCGCCCTGACCGCGTCCCCCAGCCCCCGCTCGGCCAGCACCGGCGGGTGGATGCCCCGCACCAGATCGCGCAGCTCCGTGAGCGCTTCCGCGGAGGACGCGCGGGCCATCGCCAGGAGCTTCTTCGCCTGCGCCGGGTCCTTCTCGACCAGCGCCTCGATGGTGCCCAGGTTCATGCCCATGGCGACCAGCCGGGCCTGCGCACCGTCGTGCAGATCGCGCTCGATGCGCCGCAGCTCCGTGGCGGCGGTGTCGACCGCCTCGTGCCGGGTCTCGGTCAGCCGGTCGATGCGCAGCGCCAGCTCCTGCTCATGGGTGGGGGCCAGCACCGAGCGGGTGAGAACGAAGTGCGCGTGCAGCAGCCGCTCGCTCAGCAGCACCCCGGCGCCGAAGAGGACCACCCCGAGCGCGGCGGCGGCCAGCGCCGTGGCCTGGCTGTCGACCGGGACGAACCCGTACCAGTACGTGTCGTCCCTGAAGACCCGCCACAGCCCGGCCGCCAGGACGAACCCCTCCAGCGGGTAGATCATCAGCGCCGCCGCCAGGATCGACACCACGTAGCCGGCCGTCATGTCGACCAGCAGCCACTGCATGTCCCGCCAGGTCGCCGGGTCCTTCAGCATCAGTGTGGTCCGCTCCACCTGCCCGGTGAACCCGCTGCGGACGTCCTTCGGAACCGGCCGGTACGGGACCGGGATCCGGACGTTCGACCAGGTGATCGCCAGCAGCCGGCGCTGGTTGGCGTGCTTGCGGACCGCCGTCATGACGTAGGGGGTGGTCACCAGGCCGATGCCCAGCGGGATCAAGGAGATCGAGACCACCGCCAGCACGAACAGCGTGACCGACCCCACGATCGACGCGAACGAGAGCACCAGCCCGCGCCCAGCGGCCAGCAGTGCGGCCCTTGTCCGTCCGTGCGGCGTGTCCATATCGGTCCCTCTTCCCTCGCCGGCACTCGTGGCAGCCCCGGTCCGCACACAGTCTGACGCCTCGGCCGGCCGGGACGTCAGCCGTTCTGCCACCCGGCGGGGGTGTACCCAGCACCACCCCCGTGACCTCGCCCTACGTCACGGGGAGTGGGTGTTCCAGCGGCTGGGGCGGCGGGCGTCGCATTCGTAGATTCGAGGTGTCTTGACCGAGGTACTTCCAACGACGATTTCAGGGGGCGAAGACGCCATGAGGCGCAATCTCGCGGCACGTATCGGTGTGTGGAGCGCACACCACCGAAAGACGGCCATTCTCGGCTGGCTGCTCTTCGTCGTGCTCGCCGCGGGCATCGGCGGTGCGTCGGGCATGGTCGAGATGACCAACGCGGAGAATGGTGCGGGCGACTCGGCACGGGCCGAGCAGATCCTCTCCGACGCCGGCCTCAGCCACCGGGCGGGCGAGATGGTCATGGTGTCGTCGGCCGAACCCGACGGCTGGCGGACCGCGGCGCGGCAGCTGACCACCGCCCTCGGGAAGACCGGTGAGGTGACGGGCCTCAAGGCTCCGGTCGCCGCCGAGAACGGCAAGGACGCGCTGGTCACCTTCGAGATGAAGGGGGACGCCGCCACCGCGTCCGACAGGGTGCAGCCCGTCCTGGACGCCGTCGAGGGGGTCCGGAAGGGGCAGCCGGGCGTCACGGTCCACCAGTTCGGCGACGCCAGTGCGGGGAAGTGGCTCGGTGACCTGCTCTCCGACGACTTCAAGAAGGCCGAGTTCACCGCCGTACCGCTGGCCCTCGGCATCCTGCTGGTCGCCTTCGGCGCCGTCGTCGCGGCCCTGCTGCCCGTCGGACTCGCGCTGACCGCCTGCCTGGCCGCCTTCGGTCTGCTGTCGCTCGCCAGCCACCAGTTGCACCTCTTCCAGACCACGTACTCCGTGATGTTCCTGATGGGCTTCGCCGTCGGCGTCGACTACTGCCTCTTCTACCTGCGGCGCGAGCGGGACGAGCGGGCGGCGGGGCGTGACGCCGAGACGGCGCTGCGGATCGCGGCGGCGACCAGCGGCCGGTCCGTCCTGGTCTCCGGGCTGACCGTCATGGTCGCCATGGCCGGCATGTTCCTGTCCGGACTGCTCCTCTTCAAGGGCTTCGCCGTCGCCACGATCATCGTGGTCTTCATCGCCATGATGGGCTCCGTGACGGTGCTGCCGGCCCTGCTGTCCTGGCTGGGCGACCGGATCGACGCCGGACGCGTGCCGCTGCTCAACCGGCGCGGCAAGCGGGGCGCGAAGAAGCAGAGCGGCCGGTTCGCCGGAAAGCTGCTGCGGCCCGTGCTGGCCAGGCCGAAGTTCTTCGCCGCCGCCTCGGTCGTCGTACTGCTCGTGCTCGCGGCGCCGGCCCTCGGCATGAAGACCGAATCGCTCGGCCTGGAGAAACAGTTCGGCTCCCAGTCCGAACTGGCCATCGCCTACCGCGATATCAGCGAGACCTTCCCCGGCGGCCCCGCCCCGGCCCAGGTGGTCGTCGAGGCCGACGACATCGAGGCCCCCGCCGTACGCAAGGCGCTCGGCGACTTCGACAAGGTGACCGTCCACCGGGCGCAGAACGTCGCGGAGATCGAGGTCGCGATGCCGCACGGTAAGGCCGATCTGAGCGAACTGCGTGAGCACCGGCTGCCGGCCGCCTTCGACGGCACGGGCGCCCGTGCCTATGTGACCGGTGAGACCGCCGGGTCCGTGGACTTCACCGCCCAGCTCAAGAGCGGCATCGCGCCCGTCTTCCTCTTCATCGCCGCGGTGACCTTCCTGGTGATGCTGTTCTGCTTCCGCAGCTACGTCATCGCCGTGACCGCGATCCTGCTCAACCTGCTCTCGGTGGGCGCCGCCTACGGAGTGATGGTCGCCGTCTTCCAGCACGGCTGGGGCGCCTCGCTGATCGGCTCGGAGGGCGTCGGCGCCATCGAGTCCTGGATGCCGCTCTTCGTACTGGTCGTCCTGTTCGGGCTCTCGATGGACTACCACGTCTTCGTGGTCTCCCGGATCCGCGAGGCCCACGGCCGAGGCCTGTCCACCCCGGCCGCGATCGACGAGGGAATCCGCCGGACGGCGGGCGCCGTGACCGGCGCGGCCGTGATCATGGTGGCGGTGTTCGCGGTCTTCGGGACGCTGTCCATGCAGGACATGCAGCAGATGGGCGTCGGCCTGGCCGTCGCGGTACTGCTCGACGCGACGATCGTCCGGATGGTGCTGCTGCCCTCCGTGATGGCGCTGCTCGGTGAGCGCAACTGGCGGACCCCGCGCGGACTGTCCCGGCTGCCCGCCCTGGACCACAGCGAGCCGGAGCCGGAGCACGGCCCGGTGGCCGGCCCGGTCGGCCCGGTGGCGACGGGACAGCGCGGCTGACCGTGCCGCAACACGCGGTGGGCCCCGGCTCCGGTTACGTACCGGAACCGGGGCCCACCGCGCTGTTCAGGGACGCACCGGGGTGGGGCGGTCGGCGGTCAGGGCCAGCTGCCCCTTGAGCATCCGCCCGCCGTCGCCGGTCAGCCGCAGGTAGTAGTCCGCGGAACAGGAGGTTCCGTCCTCGTCGAGAGCGAGGATCCCGGACCCGGCGGGCACGTCGGCGGCCGTCTCCGCCGTCTTGGCGATCTGGTGCGCCTCGTTGTACTCGTCGAACATGGATATGTAGATGCCCTGGGCGCCCAGGCGGACCATGTTGTAGAACTGCCGCCACATGAAGTCGCCGTGCGCGCGCTGCCCGGCCTGGAGGTCACCCGGCAGGACACACGGCTGGTAGTCGATGCCGTGCGCGGCGCAGTCCGCCAGGTCGGGGGTGTTGACGTTGGTGTGGAACGAGTCCGACTCACCGGCGCTGCCGATCCGGCCCACCATCCAGGGCGAGAGCATGTCGAAGGCGTGGTAGACGTCCTGGAAGCCGGGACGGGAGTCCTCGTTCCCCGTCCGCCAGTGGGTGGGGACGCCTCCGATGACGTAACAGCCCTGCTGCTTGAACCAGTTGACTACGTCCAGGCACTCCGGCGCGTCGAAGGGCCGGGCGTCGTCGCTGAAGCCGAAGCCCCAGACGCACACCACCGGTTTGCCGTTCTGGCGGGCGTAGGCGGCGGACGAGGTGTGCGCGGACATCTTCTGCGACCAGTCCTGCTTGATCTCGGCCGCCATCGACGTCCAGTTGGTCACGTCGTACATGACGTAGAACTTGCGGCCGTTGTTCTCGGCGGCGCCGCGCACCTTCTGGGCGATGCCGTCACGGGTGGGGCCCTCGGAGCCGAAGGGGTTGAAGCGCTGCAGGGCGGCGGTGTCGATGCCGTTCTCCCGCATCCAGCGGAAGTGGGTGTCGACGGTCTGCTGGTCCCAGGAGGAGAACAGCGCCGCGGGCTCTCCGCCGTTCAGTTCGGGCATGGCCGTCGGGTACGTACGGTCGTAATCGCGCACGTCCGGCCAGGACTTGGCGCTGGAGGCGCCGGGGCGCGGGGCCTGTGACATGTCCGGGCTCCAGTGCCACCAGCCGTTGATCGGGGCGCCGTCACCCGGCGCCCCGAACCAGCCCTGATAGCCGACGGTGACCTTGCCGACCACGTCTCCGACGGGGCTCGCGGCGCCGGACGCCGAGGGGCTCGGTGTCGCGGCCCCGGCGATGGTGGGGGACAGCGCGGCGGCCGTGACACCGGCCGTCGCCGCCAGCAGGAACGTGCGTCGCGATGTGGTCATGTGGGGGCCTCTCATGATGAGGACGGGGAACGGGGGCGGTGCGTGATCCACGGACGGGTTCCGGGTTCTTGCGGTCCGCGATCAGTCCGGGGGAGCGGCGGTGGTGCCGCTGGTCCGCCGGCCTTGGCGGGCGGTGAAGCCGAGCAGTGCGCGGGAGCGCCCGGTGGCGAACAGGGAGCCGTGTTCGGCCATACCGTCGTCCAGGAGCTTCGCGGTGGGGTGGTGGGCGGCCAGCAGTTCACGGGTCGGTACCCGGCAGGAGCTGTCGGGAGCGGCGATGTTGATGACGTGGTGGCCGGTGAGCGGGGCGGTGAGCGCGGCGCGTACCGCCCCGGCGGCGTCCTGCGTGTGCACCCAGCCCCACAGCTCGCGGCGGTTGGCGGCGGGGTCGGCCGCCACCTCGGCGAGCCGGCCGGCCAGGCGTTCGCCCTCACCGATGAAGGGGAAGCGCAGCATGACGGTGGTGGTGTGCCATCGCCGGGTGGTGAAGGCGGCCGCGCTCTCGCTCATCACCTTCGACAGCCCGTAGGAGTCGACCGTCAGATCCGGGTGCTCCTCGTCGACCGGAACGTACCGGGGGGACTGGTCCCGGTCCGCCCAGGCCAGCCCGACGGCGGCGGCGCTGGAGGCGCCGACCACGCGGCCGGCTCCCCGGCGGCCCGCTTCCTGAAAGACGGTGTAGGCGGTCATGACGTTGGAGCGCAGCGTCTCGTACTCGTCCACGATGCCGGGTGCGGGGATCGCGGCGAGGTGGACCACGGCCGCCGGAGCGGCCCCGTCCTGCCCGGCCGCCGCGTCGAAGGCGGCGCGTACGACGGCCGGGTCGTTCAGGTCGCCGGTGACGAAGGCGGCGAGGTGGGCGGAGGCGTCCGGATCGGCCGGCCCCCGCCGGTCGGCGCCGACGACCCGGTAGCCCGCGCGGGCCAGGTCCGCGGTCACCGCGGTGCCCAGGCCGCCGCAGGCGCCGGTGACCAGGACCGTGCCGGCGTGCCGGTGTGCGTTCTCGTGCGAGGTCATCCCTTGACCGCTCCCATCAGTCCGTTGACGAAGTAGCGCTGGGCGCAGAGGAACAGGATGATCACGGGGACCACCATGATCAGCGCGGCGGCCATCAGCGAGTTGTACTGGACGACGCTCTCCGACTGCATCGCCTGGAGGGCGATCGGCAGCGTGTAGGTGTGCGGGTCGTTGAGCGAGATCCGGGTGAGCTGGTACTCGTTCCAGGTCGGGATCGCCGTGAGCAGCGCGATGGTGACCAGCGCCGGGAGGGCCAGCGGAAGGTAGATGCGGGCGAAGATGCGCAGCTCGCCGGCCCCGTCCATCCGGGCCGCCTCGCGCAGTTCGATGGGGACGGTGTTGAAGGCGTTGGTGAGCATCAGGACGGCCAGCGGGGCGCTGCCGTTGACGAAGGGGAGGACGAGCCCCCAGTGGGTGCCCAGGATGTCGAGCCGGCTCTCCAGCAGCACGATCGGCAGCAGGGTCACCACTCCGGGCACGAACAGCAGGGCCAGGAAGAGCCGGTAGAAGAGGCGCCGGCCGGGGAAGCGGAGAACCGCGAAGGCGTAGGAGGCCGCCGCGTACACGACGACCACCAGGACGGTGGTCAGTACCGTCACCTTCAGGCTGTTGGTGAAGTACTCGAAGAAGTCGAGCTTGTTCCACGTGTCGGACAGCGTCTGCAAGGTGGGGTGGTGCGGGATGAGGTGGCCGCCGGAGACGACCTCGCTGTTGGTCTTGAAGGCGGCCGAGACCATCCACAGGAAGGGGTAGAAGCTGACCACGGCGTAGGCGGCCAGCGCCACCGTCACCGCGGTCCGGGCGCTGATCCCGCCGAGCGACCGCCGGGTGCGGCGGGACGGAAGTGCCCGGGGAGCGATCTGGGCGGTCGTGGTCATTCCGTCCTCCGCGTGGCGCGCTGGTTGAGGAACGCGACCACCAGGGCCGCGATGAACAGCAGCCAGCCCAGTGCGCTGGCCAGGCCCAGGGTGGGCGACAGCTCGGAGAGGAAGGCCAGCCGGTAGGTCTCCAGCCCGAGGACCGAGGTCGAGTCGCCCGGACCGCCGTTCGTCATGATCAGGAACATCTGGAAGCCCTGGAGCGCGTCCCGCAGGTTGAGCAGCGTGATGACGAGGGTCATGGGGCGCATCAGCGGCCAGATGATGTGGAGCGCGGTGCGCACCCGGCCGGCGCCGTCGAGCTGGGCGGCCTCCAGGAGCGATCCGTCCAGCGACTGCAGGCCGGTGAGGTAGAGCAGCATCGAGACCGGGACGGCCGACCAGACCATCACCATGATCAGGGTGGGCAGCGCGGTGTCCGGATTGCCCAGCCAGCCCTGCGGCTGGGAGAGGGACCCCAGGCCGGCCGACTGCAGCAGCAGGTTGATCGCGCCCTCGGGCTCCAGGATGTACTGCCAGGCGAAGTAGACCGCGATGCCGGTGGTGACGTACGGCAGGAAGTACACCGAGCGCAGGACGCCCTGGAAGCGCCGGATCGAGTTGAGCACCAGCGCCAGCGGGAAGCTGATCAGCACGGTGAGCACGGGGACGGCGATCATGACGTAGAGCGTGTTGAGCGCCGCGGTCCTGACGATCGGGGCGTAGGTGGGGCTGCCGCCGAGCAGGTCGGTGTAGTTGCGCAGTCCGCGCCAGTGCCACTGCGGCCAGAAGCCGTTCCACTGGGCGAAGCTCAGTGAGAAGCCGTACACGATGGTGTAGACGCCCATGACGGCGAACAGGGCCAGCGCGGGGGCCATGAAGGTGTAGCCCCAGAGCGCTTCCCGCAGGCGGGCGGTACGGCGGGGCCTGCCCGCAGGCGATGTACGGCCCTTTCCGGTGGCGCGGGCCTTACCCATGCTGCCGGGGTCGGGGGTGCCGGCGTCGGTGCCGGCGGTGAGATTGGCTGCCATGGCTACTGCTCCGCCCAGTAAGACTTGATCATGGAGCTGATGTGATTGCCGGTCTGCCGCGCGCCCGTCGACTTCAGCGGGGTGTAGCCGGCCAGTACCGCGCCGACCTTGCCCGGGTCGTAGAGGCTGGGGCGGTAGGTGGTGTCGCCCGCGTTGTAGGCGTTCTCGCCGGTGCCGAACGAGTCGAGCATGGTGGTGAGCAGCGGGCCGACCGCCTCGCGGTCCGCGCCGGTGAGCAGGTTGGGCGGCACGTCGAGCGCCGCGCGGCCGAAGTCGGCGGCCACGTCGGGCTTCGAGAGGAACCGCAGCCAGGCCATCGCCTCGTCCTTCCGCCGCGAGGTGCGGGTCACCGAGAGCCCGGTCAGCGCGAAGGGGGACAGCTGCATGCCGGGGATGGCGGCCCTGGCAGGCGGCGGCACCGGGAACGTCATGATGTTGGCCGGGTCGGCGCCGTTGGCCGCCAGGAAGGCCAGGGTGAAGGTCCCGCCGACCAGGAACGCCGACTTGCCCTGGGCGAAGGAGAGGTCCGCGTCGTCGATGCTCTTGGCGGCGGTGCCCGGCATCCAGTACGGCGTCACCCTGCCGTACTCCGTCAGGACCCGCTGGCCGTCGGCCGAGGCGAAGCCCTTGGAGGGGTCGGAGCCGAAGAGGGCCTGGAAGCGTTCCTTGCCGAGCATCCCGAACGCCATGGGCTGCATGAGCCACTCCAGCGCGGTGGACGGCTGCTGGACCCCGATGGTGATGCCGCCCCGCTTGGGGTCGGTCCGGTGGACCGCGGCGAGAGTGTCGATGAACTGTTCCCACGTGGCGGGCGGTTCGGTGACACCGGCCGAGGCGAGGCGGCGGCGGTCCGCGTAGACGATGCCGAAGGTGCCGACGGTGAGCGGGACGCTGAACCGCTGCCCCTCCTTCACCCCCATCGTCTTGGACCCCTCGGTGAGGGAGTCCCGGTACTGCGCGGCGGTGACGGCGCCGTCCTTGCGTACCTGGGGCAGGTACGTGTCCAGCCAGCTCCTGCCGACCGCGCCGGCGAGGTCCTCCAGGAGGCCGGCGCCCCCGAAGGACAGGTCGTCGCCGTTGGCGTGGACCTCGATCACGTCGGGGAGATCGTTGGTGCGCGCGGCGGCCTGCACCTTGGTCAGGAAGGCGTCGTCGGGCGTGATGGCCTGGATCGCGAGCTTGGTGCCGGTCTGCGCCGTGAACGCGGCGGCGGCCGCGTCGAGGGCCTTGACGTGTGACTGCTTGAAGGTCCACATCGTCAGACGATCACGTCCGGCGCCTGCGGACCGGCCGCAGCCCGCGGCCAGCAGGGCCATGGCCGGTGCGGCGGCGAGCAGACGGCGGCGTCCTTGCCGGAACGCGGGGCTGTGTTCCATGCAAGCGGCCCCCTTTCCTCTGTGGCGTCCATGGCCTGATTCCGCACCGCGTCCCGAGCCCGCGGAATACAGGTGTCTCGCCTGCTGGGTGATGAAGTGGGTGCTGAGGGCCGCGTGTTGAAGCGGGTACGGGCCAGAGCCAGCACCGGTATCTAAATCGACTTGATGTACCGTGTCAACGGTCGTAACACTCGAGAAACCCTGCGCGTCTCCTCCCGTACGGAGCCCACCATGACTGAACAGGACATCGCGGACCCGGCCGCTCCGGGCACCGCCCGGGCCGCCGCGCCCGTACTCGCCGCCGCCCCCTGGAGCGGGTCCGGCGACGGAACCCGCATCACAGCCGTCCGCACCTTCCTGTGCGCGCCCCAGGGCTGCCCGTACGTGATCGTGCGGGTGGAGACCAACCAGCCGGGCCTCTACGGCCTCGGCTGCGCCAGCGACCCCCAGCGCACGACGGCGATCCGGGCCGTCGTCGACGACTACGTCGGACCGCTCCTCATCGGCCGGGACCCGGCCGACGTGGAGGACCTGCACCGGCTCCTGCTGAACAGCGGCTACTGG
This sequence comes from Streptomyces sp. NPDC048462, assembly GCF_043200175.1. Taxonomy (NCBI): domain Bacteria; kingdom Bacillati; phylum Actinomycetota; class Actinomycetes; order Kitasatosporales; family Streptomycetaceae; genus Streptomyces; species Streptomyces sp. NPDC048462. The sequence continues at coordinate 259,425 of NZ_JBICXG010000005.1, forward strand.
CGCGGCGGGTCCATCGGGCACAACGCGCTGGCCGGCGTGGACGTCGCCCTGTGGGACATCAAGGGCAAGTCGGCGGGCCTGCCGCTGTTCTCCCTGCTCGGGGGGCGCGTCCGGGAGTCGGCCGAGGCGTACACCCACGTCGACGGGGCCGACGCCGCGCAGATCGCCGAAGCCGTGCTGGCCGCCGCCGAGGGCGGCTACCGGCATGTGCGCGTCCAGGTCGCCGTACCCGGCACCGACGCCTACGGCACCGCCCCCCGGAACGCCGAGGAGGCCGAGCGCCGCACCCTGCGCGCCGGGAGCTGGGACTCCCTGGGCTACCTGCGCCACGTGCCGCCCGTCCTGCGCGAGGTGCGCGAACGGGTCGGCCCCGGCGTGGAGCTGCTGCACGACGTGCACGAGCGCCTCACGCCCTCACAGGCGCGCGAACTGGTGCGCGCGGTGCAGGACGCGGACCTGTTCTTCCTGGAGGACGCGCTGGCGCCCGAGGACGCCGCACACTTCGCGCAGCTCCGCGCGGCCGGTACGGTTCCGCTCGCGGTGGGGGAGCTCTACGCCGATCCGCAGGCGTACCTGCCGCTCCTGGAGCAGCGCGTCATCGACTTCGCGCGCATCCGCATCCCCACCCTCGGCGGGCTCACGCCCACCCGGAAACTGGTGGCCGCCTGCGAGCTGTTCGGCGTGCGCACCGCCCCGCACGGCCCGGGGGACGTCAGCCCGGTCGGCATGGCCGCCAACCTCGCGCTGGACATCAGCTCACCGGCGTTCGGCGTGCAGGAGGCGGCCTCCTTCACCGAGGCGACCCGCGAGGTCTTCCCCGGGGCTCCCGTACCGCGCGCCGGCAAGCTCTTCCCCTCCGAGGCACCGGGCCTCGGCGTCGACTTCGACGAGGCGGCCGCCCGGTGCCACCCGGCCCCCGCACCGCTCCAGCACGACCGGTGGGCCCTGCTCCGGGCGGCGGACGGCAGCGCGCACCGGCCCTGACGCGGGGCCCTGCGACGGAACAGGCGCGGGGGGGGGGGGGGGGGGGGGGGGGGGGGGCCCCCGCCCCCCCCCCCCCCCCCCCCCCCCCCCCGCGCTCAGTGCAGCAGCAGGCTTCCCGGCTGCGCGGACAGCGTCTGGTCCAGGACCAGACAGGCGGCGCCCACAGCGGCGACGTGCTCGCCGATGCGTGTCGAGGTCACCCGGGTCGGATGGACGGCCTTCACGTACGGGGACGCCGCGACCATCGGCTCGATCACGCTGAGGAACGGTTCGGACATCTGCGGCCAGAGCGGTCCGCCGAAGACGATGGTGTCCGAGTCGAGCAGGGTGGCCGCCGCGCACACCCCCCTGCCGATGCGGATCGCCCAGCGCTCCACGACACCCGCCGCGGGCTGCACGCCCGCTCGGGCCAGCCGGGCGAGTTCGTCCAGACTGCGCCGGGCGTCCTGGGGGCCGGTGGGCGTGAACTCGTGCCCCAGGGCCCCCATCTGGATCGCCTCGTCGACCAGCGCCCGGGTGGAGCAGGCGGCCCCCAGCCCGCCGACCTCACCGGCGTTCCCGGAAGCGCCGCGCAGGACCGTGTCGTCCACGACCAGCCCCATGCCCGAGCCGGTGCCCAGGTAGAAGAACAGGAAGTTGCGGGTCTCCGTGGCGGCCCCCATCCAGCGCTCGGCCACCGCCGCGGCGATGACGTCCTTGTCGAGCAGCGTGGGCAGCCCCGTTCCGGCGGCGAGGCTGGCACGCAGCGGAACGCTTCCCCAGCCCGGCAGTTCGGGCGGATCGACGACCATTCCGTGCCCCGCGTCCAGCGGCCCGGGGGCCGCGATGCCCAGGCCGAGGACCCGTTCGGGCTCGACGCCCGAATCATCGATCAGCGCCCGCACCGCACTCACCATCTCGGCGGTGACCGCGTGGATGTCGGTGCCCAGGGGGGTGGGTTCGCTGCGCCGGGCGACGGTGGTGCCCAGCAGGTCGAGCAGTACGTAGGTGATGACGGCCGGGTCCAGATGCACCCCTACCGCGTACCGCGCTCCCGCCACGACGCGCAGCAGCGTACGGGGCTTGCCGCCACCGCCGGACGACTGCTTGCCCGACTCCTGGGTCAGCCCCTGGTCCAGGAGCCGGCGGCAGATGTTGGAGACCGTCTGTGCGGAGAGCCCGGTGGCGTGGGCGAGTTCCACCCGGCTCAGGCCCTTGGGGTGGCGCCGGATGGCGTCCAGGACGACCGACTCGTTGAAGTCGCCCATGCGTGGCAGGTTGGTACCCCGCCTGATCGATGTGTTGCTCATGCTCACGATAGTTCTCCTGCTGCGGCGTCCACGGGGCGCATCACGACGATCGGGCGGCGGGTTGATCCGCCGGATCCGAATGAAACACGCCTCAGGGGACTTGGCGTACCAGCGTGATCGACCACGGCTGCAGTGGTGCCTCGTGTACAAGCACGCCCGCCCCGTCCGCCCGGATGGTCTCCAGCCGGGTCGCCCGCGCCCGCCGGTCCAGGTGGGCCAGCTGCTCACGGGTCGGCGCGTCCGGTTCGCCCAGCTCCTGCCAGGCCCCGATCGCGTCCCCGTGGCCCGGCTCCAGGGTCTCCACCTCGAAGCAGGCGCCCGGGGCCAGCCCCGTCAGCCGCAGCCGGAGTTCGCGCGGTTCGCCCTTGGCCTGGGTGGACCGGGCCGTCGAGCGGTCGTCGAAGGAGGCCGGTACCGACTTGGGCTCCTGGGCCGGGTAGTGGTGGACCAGGACGCCGACGCGGCCGGTGGCGGAGTCCCGCGTGGCGGTGAAGTCCTCGCCCTGTCCGATCAGCTCGTCCCCGAGCGCGTTCAGCATCCGGTAGGCGTGGTAGGTCGGCTTCGGGATGCCCGGCAGGGTGAGCATGCCGAAGCCGCCGTGGAAGAGCTCGTCGCCGGCGCCGCCCTCCTCGAAGACGTCGGTGAAGGTCCAGTAGGCCAGCGAGTCGACGGTTCCGAGGGAGTGCAGTACGGAGCGGACCACGTAGGTCGCCGCGGGCAGGGTGTCGTGGGTGTGGTCGCGGGGCGAGGAGGACGAGGACCACTCGGTGAGGTGGATCTCCGCCTCGGGGAACGCGCTCTTCGCCACCATGTCGCGCAGCAGCGCCAGGTCCTGGGGGGTCGCGTCCTTCGACCGGGTGAGCTTCTCGCCCCGGCCGTGCTCGTCCAGCGCCCAGTCCGTCGGGTAGGGATGCGTGGAGACGAAGTCGACGGGGAGCGCCTCGCGCTCGCAGAACTCCAGGAACGCCTCCAGCCACACGGGCCGCCAGCGGAGGGTGTCGATGTCGTCGCGGCCTGCGGTGATCCGCAGGGCGACGTCCTCCACGTCCTTGCTGAACCGCTCGTCCGGCACGAAGTTCGAGGTGGCGGGGCCGCCCACGCGCAGCGACCCGTCCACGGCCTTCACCGCCTCGACCGTGACCCGGTACAGCTCGAAGTACTCGGAGCGGGTCCCCTTGAAGAACCCGTCGAGGTTCGCCTCGTTCCACACCTCGAAGTACCAGCGGCGCACCTCTTCCGCGCCGTAGCGCCCGATCCAGTGGCGCACCGTCGCCTCGATGAGCGCGGCCCACTTGTCCAGGTCGACGGGCGGCGCACCGTGCGCGCCCCACCAGAAGACGGTGCCGGTCTCCCGGGCGAGCGCGCGCGGGCTGAAGCCGAACTCGACGAACGGACGCACGCCGGTGTCCAGCAGGAAGTCGAACAGGGCGTCCACGTACTGGAAATTGAACACCGGGGCGCCGTCCTCGCGCTCGGTGTAGACGAACATGTCGTCGTGGAACAGCCCGTGGAAGCGGACGTACTCGAAGCCGCAGTCCCGCCGGGCCGCGACGAGCTGGTGCTGCCAGTCGGCCCGGAGCCCCTCATTGGCCCGTCCCGCACCTACCACGCGGCGCCAGAACGGCTGGAGCGCGGTGCCCTCGGCCGACGCGGAGATATCGATGCTCACCGCTGCGCGACCGCTCGTGCCGCCCGCACGGTTGCCTCGTTCCAGGTCACGAGTCATGAGTGTCTCCCTGTCACAAGCTAAATCAATTTGATTGATGTTACTTTAACAGGGCACCGCAGATCGGGAAGCAGGTACGGGTAGGGCCGGTGACCAGGTCCGGCCTCCGGCCGTGCGGGAGTTCGCAGGCGCCACCGGGCACCCGCTCCGCCTTCACGATCAGGCCGGGCAGGGGCCGGCGCGACCCCTGCCCGGCCTCGTCGTGGCTCAGGGCGTGTACTTGTACCCGACGCGCCGCACCGTCTGGATCGACCGGCGGTGCTCGGCGCCCAGCTTGCGGCGCAGCCGGGCGACATGGACATCGACGGTGCGCCCGTCGCCCACGTGCCCGTAGCCCCAGACCGTGGTCACCAGCTGGTCGCGGGTGTGCACCCGGTTGGGGTGCGCCACCAGGTGGGCGAGGAGCTCGAACTCCAGGTAGGTGAGGTCGAGCCGGTCGCCGTTCACCGCGGCGGTGCGCTGGACGGGGTCGATGCGCACCGGCCCGGCCCCCGGCGCCTCCAGGATCTCCGGCACCACGTACTGGCCGGCCCGGACCGCCGCGGCCGGCGGCTGCTGGTCGGCGGGGACGAGCACCAGGTAGCCGACCATCGGCGGCCGGCCCGGCAGCGCCGGCAGGGTGTGCTGCGGTGCGGGCAGCCAGGTGGCACCCGGCGCCAGGAACGCGGCGACATCGGCCGGCTGGAAGACCTCGTCCGGCGCGACGGCCCGCAGCCGGGGCCGGTTGGGGGAGAGGGGACGGGCGGTGGTGGCCGCAGCGGTCGCCGGCTGGGCTGCGGTGGCAGCGGAAGCGGCGGAGATCGTACGAGTGTTCGCCATGAGGTCAGCTCTTTCGCGCGAGGAGTCGTCTGTGGACGGACTTGCTGCGCGCGGGCCGAAGGCCGGGTGATCGGCTTTAGGGGGCCGGCGCGTTCAACGCGCGGCAACACACCCGGTCGAAGTCGTGATGCTGACGGGAAGGCCAGAACGGCTCGAGGTCGCTGCGACCTGACGAGGTGTGCTGAATGCTGGCCATGCCTCCATTGAACCAGAGAAAACAGTGCCGCAGCAGGCCTCTTCCACCCGTCGATACGGACCCTTTGGGTTACCTTCCTCACTCGGGGCCGTGAACCCGGAATCCGGGTCCGTCCCGTCCGCGGTGTCCGGTGCACGCCGAAGGGGGCGCCCACCGGACAACCGGTGCACGCCGAAGGGGGCGCCCACCGGACAACCGGTGCACGCCCCCCCTCGTACGGGTGTTGCGCGGGATCAGGCCTCGCCGGCCTTCTCCAGCGCGGCGCAGCAGGTGTCGACGATCAGCCGCGTGACGACGTACGGGTCGACGTTGGCGTTCGGGCGACGGTCCTCGATGTAGCCCTTGCGGTCCTGCTCGACCTGCCACGGGATGCGGACCGAGGCGCCGCGGTCGGAGACGCCGTAGCTGTACTCGTTCCACGGGGCGGTCTCGTGCAGACCGGTCAGCCGTTCGTCGATGCCCGCGCCGTAGTGCTTGACGTGGTCCATCGGCTTCGAGCCCTCACCCAGCGACTCGCACGCGGTGATGATCGGGTCGTAGCCCGCACGCATCGCCCTGGTGGAGAAGTTGGTGTGCGCGCCCGCGCCGTTCCAGTCACCCTTGACCGGCTTCGGGTCCAGGGTCGCGGAGACGTTGAAGTCCTCGGCGGTGCGGTAGAGCAGCCAGCGCGCGACCCACAGGTGGTCCGAGACCTCCAGCGGGGAGACCGGTCCGACCTGGAACTCCCACTGGCCGGGCATGACCTCGGCGTTGATGCCGGAGATGGCCAGGCCCGCCTTGAGACAGTTGTCGAGGTGCTTCTCGACGATGTCGCGGCCGAAGATCTCGTCCGCGCCGACGCCGCAGTAGTAGCCGCCCTGCGCGGCCGGGAAACCGCCCTCGGGGAAGCCGAGCGGCCGGTGGCCGTCGAAGAAGGTGTACTCCTGCTCGATGCCGAAGATCGGCTCCTGGCCCGCGAACTGCTCGGCGACCGGGCGCAGTCCGGCACGCGTGTTGGACTCGTGCGGGGTCATGTCGATGTGGAAGACCTCGCACAGGACCAGGACGTCGTCACCGCCGCGGATCGGGTCCGGGCAGGTGAAGACCGGCTTCAGCACCCGGTCGGAGGCGTGGCCCTCGGCCTGGTTGGTGCTCGATCCGTCGAAGCCCCAGATGGGCAGCTCGGCCACGTCGGACGACGGGGAACCGGGCATGATCTTCGTTTTGGAGCGGAGCTTGGCGGTCGGCTCGGTGCCGTCGATCCAGATGTACTCAGCCTTGAACGTCACGGAAGCCATCCTTCGGGGGTGCTGCGGTCTATGCAGCGCAGCTTCGCAAGACGCGATTTCCCGTCCGTTGCTCTCGTGTGAAGCCCGTGTTACCGAGGTTTCCCGCACGGGAGCGGGCCCGTGGCGTCGTATACAGGGTTCGCACGGACCACAGGACCACAGGACCACCGGGGCACGTACGGCCGCGGCCGGTTCATCGCGGTGACGCCCGAGCGGCTCGCGGGATTCGGGACCACGGCCGCACCGGGCACACTTGTGCCATGACGACATCCGTGAACCCCCTGCGTATCGGCCTGGTCGGGACCGGTCCCTGGGCCCGCAACACCCAGGCCCCCGCCCTCGCCGCACATCCCGGCGCCGTGCTGAGCGGGGTGTGGGGCCGCCGGGCCGAAGCCGCGCAGGAGGTGGCCGACGCCCACGGTGCCAAGGCCTACACGGGGGATGCGGGGCTCGACGAGCTGTTCGTCGTGAGCGACGCCGTCGCGTTCGCCCTGCCGCCGGACGTACAGGCGCCGCTGGCCGCCCGTGCCGCGGCGGCCGGCTGCCATTTGCTGATGGACAAGCCGGTGGCCACGAGCGTCGCGGCGGCCCGGACGGTGGTGGAGGCGGCGGAGCGGGCCCGGGTCGCCTCGGTCGTCTTCTGCACCCTGCGGTTCGCCCCGGAGACCGCGGCCTGGATCGAGGAACAGCACGCGGCGGGCGGCTGGTTCACCGCGCACGCGCACTGGATCGGCGCCCTGTGGGCGCCCGGCGCGGACAGCGAGTACGCCGCGTCCCCCTGGCGCCACGAGAAGGGCGGCCTCTGGGACGTCGGCCCGCACGCGCTCTCCGTCCTCATCCCGGTGCTGGGCGAGGTGACCCGGCTGACCGCCGCCCGCGGCCCCGCCGACACCCACCACCTGATCCTCCGCCACGCTTCCGGAGCCTCCAGCACGGTGACGCTCACCCTGGCCGCCCCCCAGGCGGCGACCGGCGTCGAGGTGGAGCTCAGGGGCGAGCACGGGACCATCGGGCTGCCCCGGTGGGACGGCGCGGTCGGCGCCTACACGGCGGCGGTGGACGCGCTCATCGAATCGGTGCGCACGGGGGTGGCGCACCCCTGCGACGCACGGTTCGGGCTCCGGCTGACCGAACTCCTCGCGGAGGCCGAGGCGCAGGCGGGGGAGTAGCGGAGCCGACGCGGTGGTCCGGGCACACTCCTGGTCCCCGGGCCCACCGCTCAGCGCCCCATCGCCTCCCGTACCGCCTCGTCCGTGCGCGCGACCACGGCAGTGCCGTCCTCGGCCGTGATGATCGGCCGCTGGATCAGCTTCGGGTGCTCGGCGAGTGCCGTGACCCACCGGTCCCGGGCGGCCGCGTCGCGCGGCCAGTCCTTGAGCCCCAGCTCCTTCGCGTCCGCCTCCTGCGTCCGCGTGATCTCCCACGGCTCCAGCCCCAGCCGGTCGAGGACGGCCCGGATCTCGTCCGGTGACGGCACGTCCTCCAGGTAGCGGCGGACGGTGTACTCGGCGCCCTCCTCGTCGAGCAGGTGCAGCGCGCCCCGGCACTTGGAACAGGCGGGATTGATCCAGATCTCCATGGGGCCAACGGTACGGGATGGACCCGCGAAAACCCCTCTGGCCAGGGGCGATTGTCAGTGCCGGGCAGTAAAATGGAGGTAGTTCGTGAGGGTTCCACCACCGCGCCAGGAGGTTGCCAATGGCCGTTGCCGCAGTCACGACCGAGCCGCTCCACACACCCCTGAAGAAGAAGCCGCTCCCCGCCGGCCGCCCCCGTCAGTGGTACGTCACGCACAACCGCCGGCTGAAGGCGATGCGGCTGGCGATCGCCCTGCTCGACACGGGAGTTCACCAGCCGTCCAGCGCGAGCAACGCCCGGATACGCACGGCTGCCGGGCACCTCGGCATCCACCCGCCGTCCGACACCACCTGCCGCATGGTCCGCGCGCTCATCCGCTACGGCCGCTGACCACCGGCCCCCTGTCAGTCCGCTGTGCCCCCGGGAGGCCCCGGGGGCACGGCCGCGTCTCAGCTTGACTCTGTCGGGGATCTTGGTTGCGCCGTGAGGCGCTGTGGTTCGAGTGGAGGTGACAGTCCGCCGCCTCTAGCCTGTAGCAGCAGGTCAGGGCAGCTGAGTGCAGCCTGATCCGGGTGGTGCAGGGGAGGGCGAGAGCGGCTCTGGCAAAGCCGGGGCCTACCAAAACTGCCAGATGGTGCGGGTCCGGCGAGCGAGACGGAATCAGGCACCAGCGTCATGCGCACCACCCGTACGACGGCGCTCTGCCACTCGCACAAAGCACAAGGACGTCGCCGGACCGAAACGTGACAGCAGATCGCGAGAAAGTTTCATCAGCTTGGTGAGGGTTATCCGTGCTGCTTCGGTGTCTGCGTCAAAACGCGTGCGTTCGCGCTGGAGAACCGAGGTGAACCGGATCATGGCCACCCGGCTCGGAGCCGCCGTTCCCGAGGTCTGCTTCGGCGGGACGGGTGTTGAGCACATGAAGGGCCGGGAGTAGTCCCAGGACACTGCGAGCGTATCGCCTGCGATTGTCTCTCCGAGCCGCTCTGGCTGGAGGCTCGCCACGTCGGCAGATCGACGCTGAGGCGTCGCCGGTGAGCACCACTGACCCGGTGCCGCAGATGGCAGCCGAATGTGTGATCGAAAACACGCGTGTGCGATACAACCTTTTGATCATGCAATGAAGATCACAGGTGAAGTTTCCCGGCGGATGCGTGCATAGGGAGAAATGTCTGCCCTGGTGACAGCTGGTCAGTCCGAGTAAGAGCGGCTTAAGTTCACGCTGCAAATAAGGATATATTGTGAGTGGGGCGGGAAGAATATGGGAAGAAAGCAACACGGGCGGCAGCGTTGGTTGGGGGCGGCGCTCGTGGTCGCGCTCGGGGCGGGGGTGCTGCCTGGCCTGTCGATGGCGGCCGCTCCGGGGGCCGCCGCGTTCAGTGAGACGGCCGCCGACAGCGGCGATACGTCGGCTGCAGTGGCCTCGGAGACCGAGGCGCTGGCGCAGGCGAAGAAGTCGGGCAAGCCGGTGGAGGTGCTCGCCCAGCGGGGTGAAGCACGGGAGGTCTTCGCGACGACGGACGGGAATCTGGAGGCGCGGGAGTACCTGCGTCCGATCTGGACCCGGTCGGGCAAGGACTGGAAGCACATCGACACCGCGCTTGCGCGACAGGATGACGGCACGGTCGCCCCGGCCGCGGCTACGGTGAACCTGGCGTTCTCCGGCGGCGGTGCCAAGGAGCCGCTGGTACGTATCGAGCGAGCGGGCCGTGCGGCAAGCCTGACCTGGCCGGCGTCGCTGCCAGCTCCGGTATTGGACGGCGCGATGGCTACCTACCCGTCGGTGCTGCCGGGCGTGGATCTGCGGATGACGGCGCAGGAAGACGGCTTCTCGCAGCTCTTGGTGGTCAAGACGGCCGAGGCGGCGCAGAGCGAGGAGCTGGCTGATCTGCGGCTCAAGCTCGGTACCGAGGGCCTGGATGTCAAGGAGACCAGCCAGGGCGGATTGCAGGCGGTCGACCGTGGTGCGGGCGGCACGGTTTTCGAGGCGCCGCAGCCGTTGATGTGGGACTCCAGCAAGGGCGATGCGCAGACGGCGCCCCAGACTCTGAGCGCGGTCGGTGATGACGGCAGCACCGGGGAGCGGGAGGAGCCGGGCGCGGCCGAGTCGGGACAGTTGGCGCCGGTCGGTGTGGATCTCACCACGAACGATGAGCTGGTATTGACCCCGGACACCGAGGTGCTCAAGGGGGAGGACACCACCTATCCGGTGTTCATCGACCCGCAGTGGTATTCGCCGCGTGCGTCGGCGTGGACGATGGCGTCGAAGTACTGGGCATCGTCGCCGCAGTGGAAGTTCAACGGTGACTCGGACTCCGGCATGGGCTACTGCAACTGGTCGTACTGCCAGCCCAATGACACCAAGCGGCTCTTCTATCGCATTCCGGTGTCTACGTTCGCGGGCAAGTCGATCCTGTCGGCCGAGTTCGTGGTGCACAACACCTGGTCGGCGTCCTGCTCGGCGCGTTCGGTGGAGCTGTGGGAGACGAAGGGCATCTCCTCGTCGACGACGTGGAACTCGCAGAATGCGTCGGGGTTCTGGGTCAAGCAGCTGGCCTCGGACTCGTTCGCGTACGGCTACAACGGCTGCTCGGCCAAGGACGCCGAGTTCAGCGTGAAGTCGGCCGTGCAGTCGGCGGCGAACGCGCACGACTCCACGATGACGTTCGGCCTGCGGGCGGGCAGTGAGAGTGATGGCTATGGGTGGAAGCGGTTCTCGGACAAGGCGTTTCTGCGGGTGAAGTACAACCGCCCGCCGTCGCAGCTGAAGTCCTCGCAGCTGACTATGGAGTACGGCGGCACCTGCAAGTCCTCGTCGAACCCCGCGCGGGTACGTACTCTCGGCAAGATCACCGCGAACAATGTGACGGACCCGGACAAGGACAGCGTCTCGGTGCAGTTCCAGGCGAACTGGGACGGGGGCTCATGGAGCCCGGCCAAGACTAGTTCCAAGAAGTCAGGTTCCGACTTCACCATCAGCTTGCCCTCGTCGATCCCGTCCAACAAGACGGTCAACTGGTATGCCCGCGTCTATGACGGCGCGCAGTATTCACCATGGTCGTACGCCGGTGATCCGCAGGCCTGTTACTTCGTCTACGACACATCGGTGCCCAAGGCGCCGGCCGTGGCCTCGAGCCAGTACCCGGAGTCCGACCCGGACGACCCGGATGACCCGTGGTACGACGGTGTGGGGCAGTACGGGTCGTTCACGATCGACTCGGCCAGTACGGACGTGAAGACGTACTGGTACGGCATCAACACCGACCCGTCCTCCAAGAACAAGATCACGACCTCGGGCGGGGCCGCTGAGGTCGCCCAGGTGCTGCCGTCCAAGCCGGGCGTGAACTTCGTGACGGCGCAGGCCTTCGACTCGGCCGGCAATGGCAGCGAGATCCGGACCTATCAGTTCCGGGTGAAGGCGGGCCAGCCGGCCCGGGCGACCTGGCAGCTGGACGAGGCTGCGGGCGCGAGCGAGGCCAAGGGCTCTACGCCGGAGCGCGCGCTGGCTTTGCACGGTGGCGCGACCCCGGGCGTGGCCGGGGCGGATGGCACGGCGGTGCAGTTCAACGGCACCGACGCCTACGCCTCCACCGACCTCTCGCCCGTCGACACCAGCAGGGGGTTCGCGGTCTCGGCGTGGGTGAAGCTCGACAAGATCCCGACCGCGACCGCGGATGTGGCTCTGATCCCGGGCAACAATGCGCCCGGCATGGAGCTGTACTACTCCACCACGTTCGGCTGGTCGTTCAACCAGTACAAGTCCGACGACGCCTCCGCCGGTCTGGTGCGTGCCGACCAGGGTGACACCAGCAAGGTGAAGGCCGGTACCTGGACGCATCTGGTCGGCTCCTACTCGAACTCCGCCTCTACTCACGAGTTGCAGCTGTTCGTGGACGGTGTGCTGACCGAGACGGTGTCCTACGACGCGCCGTGGATCGCGCGGCGCGGCCTGCTGGTGGGTGGTAAGAACTTCACCGGCACCCCGAGCGCCCTCTTCCCGGGCACCATCGATGATCTGCAGATCTTCGACAAACCGCTCGCCCAGGACGAGGTCGACAAGCTGAAGGCCAAGCAGAGCGTGGGCGACCCCGGCCGTCCCGCCATCGCCGTCTTCGACATGGACGATGCGGCCGATGCCACTGAGCTGAGTGGACACGGCGGCGTTCTGCCTGCCAAGTACAACGGCACGGTCACCACCGGCGTGGAGGGCATTGCGGGCAAGGCTGCCAAGTTCAACGGCACCGACGGCTACGCGAAAATCGGCCAGACCAGCGGCCCACACGTCAACACCGAGCGCAGCTTCACCGTCTCGGCCTGGGCCAAGCTCGACAAGAAGCCGACCGGCGCCGCGGTGATCACCGCGCAGGCCGGTCAAGTGGCTCCTGGCTTCGAGCTGTACTACTCGGCCGGCTATGACCGGTGGGTGTTCAACCAGTACTCCAGTGACAGCGTCGACGCCAAGCCAATCCGCGCGATGCAGCCCGACGGCACCGCCGCCCGGGTAGGGGAGTGGGTGCACCTGGTCGGTGTGCACGACACCGTCGCCAAGACCCTCACCCTGTACGTGAACGGGGCCAAGGCCGGCACGACGGCGTTGGAGGGAGCGTTCTACGCGGACCAGTCGATGTACATCGGCGCGTCCAACTACAGCGGAGCCATGAGCTCCTACTTCCCCGGCACCATCGACGACGTCCGGGTGATGGACCGGCCGGTCTCCGCTGAGGAGGTGGCGCAGATGTTCCGCCAGCGCCCGCTGGTCAAGGCCCGCTGGAACTTCGAGACCGTCACCACCGGAAGTCCGGCCACCAGCCCTGACTCCTCCGACAACGCCAACACGATGACTCTGGGTGGCCAGGCCCAGCAGGGCATGGGCTGGATCGACTTCAACGGCCTGCAGCTGGACGGGGTGGACGATTACGCCACCGCGAACAGCCAGCCTTTGGACACCTCTTCCAGCTTCACCGTCACCGCTTGGGCTCAGGCCGCCGCGCTGCCCACCCAGAACGCCAGTGTGGTCTCCGCCGCAGGCACCCACACCAGTGCCTTCGACCTGCACTTCACCCCAGATGCCGCGAACGCGGACGGGATGGGCAGCTACAGCGCGGACATCCACGCCGAGGACACGGCCGGCGCCAGCACCGACAGCGTCGCGAACACCGAGTTCTACGACGCACGGGACTGGAACCACCTGGCCCTGGTGTATGACGGCTTCGCCAAGGAGGCCCGCCTGTACGTCAACGGCGTGCTGCAGGAGACCGCCTGCACCGATGCCGACGGCAACGGCAACGCGGACGACACCTCCTGCCAGGACCTGATCGCCTGGGCCGACAACGTACTGACGTTCAAGGCCGGCGGCACCCTGCAGGTCGGCCGCGCCAAGACAGCGGACGCCTTCGGGCAGTACTTCCCCGGTGTCATCGACGACGTGTGGGCCTTCCAGGGCGCGCTGGACGACAGCCAAGTCCAGCAGCTGGCCGGGACATTCTTCGACATTCCCACCGACGTCCCCAGCGGCAACCAAGGCTGATCCACAAGCGTCGGGTGGGCGGACCTGCCAGTGGTCCGCCCACCCGACAGAGGCAGTTGCCTGCGAGCTTCCACCCAATTTTCTGTGTCTGACCGACATGAGCGGTCAGACGCCCGACAGTGATGGACACGTCACGTATGAAAGCCAGTCCCGGGGCAAGATTGCTCCGCAGAACCTCACTCGTCCTGTCCACGGTCCTGATAGGCAGTCTGCTGCAGGGTGTGGCAACCCCCGTCGCCGTTGCGGCGCCGAGTCTGCCCGGTCTGCCCGCGTCGGAGAAGCCCGTCGCGGGTACCAAGGGCACGAAGGTCAAACCGCGGGCGCAGCACAAGGGGTCCCGCGTCCCCACAGCCACCCCGCACAACACGCTGCCGAAGGCGACCGAGGTCACCACTTCGCTTCCGGCCCCGGGTGCCAAGGGCGCGAACCGGTTCGCCTCGCCGAAGGGGCAGCCGATCGGGATCGCGCGGGCCACGAGCACCGCGGCCGGCAAGAACACGGCGAAGAGCAGCACGGCTAGCGAAGACCTGGCGCTGAACGGCGTCACCTCACGCGTATTCGATTCCCGGCACGCCAAGCGTGCGGGGGTGAAGGGACTGCTCTTCACTCTCGCCCCGAAGGCTGCCAAGTCTTCTGCCAAGGGCAAAGCTCCGGTCGACGTCTCCGTCGACTACTCCTCCTTCGCCCAGTCCTTCGGCGGCTCGTATGCCTCGCGCATGCAGCTGGTCGAACTTCCGGCCTGTGCGCTGACGACGCCCGAGCAGGACAAGTGCCGCAAGGCGCAGCCGGTCGCGGCAGTCAACGACACGGACCAGCAGACGCTGAGCGCCGGCTCCATGTCGCTGCAGGCGGACGCCCCCACGGTCCTGGCGGCCACGGCAGCGCCGGACGGGGACAAGGGCGACTACAAGGCCACCTCCCTCTCGCCGTCCTCCACCTGGGCCACCAGTCTCAACACCGGTGACTTCACCTGGTCCTACGATTTCCAGACCCCCGAGGTGCCGGGCGGTTTGAAGCCGAGCGTGGGTCTGTCCTACTCGTCGGGCGCCATCGACGGGCGTACCGGAGGGACGAACAACCAGGGCTCCTGGGCCGGCGACGGGTTCAACCTGTGGTCGGGCTCCATCGAGCGCCGCTACAAGCCGTGTGCCGACGACGGGGTCAAGAACACTGACGGCAACAAGCCGGGCGACCTGTGCTGGGGCTACGACAACGCCTACATCTCGTTCAACGGCGTGGGCGGTGAACTCGTCCAGACCGGTACCAACACCTTCAAGCTCAAGAACGACGACGGCACGAAGATCGCCCGTGGCTACAACACCGCTCTCGAGAACGGTGACAACGACGGCGAGTACTGGCGTGTAACCACCCCGGACGGCACGCGGTACTACTTCGGCTACAACCGGCCCAGTGGCTGGACGGACGGCGACGAGTCCTCGAACTCGACCTGGACGGTTCCGGTCTACGGGAACGACAGCGGCGAGAAGTGCCATGGTGCGTCGTTCGCGGAATCCTGGTGCCAGCAGGGCTGGCGGTGGAACCTCGACGTAGTCGTCGACACGCACGGCAACGCCATCACCTATCACTACGGCAAGGAGAACAACTCCTACGGCCGGAACCTCAAGGCCGACGACGACACGACGTACGTGCGCGGCGGGTACCTCGACAAGATCAACTACGGCCTGAGGGCCAGCGACTACTACGCCAAGCCCCTGGCCCAGGTCGTCTTCGACAACAAAGAACGCTGCCTGCCCCAGACCGGCGTGACCTGCGAGACCGACACGATCGACTCCAAGTCCGCCTACTGGTACGACACCCCCTGGGACCTGAACTGCAAGACGGGCACCAGCTGTGACAACGGCCGGCTCTCCCCCTCTTTCTGGACCCGCAAGCGACTGACCGGCATCAACACCCAGGTACTCAACACCGCGGGCACCTACGACAAGGTCGACTCCTGGAAGCTCGACCACCACTGGGGCACCGCGGACGTCGACTACCAGCTGCTGCTGGACAGCATCCAGCACACCGGTGAATCGGCGACCCCGGCCGTCACGCTGCCCAAGACCACCTTCGACTACACACAGCTGCAGAACCGACTCGACAAGACTGGCGACGGCTACGCCCCGTTCGTCAAGGACCGGCTCTCGACTGTTGCCGACGAGTTCGGCGGTCAGATCGATGCGAACTACTCGAAGCCGGAATGCAGCTGGGGCGCGCTGCCGACACCGGAGACGAACACCACGAGGTGCTTCCCGCAGTACCTCCGCGGTAGCGACTCGGAACCGGCGAAACTGAACTGGTTCAACAAGTACGTCACGACGTCCGTCACCGAGACGGACCGTACAGGGAAGGCGCCGGACCAGGTCACGCAGTACGAGTACCTCGGCGACGCCGCCTGGCACTACGACGATGACGACGGCCTGACCAAGGAGAAGGAGAAGACCTGGTCCCAGTGGCGCGGCTACGGTCACGTCCGTGTACTGACCGGTGGCCAGGGCGGCGCCGACCAGATGAAGACGCAGAACGACTCCTACTTTCTGCGCGGCATGAACGGCGACCGGAAGAACTCCACAGGCGGTACGAAGAGCGTCTCCGTGGCGCTCGAAGACGGCGAAGGCGACGCGATAGCGGACGATGCCGCTTCCGCCGGGTTCGGCTACAAGACCGCCGTCTTCGAAAAGCCTGGCGGCAACGTTCTGGGCAAGACCGTCAGCCGGCCATGGTTCCACGAGACCGGGAAGAAGGTACGCGACTGGGGGACTGTCACCTCCAACTTCAACGGCACTGCCTCCACCACGACCTGGACCTCCCTGGACAAGGGGGCAGGCGAGAAGTGGCGCACGACATCGACCGCGTCGAAGCAGGACCTGGTCGCCGGGCGAGTTATCGAAAGCGACAACTTCGGCGACGACTCGACGGCAGCGGATGACCAGTGCACCCGCACCACCTACGCGGAGGACTCGGCCGCAACGATCCTCACTCTCCCGATACGGGTCGAGACCGTCGCGAAATCCTGCAGCGCTCCCGTGGACCGGTCCAAGAATGTCCTGACCGACGTCCGTTCGGCCTACGACAAGGCCGCCTACGGTGCGGCACCCACGAAGGGCGACGCGACAGCCACGGCAGCTCTGAAGAGCCACGACGGCACGAAGGCGACGTACCTCGAAGCGGGAGCCACCTTCGACATCTACGGCCGACAGCTGACCGCGACCGACCTGACCGCCAACGTTACGGTCACCGGCGACCAGGCCCCTGTCCGCTCCGCACGCAGCGACGGCCGCACCAACACGACCGCCTACACACCCCCGACCGGCTTCGCCACGCAGACCAAGGTGACCACCCCGCCTGCCAAGGCGTCCGACACAACGACGGCCCAGGTCACCACCACGGACATCGACCCGTCACGAGGGGTCGTCGCCAAGCAGACCGACACGAACAACAACGTCACCGAATACGCCCACGACGCGCTGGGACGGACGACCAAGGTCTGGGCTGCCGACCGCCGCAACACGCAGACTCCCACCCAGGAGTTCGTCTACACGATCGATGACGACAAGCCGGTCGTGATTGCGACGAAGTCGCTCAACAATACCGGCGGACAGATCACGTCGTACCAACTGCTCGACGGATTCCTGCGAGAGCGCCAGACCCAGGCCCCAGGGCCCGACGGCGGCAGCATCATCGCGGACACCTTCTACGACGAACGCGGGCTCGCCGCCAAGACGTTCGCCCCCTACTACGTCACGGAGGCACCCAGCACCCAGCTCTTCAAACCGGACAACGCACTGTCCGTCGAGACCCAGACCCTCGTCACCTTCGACGGGATGAACCGGTCCGTACAAACCCAGCAGAAGGCCGGCAATGGCGACGGCGGTGAGATCCTCAGCACCACCAAGACCATCTACGGTGGCGACCGCACCACGATCATTCCGCCGGTCGGCGGCACAGCCACCACGACGCTGAGCGACGCCCGCGGCAACATCACGGAACTGCGCCAGCTTCACAGCCGTTCGGCTGACGCCGCCTACGACAGCACCACGTACCACTACACACCGCGCAACGAACTGGACAAGGTCACCGACCCCGCCGGAAACCACTGGACGTACACCTACGACCAGCTCGGCCGGAAGATCTCCACGACCGACCCCGACCAGGGCACGACCGACACCACCTACGACGACCGCGGCCAGGTGACCTTCACCAAGGGCTCGCGCACCGACGTCCCCGGACTGGCGTACCTCTACGACGACCTCGGCCGCCAGACCGAGGTACGCGAGAAGTCCGCCACCGGAACCCTGCGGACCAAGCAGGTCTACGACACGCTCACAGGTGCCAAGGGCCAGCTCGCCGAATCCACGCGGTACGTGGACGGCCAGGCATACACCTCCAAGGTCACCGCCTACGACAGGCTCTACCGCCCCACCCGGACGGCAGTGGTCATTCCCGCCGCTGAGGGCGCCCTCCAGGGCACCTACCAGACCGGAACCACTTTCCACCCCTCCGGCCTCACCGCAGGCGTGAGCTACTCCGCAGCCGGCTCCCTGCCGGGCGGTTCCGCCAACTACACCTACGACAACGCAACCCTCCGCCCGGCCACGGTCTACGGCGAGGGCATGGCGTCCAGCGTCAGCTACAGCCTCACAGGCAAGCCGCTCCAGTACCAGATGAGCCTTGCCTCCAGCAGCAAGATCACACAGGTCACCAACACCTACGAGTGGGGCACCCAACGCCTCGCCACCTCCCGCGTCGACCGCCAGGACCAGCCCGGCGTCGACCGCTACGCCACCTACCACTACGACGAGGCCGACAACGTCCGCTCGATCTCGGACACCTCCCGGACCGGCACGGACAACCAGTGCTACACCTACGACTACCTCGGCCGGCTCACTGAAGCCTGGGCACAGCCCACAAAGACCTGCGCAGCCGCACCCGCGGCGTCCCAGGTCGGAGGCCCTGCCCCGTACTGGCAGTCCTTCACCTACGACAAGTCCGGCAACCGAGCCACGCAGACACGCCATGACGTAACCGGCGACACAACAAAGGACCTCAAGGACACCTACACCTACCCCACGCCCGGCACACCCCAGGCGCACAGCCTGACCTCCCGGAAGACCACCGGGCCCGCCGGCTCCACCACCGACACCTACACCTACGACTCCAGCGGGAACACCATCACCCGCCCCGGCCAGTCGCTCACCTGGGACGCCGAGGGCCACCTGGCAAGCGTCACCAAAAGCGGCAAGACCACCAACTACCTCTACGACGCCTCCGGCAACCGGCTCATCGGCCGAACCCCGACCGAAACCACCCTGTACCTGGGCAACACCGAAGTCACCCTCCCCACCGGCGCCACCAAGGCAAAGGCCACCCGGTACTTCGACCTCGGCGGCGGCCAGACAGCCATCCGCAGTGACGACGGCACCTTCGCCTTCACCATCGCCGACCAGCACGGCACCGGCGAACTAGCCATCCAAGCAGCCGACCTAGCTATCACCCAGCGCCGCACCCTCCCCTTCGGCGGAGAACGAGGCACCACACCCACTACCTGGCCCGGCACCAAGGGATTCGTCGGCGGCACCGACGACACCAAAACCACCGGCCTCACCCACCTCGGCGCACGCGAATATGACGCCGACCTCGGCCGCTTCATCTCCATCGACCCGGTCCTCGACCTGACCGACTCCCAACAGATGAACGGCTACACCTACGCCAACAACAACCCCGCCACCCTCTCCGACCCCAGCGGCCTACGCCCCGACGGACCCGTCGGCGGAGCCTCATACAACGACGAGCGAGAGACAAACCCCCTTCTCGACGGGGGATACAGAGAAAGGACAAGAGGAAGCGGCTGGATCCTCGACTACTACGGTGGCTGGACCTATCGACACCAGACATGGTCAAACAGAGGCAAGTACGGCTACTTCCTCACCTACTCCCTGTCCGGGCGAGCCAAAGCAGCAGGGGTTTCGGCAGCTAAAGAAGCCTCATTCGTACCCGTAGAAACCAAGAAACCAGACAACCTATACAGCAACTTCATCGGTCCTGTTGTCGGAGCAATACTTCTCCCCGACGTAGATTCCTACCAGGCCTGCGCCGGGGGCAGTGTGACTGCCTGCGCCTGGTCGGCCACAGATATACCGTTCCTCAAGATATTCAAGGGCCTCAAGGCGGCCAAGCGCATCGAAGAGGGAATCGAAGACGGTTCGGCTGTAGCGAAATGCCTGCACAGCTTCCTCCCTGGGACCAAGGTGCTCCTGGCCGATGGAAAATCCAAAAAAATTGAGGACGTCGACGAGGGTGACGAGCTACTTTCCACCGACCCGGAAACCGGGAAGACCCAGAGCAAGAAGGTCATAGCAACCATCCTCACGAAGGATGACAAGCACTTCACCGAACTCACGCTCCAGACCGGCGAAGACCAGGCAACCATCATCGCCACCGACACCCACCCCTTCTGGTCCACCGACCAGAAGAGGTGGATAGACGCCGGCGACATAGAGCCCGGAACCACGCTGCGAACGGCGAGCGGTGCCAGCATCAAGGTCCTGCAAACCCGGCACTACGCGAAGCAGCAGACGACCCACGACCTCACCGTCGACCGCATCCACACGTACTATGTGCTGGCGGGCGCTACTCCGGTCCTGGTTCATAATTGCAACAACGCGGCCACTCATGAAGTCGAGAACGTTGTCGATAATCTCGATGACGATGTTTACTTCCATTACACCAGCGAGGATGGGCACGCAGGTATCTTGTCTGGTGACGGCAGCCTTAGGATCGGTGCCAACTCTGCCGGAAAGGTTCATGTGACGCAGGAAATTGGGAGCTCTGTGGAAATTGAGCGAAACGTCATGATCAATAATCCGTCACACGCCGGGAAGGCTGATTTCCTTTTCGCCTTCCGCATGCCTCAAGGTGTCGGGCTTGGCCCTGGTTCTCAGCCAAATGAGCTGATCGCGAGGGGCTCGTTGAAGATCCCGTCCGGGAACGTCCTCTTTCATGGAAGGAACCCCTTCTGATGGCAGAGCTAGTCGAGTTCGACACCTTTGCCCAGGTAGAGGTCTTGCTTCGCGCTGGCATGGAGTTCAAGTTCGAGCACTCCGAGGGCTCGGACATACTCAACGGGAGTCCGGTTTACGCATCGGCATTGAATCGCCTTCGCGAAGGTTTGATCTTGGGGCTGCGTTCGAGCTCGACGCCAGGCCGAGCGCAGAAGCAGGCTGACTGGTATCGACTTTCGCATCACCCACATCGCTGGGGGGTCATCGGGCAAAGGGCCGTGTTGCATCCGCGTTGGCGGGATCTAGATGCGGTCGAGATGCGCCAATGGATCGAAACGCTCGCAGCGCCACTTATGGTGGACGATGAAGCGCTGGAAGCCATCAAGGCGGCAGTCGAAGAATTGCTTCATCATGGCTGACGCGAAGTCTTTTCGGTAATCCAATCGAGGCCTCACCGGATTTTTTTCCGGTGGGGCCTCTGGAGTGTTTGACGGCAACGCTGACGGCAACGTCAGCGGACTACGGCTGCGGTCGGTGGGTCGTCGGGGGCGTCGTCGCCGCTGCCGAGGGCGTTGCCGAGGGTGTCGATGGCCTGACGCTGGAGGCGGAGTCGGACGTGGGCGTAGACGCCGGCGGTGACGCCGATGTGGGCGTGGCCGAGGAGTTCCTTGATGACGACGAGGTCGATGCCCTGTTCCAGGAGGAGGGGGGCGGTCGAGTGTCGGAGGTCGTGGAAACGGATCGTCCGGAGTCCTGCGCTGTGGAGGAGGAGGCGGAAGCGACGGGTCAGGTTGCCGGGGTCGAGAGGCCTGCCCTGAGGGGTGGTGAAGATGAGTCCGTTGTCCGTCCAGCCCTTTCCGGCCGCCTGGCGCTCTTCCTGCTGCTGTTCCTGGTGGATCTTGAGGGAGCTCAGACATTCGATGGGCAGGTCGATGCGCCGCTCGGAGGCCAGGGCCTTGGTGTGCAGGACGGTCAGGCCCTGGCTTCGGGTGCGCTGGAGGGAGCGGTGGATGGTGGCGGTGCCGCCGGTGAGGTCGACGTCTTCCCAGTGGAGGCCGAGGAGTTCGCCCTTGCGGAGTCCGGTACGCAGGGCGAGTTCGTACAGGGCGTGAAGCCGATCACCGTGGGCCGTGTGGAGGAGTCGTCGGGCTTCGGTGGTGGTGAGGGGCTGGAAGCGGCGAGGGCGGGGCGTGGTCGTCTTGACGTTCCGGGCGACGTTGCGGGGAAGTTCGTCCTCGCGGACGGCGTGTTCCAGGGCGGACTTGAGGACCGTGTGGACGTACGTCACGGTCAGCGGGGACAGGCGCTTGTCGCAGCACTGGCCGATGGTGCAGCAGGACCGCCGAACAACGTCTCGCTCCTGGGCGCAGCACTGGCAGGTGGTGCGGAGTCCGTCGAGGAAGGTGCGGACGTCGCGGGTGGTGAGCCGGGCGAGCTTCTTGGCGCCGAGGCCGGGATTGAGGTGGAGGCGGATGGAAGCCGCGTATCGGGTGTGGGTGTTCTCCCGCAGGTGGTGAACGGCGACGCCGTTCAGCCAGTACGCAAGATAGGCGCTCACGGTGCTGTCGGCCGCTGCGACGGGGAGGCCGCGGTTGCTGGCGGCGATCTTCTCGGTGAGCTTGGTCATCGCGTCTTTGCGGGTGGTGCCGTAGACGCGGATGCGCTTGCTGGTGTTGCCGGGGGCGAGGACATATCCGGCGGCTTCCCAGCGTCCGTCCTTGCGCTGGTAGACGGTCCCGTCGCCATTTGCACGGGCACGGGCACGGGAGCGGCGGGAGGAGGCGGGGCGAGGTGTGGTCATCAGGCGGCTTCCTGTTCGAGGCCGGATGAAGTCGGTGAGCGCGGGGATGGGGATACGGCGGGCGCGGCCGAGGGTGACCGAGGCGAGCTGGCCGGTGCGGAGCAGGTCGTAGACGGCGGAGCGGCCAAGCTGGAGACGGGCCATGACCTGGGGCACCGTGAGCAGATCCAGCGCTGGTGCCGCTTCCGCGTGGAGGACGGCGAGCGGGGGCGAGGCCATCAGCAGCCCCCTTCGGCCGCGAACTGCCTTTCCAGTTCCTTGCGATGCCAGACACCGGCGGCGAGGAGGGCCGCGCCGGGGCTGTAGCCCGAGCCGAGGTAGTCCCAGCGGCCGACGACGAGCGTGGTCGTCGCGTCGGACTCCGGCAGGCCGGCATGGGCGCGGGCCTGTTCGGTACGCCAGGCGCGGCGGACGTCGCGCAGCGCGCCCAGGGTGGTGGAGTAGCTGCGGGACTTGGTGGAGAAGTGGCCCCGGAAGCCGAGCATGTGCGCCCACTTAGGCCGGTGAATTCCGGCATCCTGCCCAGCTCCCAGCAGGTGCGGATTATCTGCCGCACATGCCGGGTGACCGCGAGCTGTGGCAGGGGACGGGCCTGTCCGGTGCCCTTGCAGGAGGTGCAGGGGAGCGGGGTTCCGTGGGGCAGGAGGGTGGCGCCGCGTCCCTGGCAGGGGCGGCAGAACAGGGCATGGTCGAGCGTGCCGGAGGCGTCGGCGGATTTGGTGGCGTACTTGGCCACGTAGGCGGCGACCGTCTGGTCGGTGAGGTCGCTGGCGGTGCCGAAGGCAGCGATCTCGCGGACGTCGAGTTGCTGGCCTCATGTGAGTTCGCGTTCCCTGATCGCGTCCGACGTGACGGCCACTCGGACACGGAGGGCTGCGGCCCGGATGGCGTCGGTGAACACGACGACGGTGGCAGACGGGGGCGGAGGCGTGGCGTTGCCGTCGGGGCCGCCGAGCCGGATGACGCGTGGAAGTGGACCAGGCCGCGCTTTTGGTACTCGGCGACCTTGGCGAAGGAGATCCGCAGTACGGCGCGGGCGGCTTTCTGGGTGATGCCGAGCCGGGCGGCGAGCTCGCGGCGCAGGTAGATGGTCAAGCGGGCCCACAAGGCTCCCAGCGTGGGCGTTGAACAGGACCGCGCCTGTGTAGTCGTACGTCGCCGGGTTCAACGGCGAGCCCAGCAGCGGGTCCATGGGGTCGTGGAGCTGGTGGCAGCGGCAGGGCCTGGTGCCGCCGCCGGGGGTGGTGGTGCGGTTGTGAACGGGGCCGAAGGAGGGGGCGGTGAGGGTGGCGAAGACGCGGGGGTGGGTGCGGACGGTGTCGGGGACGGTCTTGCCGCCGGAGAGGCCGGCGCGGATGAGGTGGTAGGTGTCCTGGCCGGGGCTGGCCCGCTCGGCCGGCTGGCGGACGCGGGTCACGCGGCCTCGTCCGGTCGCTGTCGAGCACTCGATCATCACCGTCATCTGGCACATGCTCAACGACAACGTGCCCTAGCTCGAGCTCGGCGGCGACTACTTCACTCGCTGCGACCCTGAATGCGTCACCCGCCGAGCGATCAACCAGCTCAACCACCTTGGCTTCACCGTCACCCTCAACCCGAGGGAAGACACAGCCTGACCGGCAGCCCGGACACCCGGCGGTCCACTGCGACCACCGAACACCCAGCTACGCCCACAACCACCCCGAGCTGCTGCTATTTGCGTGACGGAGTCCAGCTCAGTACCCGTCGCAGGTGGCGGTGGCGAAGGCCCCCGAAGCCCGGTCCGTCCGCCGGGTGATGTCGTCCACCTTCACGGAGCACGCGACGTCGCCGCCGGACCTCCCGAGGCTGACGACGAACGAGCCGCTGTTCATGAACCCCCTGGTCTCCAGCTCCCCGGCCCACGGCAGGGTCCGCAGGGTCAGCCGCCCCGTCGACAGGGCCTCGCCCTGCCAGGTGCTGTAGGTGAGCGTCACGTCTGTGGCGGTGCCGGTGACCTCGTACCTGACCCGCAGCCGCTGCGAGCTCTGCTCGGACAGCCCCCGGGCCAGCACCGCGGAGACCGCGCCCGCGGCCAGGGCCAGGAGCACGACGATCATCAGCACCACCCACGGCCACAACCGCCGCCGGGAGGGCTGCGGCGCGTCCGGCCCGTCGTCGGCTCCCTGCTCGCTCATGCCACCACCCTCCACGCTCCGGCCCCGGCCCGCGACCCCGCCGCCCCTCACCCGTCCGGCCCCCACCGCATGCGCCCCCGCGTGCCGCCGCCTTGACTTGGGACGGTGGACGAGTGCTGGGAGGCGCGATGACCGGGCGAGGCGTACGGGGTGCGGGTGCCGTGCTGGTGGCGGTCGTCCTGGCGGCGACGGCTACAGCCTGCTCCGACGACGGGGACAGCGCGTCCAGCACGGCGTCCAAGGCCGCTTCGGCAGCCTCCTCCCTGGCGTCCAGGGGCGCCGACGCGGTCGCATCGGCGACGGCCGCCGCCAAGGACAAGCTGGACAGCTTCAAGGACGGCGTGAACGCGAGCGGCGACGTCAAGGCCGGTGCGACGGCCACCGGCAAGGACGGCCACGCCACCTCGAAGGTCACGGTGCGCAACTCGACCGACTCGAAGCAGTCCTACGGCGTTCAGATCAACTTCCGCGACCGGAACGGCAATCTGCTCGACACGGTCGTGGTGACGGTCGACGACGTCGCCGCCAAGGCCACCAAGGACGCCACCGCCCGCAGCAACCGCAAGCTCGACGGCGACGTCAAGGCCGAGGTGGGCACGGCGCTGCGGCACTGACGGTCCGACGCGAACGAGGGCCGCCGCCCCGGCCAGGGGGCGGCGGCCCTCGTGTGACGCTCACGGCATCAGCTCGGCAATCGGGCCGGGCGCTGTCCACCGACAGTCCGGGCCGGCTGCCTAGAGGTCGAAGTACAGCTCGAACTCGTGCGGGTGGTCAGGGGCCTGCGGATTCGCGTCCGCATGGCCTCTGACCTGCCGATATGTGAGTCATCGCGTTCCGTCGTACTCCGTCGTTAATCATTGTTCTGCGGACTGCCTGCGGACTGGTCATCATGGTCGCTGTCCGCAGCCTTCACGATCCGCCGTACCTGCTGACGCGTGTAGCCGGTCGCCTCGCATACGTCCTTCTGCAGCACGCCGTCGGCGTCCGCCTGCCTGATCGCGGCCGCAAGTTCCTGCCGCAGGATCTCAGTCCGGGCCTCGGCCGCTCTGAATCGGCCGGCCAGCTGCTCCAGGGATCGCTTGTCCATGACACATAGTGTTCCATCCTTCTTCATGGAACATCACGTTACCTATGCGGCGCCAGAAAGCCCAGAGTGTGAGTCATTGACAAAGGAACACGATGTTCCCTACGGTTGGGGCACGGCCACCGCAGAACGCGGAACGGCCCCACCCGGTGCGCTAACACCGGAATGGGGCCTAGGTCCGAACCCTCAGTACAGGGAGTCGAACCATGCAGATCACCGTACCCACCTTGTCCAGCTTGCAGCTCGACGGGCTCGCCTGCGTCGGCTGCGGCGCGGACGACACCGAGCAGCAGCCCACGGGGGACCGTTCCCCGTCCGGCGCCCAGCTGTTCCGCTGCACCGATGCCGACGTCTGCCGCGCCCAGCGGAGCGTCAACGCTCAGTTCCCCCGGCTCGCCGCGCTGCGCGCCGAGTCGGCCCCGGCAACCGCCTGGCGGTCGCTTTCCCTGGGGGACGTCAGCACGATCCCCGTGGCCGAGCTGCTGAAGACGCTCGGTGTCCGCGTCGTTGAGGTCGACGGCGAACTCTCCGATGACGGCGCCGCCGGGGCCCTGTCGGGCCGGGTCGGGGAGGCCACGATCCGGATCGAGCGGAGCCTGCCGCAGGCCGACCGCGAGCGCGTCGTCCGCGCGCTGCTGGCCCGTATCAGCCCCGCCGCCCAGCAGTACACGGTGAAGGCGGACCGGCCGGTCCGCATGGTGCCCGCCCGGGTGGACGGGCACACGGTTCTCATCGACTGCCCGGCCTGGTGCACCTTCGATCACGTCGCGGAGGATGCCCTGTTCCTCGATGACGTCTACCACTCGACGGACACGGTGACGCTCATGGCGCCGCGCGTGGGCGCTGAGGATGCGCCGCTGGTGAATGCCCGGCTGAACGCGGACACGTTCGGGTCCGACGAGGCAACCCGCCGGCCGCTGCTCATCATCGCGCACGAGGATGAGGCGCTGTACATGACGCCCGAGCAGGCCGGGGTGTTCGCCGATGGCCTGGTGGCGTTCGCCGAGTCGGTGCGTGCTCTCGCGGCGCAGGCTGGCGGTGTCCGATGACGAAGCCCATCAGCGAGGAGACCCGTACTCTCCTCGGCGAGTTCGCCGACACCCTCGACGCCCGCAGGCCGACCGCGCCGATGCTGGAGCCGATCCGACTCGCTCGCGCGCTGGTCCTCTCCGAGGTGCTGCACGGTGTCGGGGAGAAGGCGTTCGCGGCCGAGCAGGACCTGCTCGCCGCCGCACCCCACGTCCGCCCCGGCCAGACCCGCGGCGAGTACGCGGCGCTCCTCCGCCTCATCGCGCAGGGGGCTGTCACTGTGGCCACCCTCGACCAGGGCGACGTCACGGTGCCCGAGCCGACGTGGTGCCGCGGACACGATGGCCTGCCGGTGAACGCGCTCGTTGACCTGGGCCACCGCGGGCCCGAGCACCGAATCGGCGGTGACCGGCAGCTGTTCGTCGCCTACCTGTCCCAGTACCCGCACGGCAGTGCCTGCGCCGTCGACCTGTACATCGAGCCCGTCAGCGAGCCCGACGCGTTCGACCCGCCCGGGGCCGAGGGCCTGGCCGCCGCGCTCGTCGAGGCGGCCGGACAGCTTCGGACCCTCGCCCTGCAGCTGGCCGTCGTGCGGGCGGGGGAGGGGCTGTGACCGGGGTGGCCGTGGTGAACCGGCCGACCGAGGCGGCGGCGCTGCGCTCGATGACGTCCCACCCGGTGCCGCCCGTGGGGAGGGTTGCCGATCTGCTGATCGTGGCCCGTGCCACCAACGACCGGTACGGCGAGCAGCTGTTCAGCTGCCTGCTCGATCGCGCGATGGGAGGTCGGTCATGATTCACAGGCTTCTGTACAGTCCGGGCGAGACGGGGGCGCCGGTCCAGACGGCGCCTCGCTGCTACCGTGGGCCGGCCGACCTTCCCGACTGTGTCGTCGAGGTCGAGTGTCCGTCCTGGTGCGCGGAGGATCACGCCGTGCCGGTGGCGCCGGGTGTTCCCCGGTTCCTGGATGACGACTTCCATGTGTCCGCCCCGATCACCGTGGTGCCTCCCCCTGAGGTGCACGGCAGCGATGTGTCCCTGCTTCCGCAGCTGACGGCGCGGCTCATGGCCCACACGATCGAGGGTGGGGTGATGCTGGGGGCCGCTTCCATTCACATGGAGTTGGGTACGTCGGTCGATGCTTACGCCGATCTGGATGTGGCCGGGGCCGATGACGTGCTTCGGCAGTTGCGTGAGTACGTCGTCGGCCTGCAGCAGATGCGCGACGCTCTCGCCGCAGTGCAGAAGGTTGCGTCGTGAGTACCCCGCCGCTGCCGGGCAAGGGGCTGTCGGTCAAGGTCGACCAGCAGCTGTATGACGACCTCATGATCATGATGCGGGCGGGTAATACCGTCTCCGACGCGGTGAAGGAAGCGGTGAGCCTCATCGCGGGTACCTACCGCAACGCGTGGGCGATGGGCGCCTACCCGGAAGGGGTGTTGCCGCAGGTCATCGCCTGTCAGGTACGCCCATATGACTGGGGTATGACCGCGGGCGTACCCCGGCGGGTACCCCAGGTACCCGCCGGGGTACCCGGGGGCTCGGGTACCCCACGTACTCGGGTACCCGGGGTACCCCGTCACACCGCGGGCAGTCCGGCATCGGCTCGCACGGACAGCGCGCACCACCAGGTCACTGAGGGGGAATCATGAACCAGAAGATCACGCCCGAGCTCGTCGAGGGCATCCTGGAGTCGCACGCCGAGCAGCTGCTCGACCTCCTCGCCGATGCCCCCGGCGGGGCCACGCTCGATGGTCTGTCGTGGGTGCGCTCGGCCGACGCCGGCACGGTCCGATTCCGCATCGCCGTGACCGTCGAATCGACCGGCATCACGCGGGCCGTAGCCGAGGCCCGAATCGTTGCCGAGGATCCGGCCGAGAGCACGGCCGAGCGGGAGGCTGCGCGGCGGTTCCTCCGGGCGGCCGCCTGACCTCGGCCAGCCCCCGCGATTCGAGAGCAGCCAGCCCCCTCTCGGGCCGCTCCCCCGGGGTGGGTAGACGTGCCCCGTCTACCCACCCCATCTACCTGCTGTGACCTGCATGTCTACCCGCCGTCTACCCCGGTAGATCGGGCCGTCTACCAGTCATCTACCCGGGCGAGAGTGGGGGGCGAGAAGGGGTTGCTGTTCGGGCCCCCCTTTCGGGAACCCCTCCCCCACTTCTGAGACCGCTCCTGTTGCCGTTGTTGCCGCAGGTCAGAGCAACAACAACAACGCGAGCAACAGGGGAGTGGCCGAAGTGCGCCGTGCGCGCCCCCCGTTCCGCCTATGTGATCCACACAACACAGGGAGTAGTTTTGTCGAACCATGAAGGCACGACCGGAGGAGAACCGGTGAAGCCCAACCGTAAGGAAGCTGCGGACATCGTCCGTGGCACACGAGATTCATCCAAGGCGGGGTGGTGGCGGGCCGCGCCGGCCGAGTCCCTGTCTGAACACATCGACCGGCTCGGCCGCTTAGAGAGTGCCGCGGACACGATCCAGTCGTACCAGCCGCTCATGATTCCCGGCATGTTGCAGACGTTCCAGTACGCCGCATCAGCGATCAAGGCCACGACACCGGCCCTGCCGCCGGAAGAGGTCGCGGACCGGGCGGACCGGCGCCTGAAGCGCATCGACAGCCTCGGATTCTCCTCGGACCGCCGCGCCTGGTTCGTTCTGTCCGAAGAGACACTGCGGCGCCCCGTGGGCGGGAAGGCTGTGCTCATCGAGCAGTTGGAGCACCTGTTGAACGTGGCTGCGCTCCGGCCGTCCGTGACACTGCAGGTGATGCCAGAAGCGAGCGAGGGACACCCCGGTCTCTCGGGTGGCTTCACCATGTACCGCATCGGTGGGCAGCGTGCGGTGTTCACCGAGACGCTCACCGGGACGCTCATCAGCACCCGCCCGGAGGACATCGCCGCCTTCTCGTCGGCATACGATCACGTGACGGCTGAGGCACTGCCACCAGCAGCGTCCTTGGAGTTGATCGACACGGCGAGGAGAACACTGTGTCAGCAGTTGGAGATGAGCATCTGGTCTGGGTGAAGTCGACGTACACCGACACCGGTTCGTGTGTCGAGTGGGCGCGGCCCCAGGATGGTGTGCTGGTTCGGGATTCGAAGCGCCCCGCGGGCGCCCGGATACCGCTCCGGCCGGCCGCCTGGTCGTCGCTCGTCGACTGGGCCCGCACCCACGAGGTGTGACAGGCAACCTTGTATAACATTCAAGGTTCCTGAGCAGCAGGAAGCCCCCGCCGCAGGAGAATTGCGGCGGGGGCTTCTGCATGTCCGGACACCTGCATCATGCCCGAGGGCGGGGCTACAGACCACCACCCGCGTTCAGTACCTGCACCAGCTGCCCGTTCGCCGCTTGGACGCGGCCGTCTGCCAGGGCCTCGACGTGGGCGTTGAACCGCTGACCGTCGTCGAGGACGAGCTGCAGTTGCTGGCCGTCGAGGGACAGCGCGCCGCCGGCTGGACCGCCTCGGGCGAGCGCGTTGGCCTGCCCCGTGGTGAACACGGGCTCCGGCTTCCCGGTGCCGTTGTAGGCGAGGTTCATACCGGGCTGCAGGTAGCCGCCGGAGTCGTAGGACCCGGGCTTGAACCCGTAGTGCGATGTGAACAGCTTGTCGTTCCAGCCGCGGGCCCGCGGCCCGACAGTGACGCCGTCGCCTCCCCTCGACTCCACGTTCGTGCCGCCGATCGTGCCCGCGGTGTGGCCAACGCCGGAGTTCGTGATGCCGATCTGGAACGGCGACTTCGCGTTGAGGACCCAGCCGGGCGGGGCCTGCTTCCCGGAGAACGCACCGGTCGCCCAGCGGCGGTGGGGCTTCTGGCCCCGGATCTTCGACTCGATCGCGGACATGAACCCGGAGCAGTCCCACGACGGGTTGCCGTTGCCCGCCCACTGGTACGGCAGGCCGGCCTGTGTCTTGGCCCACCGCAGTGCCGACTGAATTCTTGGGCCGCCGACGCCGCCCGCGCCCTTCTCGTCGGCCTTCTTCGAGTAGCCGAAGAGGCTGTCGAGGATGCTGTTCGGAATCTTGCGGATCATCTGCCCGAAGTCCCCGGAGGCGCCTGGAAACTTGGCGAGGAGCGGGTTGACGACGCCGTTGACCCCTGCTCGCGCGGACGCTTCGAGGCCATCCTTCAGCCACGACGCGCCCTTCTTCACGCCGTCCCATGCGGCAGATCCTGCACCGGCAGCCTTCTTGCCGATCCAGCCGAAGATGCCACCGCTGGCGAAGCGCTGCGTCGTCTCGTTGCCGCCGAGCGCTGGGGCCAGGGCTGCCTTGACGCCGGTCGCACCGCGCGTCGTGGCGATCTTGTTCATCGTGGAGACGAAGCCCGAGCCGACCGCGCGCGTGAATTCGGGCCGCATGATGGCCTCGCCGCCGCTCAACTCCAGCCCGCCGCCGGTCGGGGAGACGAACTTGTGGATGTCCTTCCCCGGGCTGTAGCCGGGCAGGACGCCGCCTGTCGCCCAGCCCTTGGTCTCCATCGGCTTGAGCTTCGGGGCGCCGAACGCCTTCGCAATCAGGTTCCACGTCGGAACAATTCCGCCATTGTACACCTTATCGATCACGAACTTGACTGGGGTCTTAGCGATGTTCTTGACCTGATCCCAGGCCGTCTTGATGAAGCTTTTCGCGTCACCGAAGGAAGTGCCGACGGCCGCGATGCCTTCCTTCATGTTGTCGAATGCAGGCTTGAGTGCCTTTTCCCAAAGCCACTTACCCTTTTCGGCGATCGAGTCGAAGACCGGCTTAGCGTAGTCGTCCCAAAGATCTTGAACCTTCTCGCCCAGGAGCCCAATACCGGCTTTGAAAAGAACCCACGCGGGCTTGATCGTGTCGGTCCACAGCTTGGTCGCCTTGTCGCCGATCCACCCGAAAATCGGCTTGGCGTAGGTGTCCCAGAGCTCTTTGATCTTCGCGGCCAGCAGCCCGGTACCTATCTTGATCAACTCCCAGGCGGGGCTGATCTTCTCGGTCCACAGCGTCGTCGCCGCGTCGCCAATCCACCCGAAGACCGGGCTGAGGATGATGTCCCACAGCCAGGTGGCCACGGCGGCGAGCGCCTGGAAAGCGAGGACGAAGGGGGTGATGAGGATCGTCAGGACGATCGTGGCGAGGATTTGTGCCGCCGCCCCGATGAATCCGAAGACGGGGCTGAGGATGGTGTCCCACAGCCACGTCGCGGCAGCGCCGATCGCCTGGAAGCCAGTGACCAGCGCGCTGAAGATTGGTTTCAGGACGGTGTTCCAGACGAACAGGGCGCCCGTCTGGAGCGCGGACCACACCGTGTCCACGATGTTCCGGAACGTCTCGCAGTTCTGGTACGCGTAGACGATCGCGACGACCAGGGCCAGGATCGCCGTCACGATGAGCCCGATGAGGTTCGCGCGCATCGCCGCGTTCAGGGCGATCGTCTCCCCAGTCATCAGGGCCGTGACGAGACCCGCGGCCATGACAGCGCCCCGCCAGATGCCCATCGCCAGGGCGGCCAGCTTCGCCCCGATCGCGATGGACGCGAACGCCACACCGATCACCGTCAGGACGTTCGTCGGGATGGCGCTGATGCCGGTCGCGAGTGCGTTGATGAACGACTGGGCGGTGCCCGCCATCGGGGCCAGCGCGACACCGAGGTGCAGGACCGCGGCAAGCAGGTTGCCCAGCGTCTCGGCGAGTAGCGGGGCCTGCTCCGAGCTGTACGACAGGAACCGCTCGAACGCGGGCGACCCCTTCAGGTTGCTGCCCCACGTCGCGAAGCGGGCGGTGATCCCCTGCATCGACTGGGAGACGCCATCCATGTGCGGCAGGAAGGCCTGGATGATGCCGGCCATGCCCTTGAAGATGTTGCCGAATGAGACGCCGAGCCCGACAATCGCGGGTTCGACCGAGCCCGCCAGATCCTCCTTGAAGCTCTTCCACCAGGGCGACTTGAAGCCGGCCGACGCCTTGTCCTGCAGCGTTCCGATCGCGCTGGCGGCGGCCAGAACGAACGGTGTCAGGCTCGGGAGCGCGTCCCGCAGGCCGACGAGTGCCCGCGTGAAAATGGGCATGACTTGCGGCTGCAGACTCTCCGACCAGTCCGTGAACGCCGACTTCAATTCCACGAACGCGTCGAATGTGCCACGCGCCGACGGAGTCAACTTGTCCAGTTGCGCCTGGTAGTTGGCCTGCGCCACGGCAGCCTGATCCACGCCCCCGGCCGCAGTCTGCGACGCAGAGGCGATCTGGCGCTGAGCGGTGGAAATCGAGTCCGCCGCCGACGCCTGTGCAGCGGCAAGGGACTCCTGGGCGCTGGCGACCGCGCGCGCGCCGTCCTCCTGGACCTTCGTGACGTTGCGCTGGGACTCGGCAACCTTCTCCTGCGCACCGGCGATGTCCTGCTGGTTCTTGACCTGCAGGCGCGCCGACTCGTCGCGCGCCTTACCGAGCGCCTTCTGCTGGTCGGCAACAGTCTTCTCGGCCTCGGCGATACGCTCCTGCGCGGCCTTGACCAAGTCGGAGCCCTCGATGCCGGCCTTGTCGGCCGTAGCCTTCTCGCCGGCCAGGGCCTTCGTTTCGGCCTGCTGCTCCTTGAGCCGCTGCACCGCCTGGTCGTAGGCGAGCTGGGCGCGCTGCTGCTCGACAACCGTCGCCTTCGAGCCGACCGCCTGCACAGCCTGCAGCCGGTCCCGGGCTTCCTGAACGTCGAGTACCGCATCCCGCTCGGACAGCTGGGCATTCGCGACCCGGTCGGCGAGGGCCGCCAGATCGGCGGCCGCGTCCTTGCGGGCCTGCGTCAGGTCCACCTGCGCCTGGCGGGCACTGCGCTGAGAGTCGGCGAGCGAGTCCTCTGCCTGTGACACCCGCTCAGCAGCGTCACGCTGCCGGTCTGCGGCCTGCTGCACAGCATCGGCAAGCGCCTTCCTCGACGTCTTCACCTGCTGAGCGGCCTGCACGCTCGCCTCGGCCGACGACCGGACAGCATCAGCGACCGACTGCTCGGCCTGGTCGATCTGCCGGGCCGCGTTGCGGTGCGCGGACGCCAACGCCTGCTGTGCGCCCGCCATCTGCAGGGCCTTTGCCGCGCCCTGCCCGGTGGACTGGGCGCCCTTCAGCGTGGCGGCGCTGGCAGCGTCCTGGGCAGCCTTCTGCGCCTGCAACGCACCACCGATGTCCTTCAGGGCGGGAAGGGCGACCGCGGCCACCGCACCGAGGCCGACACCAGCAGCCACACCAGCAGCCGCCACCGCACCGAGGCCGGCCGCCACGACCGGCAGAGCAGGCAGGATCGCCGGGCCGAACGCCGCCGCCGCCGTCACCAGCAAGCCGAAGCTACGGATCGTCGGATCAACCCGCACATTGACGTCCCGGCCGTCGAGTGCGTCGATCTCCGCACGGAGCGCCGCCAGTTGGGCCGTGGCCGCGGCGGTGTTCATGCGGACCGAGATGTCCGGGTGGGACGTGCCGAGGCGGGTCAGTTCCCGCTCAAGCTCATCGATCTGGCGCCGGGCCGTGACCGCATCCACATCGATCCCGACACGCTGACCCGTCAACGTCTCCAACTGGACGCGAAGCGCCCGGATATCGGCGTCCGCCTCGGTCGTGTCCGCGTCGATGTCGATGTCCGGGAGCGCGGCCAGGGCGGCCTGTACCCGGCGGCGGAACATCGTCCCGAACGCCCCACCCGCCTCGTTGCCCTGCTGCGTAGCCGAGCCGCGCGCAGCTGCACCGCCCTGCCGGATGCCCTGGGTCAACGAACCCCGGACCTGCGCCGCGATGCGGGCAGCGATCTGCTGCCCGAGCTGCTGGCCGATGCGCGCGGCCACCGTGTCGTCAACGGCACCCGACATTGCCGGGCCGAACGACCGCCCAGCGGCGCGGCCGGCATCGTCACCGGCCCGTGTAGCCGCAGGCACCAACGCACCACGCAAGCGGTTGTAGATGCCATTCGTGTTCGGGATGACGTCGACTTCGACGGATCCCACAGAGATCGCCATAGCTGCCCCTTCCGGCAGGCTCTGGCGCGGGCCCTGAAAGGTCAGATGGTGGTGCAGTCAGTAGGACTTGATCGGGCGAGCCCGCGGCTCTCTCGGCGGGTGCCGGGTTACCCCCTCCCCGGCTGCCTGGCCATCGGAGCCGTATACACGCTGTTCTCGGCTACGGGTCTGGGGAGTTTGGATCTTGGGCTGCGGATCGCCTCCCGCAGCCCACTCCCGTTGGGCTGCCTCCCAGGCGATGCGGCCGAAGTAGTGGACCTGCACCGGGTCGTCGAGGTCCTCGGACCACTGCTCTGGCCGGTACTCGGCCAGCCAGCCCGGCAGGTCGCCGGAGCGCTCACGGACGCGGCGCCGGCTCACCCGGTCCGCCCCCACCGAGCAAGGGCCGCCTTGCGGGCCTGCGACGAGCGGGCCCGGCCGTCGGTGTCCTCCTGCTCCTCGTCGTCCGGCAGCTTCAGCGCCGACAGCAGCCGGGCGACAAGAGCGCGATGCTGACGCAACTCCTGCACCAGAGGGTTCGCGACCTCCTGCCCCATGGAGCCCTTCACCAACAGCGGCGCGTCCAGCAGCGCGACATGCATGCGCTCGATGAGGTCCACCTCCCGGCACGCGTCGCCGAGGATGCGCAGCTCGTCGACGCGCAGCTCGAACACCTCTCCGATCTCCTGCCACAAGGTCATGCCCTGCGGGCCGAGCCCCTCGGGCGGTTCGTTCAGAGCCATCACAGCCCCCTTTCCAGGGTCCGGAAAACACAGCGCGGCCAGCACGCACAAAGTCGAGAGCTATACGGTCCGATGAAAAAGACCAGGTGGGGGGCGGGGTACCGCCCCACCCCGCCCCGGATGCGCCTCGGCCGCCCGGCCGGAGCAGAGCCGTCCGAGGCGGTCGACAGCAGCGCGGGGACGCCCTCCATGGACTTGTGCGCTGCTGCCGAGTCGTTGGGTCACGCTGCTGTCGTCTCACCATCGAGCGGCTGCGAGGCGAGCGCTTCGGCCTGGTAGTGGGACACCTCACCCAGCCCGTCCGGCGTGCCGATGCCGTACTGCATGGCCTGCTGCATCCGCCACACCGCGTCGTCCGTGTCGGGCAGGTCCCGCATCGCCTGCAGCGTCTCGGCTTCGCTCGGCTTGTCGGCGACGTACTGCTGCACGACTCCCGCCCACACCGGGTCGCCGCTGTAGTCGGCCGCCCTGGAGGCGATCGCCTTGGCGAGCGTGGCGTCTCCATCGCGCTCGGCCCGCCACATGGTGCGCAGCGCTTCGTCCGCAGTCTCGATGCGGGCGGCCCGGTCGGCTGCGTCGCGCCGGCTGATGGCTGCGTTGGGGTCGACGGTGAAGCCGTCGTTGCCGAAGAGCTTCCGTTCGAGCTTGCGCCGCTCGCGACCGATGTTCTCGGTCTCCTGCGTCCGCGCCTCCTCGATGGCCGTCTTCGCTTCGAGGTAGGCGCGGGCGAGCATGGTGCGCTTCGCCGCGTCCGTGAGGTTGCGCTTGCCGTTGATGGCGGCGGCCTTGTTGGCGAGAGCCTGGCGGATCTGTTCGGGGGTCATGACGGGTTCCCTTCGATGGTGGCGACGATGTTGTTGAAGGCGCGGCGCTCCTGTGCGAAGCCGCGGATCTGCTCGACGACGTCGGCCTTCTGCTCGGAGGTGAGCAGGCCGTCGACGATGGATGCGAGGGTCATCACGGCGAGTTCGGCGGTGGCCGCGGTCTGGATGACGGGAGTGCTGGCGAGGTGGCTGGCGAGGGTGTCGCGGTCGCCGGTGAGGGCGGCGGCGGCCACGTCGTAGGCAAGTAGCTCAAGGTCGGTCACGACGACTCCTTGTCCCAGCGGCGCATCTTCGCGGCGTGCCGGGCCTGCAGTCCGTGCTGGCGGCGCTCGGCGAGCTCGGCGCGGCGCCGCTTCTTCTGCTCGATCTTGCGGCGGGCCTCGCTTATGCGGGCCTGCACGGCGAGCTCGACCTGGGAGGTCATGCCGCCTCCTTGTTGCTGTGGTCGAGGAGTCGCTGAACGGTGTCGGCGATCTCCGGCAAGTTGTGGTCGCGGGCGGCGTCTCGAAGCTGCTCCATGCCGGTCCGGTCAAGCAGCACGTCGGGCCGGCCGTCGGCGTCGACGATGGGGATGCTGTCGACGCCGAGGCGGGCCACCAGGGCCCGGAATGCTGCGGCGCTGAACGGGTCACTCATGCTGACCCCTCTCGTTGGTTGCGGTAACTGATGGCTGGCTAGGTGATGAGCGGGCGGGGCTGCTTCTTCCTGCTGCCGCTTTTGTCTTGGTCTGCGTCACTGCCGGAAGAGTGGCGGGTGGTGGGTTGTGGTGGGTTTTCCGAAACTCACTACGCGTGCGCATATGGAGAGAAACCGGGGGACCCACCACAACCCACCACTTCCGCAGGTCAGGGGCTTTCGTCCTCCTCGTTTCCGGCGAGCATCAGGCCGAGCCAGACGGCCCCAACGCTGGTGTCCTTCTTGCTGAAGTCGCGGGCCCGCATCGAGGCCGCGAACGTGACCGCGTTGCCGATCTCCTCGGACCCGATCCCGTTGCCATGGCACCAGTTGGACCAGGCGGTGAAGAGCTCTCCCGAGCGCACTCGGCCGTGTGGCGAGTCGATGGTGCGGTCCTTCAGGAAGCGGCCGAGCGCGTCGCTCTCCTCGCGGTACTCCTCGGTTTTCACTCGGACGGCCTCGGGCGGGTTGAGCCCCTGCCCCTGGTAGTCCAGCCAGCCCGCGTACACCCAGGCGAGTACGGCGGGCGCAGCTGCCTTCAGCCGCTCGGGCAGCCCGCCGTCCCGCTCGTTCTCCGGGATGACGACGTCGAACGGAACGACGAGGATGCGGCGCCACACCGCCGGGTCGTCGCCGGACACGGCGGGCAGGTGGTTGGTCAGCATGATGAGCGTGTGGGACGGGTCGAACGTGATCGGGTTCTTGTGCATCAGGTTCGCCTCGATGGGGTCGCCGCCGACGAGCCGCTTCATGGTGGCTTCGGCGAACTTGCGGCCCTTCTCCGTCTCGGAGCAGAAGGCCAGCCGGGCACCGCGTAGCCGCATCTTGAACGCGCCGTGCCGCTCGTGCTTGGACTCCATGAGCAGCGAGGGGTCCACCTCGATGGCATAGTCCCCGAACGCGGCCATGACCGCGTCACGGATGGTGCCCTTGCCGTTCGCCCCGGTACCGGTGAAGATCGGCATGACGTGCTCGGTCTGCTTGCCGAGCATCGCGTAGCCGAAGAGCCGCTGGACGAACGACCGAACGTCCGGATCGGGCAGGATCCGTTCCAGGAACCGTTCCCATTCGGTGTCCAGCTCGGCTCCGATGGGTCCGCCGGCCACCTTCGTGATGAGGTCGTCGCGGTTGTTCTCGGCGATCGTTCCGCCCTGCAGGTCGACCGTGCCGCCCGGGGTGTTGAACAGGTACGGGTCGGCGTCGAGCGCCCGGGATGCGGCGGAGACGGGCCGCAGCGCTGCGGCCAGCTTCAGCATGCCCTCGATGCCGGACGCGCTCTCGGACTTGCGCACATCGGCGTACAGCTCGTCGCGTTCCTTGGTGGCCGGCATGTCGAGGACGTCGGCCAGCGCGCGCTTCGTGGTGTTGATGGCGGCCTCGATGTCGACGCGCTCTTCGTCCGCCTTCCAGCGGGCGCCGTCCCACTGGTGCCAGCCGATGCCGTGGACGTGCCGCAGGTCGAGGGCGTGTTCCTCGATGAACCGTTCGGCCATGCGCAGGTGGCCGCGGTGGGACTGGCGGGGTACCGGCACGACGGCCAGGCGCGGGGCCTGGGGTACGGGGCGCAGGTGCGGCTCGTTCACGCTGCCTCCTTCCTGCGTTGCTGCTCGGCGAGGATGTCGCGGAATGCCTTGTCGCAGGCTTCGGCGGTGGCTCGCTGCCAGAGAGGTTGATGGGGGGCCAGTGCTCGGGTGAGGCTGGCGCCGATGTCGTCGCCGTACTTCCGCCACATCTCGGCGAACGCGACCAGGCCGGCCATCTTGCGGGGGTCCTCCGGGGGGAGCGCCCGCCACTCGGGCGAGCCGTAGTTGAAGTAGTCGCCCTGGGCGTACCGGTTCTTCGCGGCGGCCCAGTAGTCCCGGATGACCGCTTCAGGTTCCGTCTCCGGCTTGGCCTGCGCTACGGTGAGGCGAGCGCCCACCGCGCGAGTTTCAGGAAACGCCCCGGATACCCGCCGGGGCGTTTCTGCGTTCCTGGTCATGCGGCCTTCCGCCCTCCGGCCTGCTCGGCGTCGTAGGCGTCGATGTCCTCCCAGCGGGCCCGCAGGTACTTGCCCATGCGGAACATCAGGGGGCCGACGAAGGTCTGCGTGTGGTGCCAGCGGCGGACAGTCGCCTGCGGGACGCCGTAGTGCTCGGAGAGTTCGGGGACGGTGGCCAGTGGCCTACGCATCGCGCCTCCAGATCATTAAGTGCTTTCAAGGAACATTTAGTGCCATGAAAGTGCGTTGCGTTCGATGGTGCCCCATCGTTGCGTGTTCCGCAAGCGGCCCTTAGTGTTCCCCTATGGAACATTCGGATGGAGCTGACCCCGTTGCAGTGATCGCCCAACGCGTGAAGGAGGTGCGCGGCCGTAAGGGATTCACTGCCCAACAGCTGGCCGACAAACTGAGAGACAAGACCGGTCTCAACTGGGATCGGGCCACGGTCACCAAGCTGGAAACCGGGCGGCGTCAGACGATCACCGTTGTCGAGCTGCTGGCCCTGGCGCGCGTGCTCGACGTCGCCCCCGTGAACCTGCTCGTACCGCTCGACGACCGACCGTTCGCCGTCACGGCGAAGGAGTCGGTTGCAGCGAATCGGGTTCGTGCATGGGTGCGGGGAGAAAGCCCGCTTTCAGGGACCGACCAACGCATCTTCCGGAGCGAGGTGCCCATCGACGAGCTGCCTGTTCCCGGCCGGCTCACGGCTCAGGGGCGGGCGTTCGTGGACCAGGAACGAGAGAAGCACCGGGCTGCGACGGGCCGGGATCTCGACGACAACGCACTGCTCAACCGGATGTTCGGTGCGACAGAACGAGAGGAAGGGCCGGATGGCGAGCATCAAGAAGAGACCGAACGGTAAGTATCGGGCGCGGTACCGGGATGCGGCGGGCCGCGAGCACGCCCGGCACTTCGCCCGGAAGGTTGACGCGCAGCGCTGGCTCGACGAGGAGACGGCAAGCCTGGTGACAGGGCAGTACGTCGATCCCAAGTCGCGGAAGGTTACGGTCGACGAATGGTGCGACCGATGGGTCGCTGGCTACGCGGCGAAGCGCACGTCGACGGTGCGACAGGCGAAGGTGCACTTGGCTCGGATCCGCAAGGAGTTCGGACCCCTGCCGGTCGGCAGCATCAAGCCCAGCATGGTGAAGTCGTGGCTGGCCCGTCTGGCGAAGGAGGGGCGGAAGCCGTCGTACATCTTCGCCCTGCACAACCGCCTGTCCCAGGTGATGACGGACGCCGTGCATGACGGCATCGTCTCGTCGAACCCGTGCTCCCGGCGGACCAGTCCCGGCGGCGGGAAGCCGCGGCCCTACGTCGCCACCACCGATCAGGTGTGGCAGCTGTATGACGCGTTCGGTGAGAAGTACCAGCTGGCCGTTCTCCTCGCTGCGTTCGCCGGCCTGCGCGTCGGGGAAGTCTGCGGACTCCGGCGTACCGACATCGAGTTCGACGTCCGGGAGATCCGGCCCGCGGTGCAGTACCCGGCCGAACCGCTCAAGACCGAGATGAGCCAGGAGTTCATCCCGATCCCGGACGCACTTGTGGGTGAGCTCCCGCGCCCGGCGGACGGCGGCCCGGTCACGGTACTGATTCACGATGGTGGCGAGCAGGTGAGCACCTGGGCGATCGAGCGGAGGATGCGAGCGGTCCGGGGGGATGTCCCGGGGCTTCCGTCGGAGTTCCGCTTCCATGACCTGCGGCACTACTACGCCTCGCTGCTCATCGCCTCGGGCGCGGACGTCAAGGTGGTGCAGCACCGGCTGCGGCACTCGTCGGCGAAGACCACGCTGGACACATACGGTCACCTGTGGCCCGACTCGGACGAGTCGACCAGGAGCGCCGTCGAGGCGGTCATGGTGGGCAAGATCAAAAAAACTGCGGACCCCTTGCGGACTGACAAGGGGTCCGCAGCGCGAACCTACAGCTCAGAAGCTGATTGATCTTTACAGATCAAAGTACAGCTCGAACTCGTGCGGGTGCGGGCGCAGCTGGATCGGGGCGATCTCGTTCGTGCGCTTGAAGTCGATCCACGTCTCGATCAGGTCGGGCGTGAAGACGCCGCCCGCGAGGAGGTACTCGTGGTCCGCCTCGAGGGCCTCGAGGACGGCCGGGAGGGACGTCGGGACCTGCTGGACGTTGGCGTGCTCCTCGGGAGCCAGCTCGTAGAGGTCCTTGTCGATCGGCTCCGGCGGCTCGATCTTGTTCTTCACGCCGTCCAGGCCGGCCATCAGGAGGGCCGAGAAGGCGAGGTACGGGTTGGACGACGGGTCCGGGGCGCGGAACTCGACGCGCTTGGCCTTCGGGTTGGAGCCCGTGATCGGGATGCGCATCGCGGCGGAGCGGTTGCGCTGCGAGTAGACCATGTTGACCGGGGCCTCGAAGCCGGGGACCAGGCGGTGGTAGGAGTTCACCGTCGGGTTGGTGAACGCCAGCAGCGACGGGGCGTGCTTCAGGATGCCGCCGATGTAGTAGCGCGCCATGTCCGAGAGGCCCGCGTAGCCCTGCTCGTCGTAGAACAGCGGGTCGCCGCCGGCCCACAGGGACTGGTGGACGTGCATGCCCGAGCCGTTGTCGCCGAAGATCGGCTTCGGCATGAAGGTCGCGGTCTTGCCGTTCCGCCAGGCGACGTTCTTCACGATGTACTTGAAGAGCATCAGGTCGTCGGCCGCGGCGAGCAGCGTGTTGAACTTGTAGTTGATCTCGGCCTGGCCGGCCGTGCCGACCTCGTGGTGCTGGCGCTCGACCTGGAGGCCGTTCTTGTCCAGCTCCAGGGAGATCTCGGCACGCAGGTCGGCGAAGTGGTCCACCGGCGGGGTCGGGAAGTAGCCGCCCTTGTAGCGGACCTTGTAGCCGCGGTTGTTCTCCTCCGACCCGGTGTTCCAGGCGCCGGCCTCGGAGTCGATGTGGTAGAAGCTCTCGTTCGCCGACGTCTGGAAGCGGACGTTGTCGAAGACGTAGAACTCGGCCTCGGGGCCGAAGTACGCGGTGTCCGCGAAACCGGTGGAGGCCAGGTACGCCTCCGCCTTCTTGGCCACGTTCCGCGGGTCACGGCTGTACTGCTCGCCGGTGATCGGGTCGTGGATGAAGAAGTTGATGTTGACGGTCTTGTCGCGGCGGAAGGGGTCGACACGGGCGGTCGACAGGTCCGCG
Source organism: Streptomyces sp. NPDC048462 (assembly GCF_043200175.1). NCBI lineage: Bacteria > Bacillati > Actinomycetota > Actinomycetes > Kitasatosporales > Streptomycetaceae > Streptomyces > Streptomyces sp. NPDC048462. The sequence continues at coordinate 301,205 of NZ_JBICXG010000005.1, forward strand.
CGGAGCGCCATGTCGGACTCGTGGATGGCCTGGAAGCCGCGGATCGACGAGCCGTCGAAGGCGAGCTCCTCGGTCGGGTCGAAGACCGCCGCCGGGATGGTGAAGTGCTGCATCACACCGGGCAGGTCGCAGAACCGGACGTCGATGAACTTGACGTCTTCGTCGGCGATGTACTTCTTCACGTCGTCGGCGTTCTGGAACATCCAACTCCTCCTACTCCCGACCCGGGCGGGACGGGGTTGCAGCTCGTTGTGCGGCCAGTGCGGTGGCACACGCTGGACCCGACCATAGGCAGACCGGATTTCTCAAGCATGACCCATTTGTTTCGCCGAAGTTAACCGGGCCGGGTGTGAGCAGCGCCTCGTGACCGCGCGGTGACTGGTTCCGAGCGGGTTCTGGGCAGGTTTCGGACGGGTTTCCCGGCGGTGCCGGAAAGCGCCTGTTCCACCCGCCCGGCAGCGGGCTCACGGGCGCGCAGTACCGTGGTCGGGTGGACAACAGGCAAGCAATCGGATCGTGGCTCTCCGGGCCGCGTGCGGCCGCCGAGGACATGGGCGCCGACTTCGGGTACCGGGGCAAGCGGCTCGGGCTTCCCGAGCAGGGCCCCGGGGCCGTGGCGCCGCTCGGTCGCCGTTTCGGCGCGATCTTCATCGACTGGGCCCTGTGCATGGTGATCGCATACGGGCTGTTCGCTCGCGGTGACCAGCAGGCGGCCGGCAACTGGGCGGTGGGGATCTTCCTCGTACTGAGCCTGCTCACCGTCGGGACCATCGGCCGCACGCCCGGCAAGCGCGTCACGGGCATCAGGGTCGTCGCCGAAGGCGGCGGACGGCTGGGTCTCGGGCGGGTGCTGGTGCGCACGGTGCTGCTGTGCCTGGTGATCCCGGCCCTGGTCTGGGACCGCGACGGCCGGGGGCTGCACGACCGGGTGGCCCGCGCCGTCCAGATCCGCGGCTGAGACGGCGGACAACGCAGGCCAAGCACGCGAAGAGGGCGGGTCACGAACACCTGGTTCGTGACCCGCCCTCTTGAGCGTCGTATTCCGTCTCCGTGCGCCGTCAGCGCATCTTTCCGCCGCGCGGCATCCGCATGCCCTTCGGCATCGGGCCCTTCGGCAGCGGCATGTTGCTCATCAGGTCGCCCATCGCGCGCAGCCGGTCGTTGGCCGCGGTCACCTGCGGGCCGGTCAGGACGCGCGGCAGCTTCAGCATCTTGGTGCGCACCTTCTTCAGCGGCACCTGGCCCTCGTCGTTGCCGACGATGATGTCGTGCACGGGTACGTCGACCACGATGCGGGCCATCTTCCTCTTCTCGGCCGCGAGCAGGGACTTCACCCGGTTCGGGTTGCCCTCCGCCACCAGCACGATGCCCGCCTTGCCCACGGCGCGGTGTACGACGTCCTGGCTGCGGTTCATCGCGACCGCGGGGGTCGTGGACCACCCCCGGCCCACGCGGTCCAGGACGGCCGCCGCAGCGCCCGGCTGGCCCTCCATCTGCCCGAAGGCGGCCCGCTCGGCACGCCGTCCGAAGACGATCGCCATCGCGAGGAGGGCGAGCACGAAGCCCAGGATGCCCACGTAGATCGGGTGGTTGATCAAGAAACCGATCGCGAGGAGGACACCGAAGGTGACGATTCCCACACCCGCGACGACAAGACCGATCTTCGAGTCGGTCCGCCTGGTCATCTTGTAGGTCAGGGCGATCTGCTTGAGCCGCCCCGCGTTCTCGGCGCTGTCCGCGCCTTCAGTGGATTTTGCCTTCCTCGCCATGCAATGAAGTTTACGTGGCCTAAGAACGGTGCTCGGCCACGGCCTCCAGTACGGACTCGGACTCGACCCGGTCCTTGGCCCGGCGGCGGTCCTCCAGGACCGCCGTCCAGGCGTTGCGACGGGCCGTGGCCTGGCCGCTGCTCAGCAGCAGCGACTCGACGGCGCGGAGGGCATTGGTGACGGTCGGAATGGCTGTGGCGCGTACCGGCGCGGCCTGCATCGTGGAAGTCCCCTCGGAACGGATGCGCGGACTGAGCGGCGCTCAGTGGGCGGACTGTGTTGCGCGGACTGGATACGGAAGCTGCGTGGACAGCGGCGGCGAAGCCACTGCGCTGCGTGCATCCAGGGTCACTGCTCGGTGTTACCAGCGCATGACCGGTCGGTCAAACACCAATGAAACCTTGATGGCGGCGCCGCGCACGTCGGCGCGGCCCATCCGCGCCTCCGACCTGCGAGGAGCGGACGGGCCGCGTCGAATCAGCTATTACTTTTCAGTAGCTTCTTGTGCCCGGTTTCACACGGGCGCCGGCTACGCGGTGGGCGCCGTGGCAGCGGCGCCGCGCCGCTCCATGGCCTGCTGGAAGAGCCGGCCCGCGCGGTACGAGGAACGGACCAGCGGCCCGGACATCACGCCGGAGTAGCCGATCGCGTCGGCCTCGTCCTTGAGCTCCACGAACTCGTGCGGCTTCACCCAGCGCTCGACCGGGTGGTGGCGCGGGGTCGGCCGCAGGTACTGCGTGATCGTGATGAGCTCGCAACCCGCGTCGTGCAGGTCCCGCAGGGCCTGGCTGACTTCCTCGCGGGTCTCGCCCATGCCGAGGATCAGGTTGGACTTGGTGATCAGACCGGCCTCGCGGGCCCGGGTGATGACCTCCAGGGAACGCTCGTACCGGAAGCCGGGGCGGATCCGCTTGAAGATCCGCGGCACCGTCTCCACGTTGTGCCCCAGCACCTCGGGGCGCGAGGCGAAGACCTCGGCGAGCTGCGCGGGCTCGGCGTTGAAGTCGGGGATCAGCAGCTCCACCTTGGTGTGGCCGCCCTCCCGCTCCGCCGTCTGCGCGTGGATCTGGCGCACGGTCTCCGCGTACAGCCAGGAACCGCCGTCCTCCAGGTCGTCGCGGGCGACGCCGGTGATGGTGGCGTAGTTCAGGTCCATCGTGACGACGGACTCACCGACGCGGCGGGGCTCGTCCCGGTCCAGCGCCTCGGGCTTGCCCGTGTCGATCTGGCAGAAGTCGCAGCGCCGGGTGCACTGGTCGCCGCCGATGAGGAAGGTGGCCTCGCGGTCCTCCCAGCATTCGAAGATGTTGGGGCAGCCCGCCTCCTGGCACACCGTGTGCAGACCCTCGCTCTTCACGAGCTTCTGCAGCTGGTTGTACTCGGGGCCCATCTTCGCCCGCGTTTTGATCCACTCGGGCTTCCGCTCGATGGGGGTCTGGCTGTTCCGGACCTCAAGGCGCAGCATCTTGCGCCCGTCGGGTGCGACAGCGGACACTCCGGCACTCCCCTTTGCTATCACTGCATTGGATTCTTCGGCGAACACCAGGGTACGCCCGTAGTTCATACGGCTTTACGTCTGGCCAACCTGTGGCCGGCAGGGCCTATTCCCGGAGCGGTACTCCGAGCGTCATGCCGTGGCCACGGCATCGGCCGGGCGCTCGATGACGCGCGGAGCGAGCTCGGCGTTCTCCAGGACGTCCCGCAGGTGCCTCTCGACGACCGGGAGCACGTCCGTGATCGTGAGGTCGCGGCCCAGCTCGTACGCCAGTGAGGTGACGCCCGCGTCCCGGATGCCGCACGGCACGATCCGGTCGAACGAGGTGTTGTCCGGGTTCACGTTGAGCGCGAAACCGTGCATCGTCACGCCCTTGGCGACCCGGATGCCGATCGCGGCCAGCTTGCGGTCCTCGCGGCGCTGGCCGGCGTTGGACGGGGCGTACTCGGGGCCGTTCAGCCGGGCGTCGAACTCCTCGTCCTGGAGCCTGGGATCGAAGTCGAGCGAGAGGCCGCCGATCGACGGGCGCTGCTCGACCGGGTCCCCGAGCACCCAGACACCGCTGCGGCCCTCGACCCGGCTGGTCGCCACCCCGAACTCGGCGGCCGTACGGATCAGCGCCTCCTCCAGCCGGCGGACGTGCGCGACGACGTCGACCGGGCGCGGCAGCTTCTGGATCGGGTAGCCGACCAGCTGGCCCGGCCCGTGCCAGGTGATCTTGCCGCCGCGGTCCACGTCGATGACCGGTGTGCCGTCCAGGGGGCGCTCGCTGTCGGCGGTGCGCCGGCCGGCCGTGTAGACGGGTGGGTGCTCCAGCAGCAGGCAGGTGTCGGGGACGGTGTCCTCAAACCGTGCCGCGTGCACCTCGCGCTGCTTCTGCCAGGCCTCCTGGTAGTCGACGGATTCCTCGCCGAATCCCAGACGGACGAACCGAAGCTCAGTCACGGCAGCAGCCTTTCTCCTTGCGGTGCCGGGAGCCGGGGGTGCCCCGTCGCCACGTCACCATGCACCGAATCGCGCCTCCCGCAACTGTACGACCGGCCGCCCGGGACCGGCCGGGCAGGTGGTTCACGTCAGCTTCTCCGCAATCCTCACACGATCGGATGAATGTGAAGCGAAGGCGGCCGAGGTCGCCCCGGAGGCCGCTAAATTCGCGCCGTTCCATAAGGGCTGCCCGCCCGGCCCCGAAGGCAGGAGACCGTACAGCTGATGTCGGAACGACCTCCGCAGCGCACGCCCAACCGCCGACTCGCCTCGCTCATCACCGAAGCCGGCTTCTCCAACGCCGGCCTCGCCCGCCGGGTGGACCAGCTCGGCCTCGAACACGGCCTGGACCTGCGGTACGACAAGACCTCCGTGACCCGCTGGCTGCGCGGACAGCAGCCGCGCGGGACCACCCCGGCCCTGATCGCGGAGGTCTTCACCCGGCGGCTCGGGCGCAGACTCTCCGCCCAGGACCTGGGTCTGGACGCCTGCGCACCCGTCTACGCGGGCCTGGAGTTCGCCGCAACGCCCGCCGAGGCGGTCGACATCGTCAGCGGACTGTGGCGCAAGGACTCCGGCAGCCATGCGGAGCTGCGGAAGATCGCCTTCACCCCGGCAGGCCTGGTCGTCCCCAGCCGGGACTGGCTGATCGGCCGGGCGGACGAGTGGGTGGCGCGCGGCGGCTACGGCACCGGAGTGAACGGGCACCCCGGGAGCGCCGGGCTCGCCGGCGCTCTCGGCGCGGTCCCCGAACAGGGCGGGCCCCCCGCCCCCGGCGGCCGCCCCGGTCCGCGGGGGCCCCTGCCGCCCCGGCCGCCCGGCCCGCCGGTGGCCCACGGCCTGCCGGGCGCCCTCGTCCCGCCGGGGACGCCGCACGCGCCGGGCGGCGGCCCGGGTGCTCCGGGCGTCCCCCGGCAGCGGCAGACCGACCGGGGCTCGGGCCAGAAGGTCAGCAGCGGCGACGTCGCCGCGCTCAGGTCGGTCGCCGAGCTCTTCCGCACCCTCGACAACGCCTACGGCGGGGGCCACGCCCGCCAGGCCCTGGTGCGGTACCTGGAGCACGAGACGGAACCGATGCTGCGCGGCACCTACGGCGAGGCCACCGGCCGCCGGCTGTTCGCCGCCGCCGCCGACCTGACCCGCCTCGCGGGCTGGACCTCGTACGACATCGCCGCGCACGGGCTGGCCCAGCGGTACTTCGTGCAGTCCTTACGGCTGGCCCAGGCCGCCGGGGACCGGGCCTACGGCAGCTACGTACTGATCACCATGAGCCGGCAGGCCGTCTACCTCGGGCACGGCCGGGAGGCGGTGCAGCTGGCGCGCGTCGCCCAGCAGGGCATCGGCTCGGCGGCGCCGAACGCGGTTCTGGCCCTGCTGCACGCGGTCGAGGCGCGCGGGCACGGGGTGCTCGGAGAGGCCAAGGCCTGCGTGGCGTCGCTGGCGCGGGCCGAGCGGGCGCTGGAGGTCTCCCGGCCCGGGGACGAAGTGCCGCACTGGGCGCGCTACTTCGACGAGGCCCAGCTCGCCGACGAGTTCGGGCACTGCCACCGGGACCTCCAGCAGTACCGGGCCGCCGCCCAGCACGCGGAGCGCTCGCTGCAGCTGCGGGCCCCCGCGTACGCCCGCAGCCGGCTGTTCTGCCGGGTGGTGCTCGCCTCCGCGCGGCTCGGGCTCGGGGAGCTCGACCAGGCCTGCCGGCTGGGCGCGGAGGCCGCTCAGCAGGCCGCCGAGATGCGATCGGTGCGCGCCACCGAGTACGTACGGGACTTCGAGCGCCGCCTCGAACCGTTCCGGGACGCCGCCCCCGTACGCGGCTACCGGGAGCGGGTAGCCGCACTCGGGTGAGAGCGGCCCGGCTCCCGGGCCTCAGGCCGCCTCCGGGAGCGCGGCGGTGCTTCCGGGCCCGCGCCGTACGCCCAGGTCGGTGAGGATCGCCTCGGCCGCCCGGCGGGCCGAGGACAGCGCGCCCTGGACCGTGCTCGTGTCGCGGTGGTCGCCGCACACGTACAGCCCCGCGAGCAGCCGGACCTGACGGTGGGGGTCGTGCGGGGCCGCCATCGCGGGCACCGCCTCCGGGTCGTGGTGGACGGCGAGCAGTTCCCAGTCGTCGGTCGGCGTGCCGTGCAGCACGGCGAGGTGGGCCAGGACCGCGCGGTCCAGCTCGGGCGGCGGGGTGCCGAGCACCGTCGAGCTGACCAGCGTCCGGCCGTGCGGGGCGCGCGCCGGGTCGACCTCGCTCATCACCGCGGTGTGCGCGACCGGACCCGAGCGGTCGGCGTCCAGCACCAGTGACGCACCGGTCGGCGGGGGAGCGGGGGCGGTGTGGTGAAGCACCGTCACCGGGTGGAAGGACGGCACCCGCAGACCGGGCAGCAGTTCGGCGGCGGCGCCCGCGCCGGTGGCCAGCAGCAGTGAGCGGCAGCCCAGTTCGCCGTGCTCCTTGGTGCGCACCGAGGTGATGTCGGCGGCCGTGACGTGCACGCCCGTGCGCACCGTGCCGGGCGGCAGCGCCGCCGCCAGCAGCTCGGGCAGGGTGCCCGAACCCCCCGACGGTACGCAGAGCCTGCCGCTCGCGTAGTCGCGCAGCGCGAGATCGGCGCACCGGCTGGACGTGGTCAGCGCGGGGTCGCTGAGCAGCGCGGTGAGCAGCGGGCGCACGAAGCCGTTGAGCGTACGGGGGGACAGGCCTCGGCCGGACAGGGCCTCCAGCGCGGTCCGTTCGGGCCTGGCCAGCACACGGGCCCGGGGGGTGGCGGCGAGCCGGGACAACGCCGCGCCGAGCCTGGCCTGTTCGATCGCGCCGCCCATGGCCCCGGTGATGGCCCCGCCGAGCGGCGCCCTGGGGGCACTCGCGAGGGCGCGCGCTGCCTTGAGTGCGCCGCGGGCGTTGCGCGCGCCCCGGGTGCTCCGTATCCCGCCGGTGCGCTGGCGGCGGCCCTCGCTGTGGACGAGCACGCCGGGGGAGAAGTTCCGCAGGACGAGTTCGTCGAGCCCGGGTGTCGCGTACAGCTCCGGGTAAGAGGTGTTGAGGAGCGGGCCGATGAGGTCGAGCCGGAATCCGTCCACCTCCTCGGTCATCATCCGGCCGCCGACCCGGGGGCCGGCCTCCAGGACGCTGACGCTCACTCCCGCGCTGGTCAGCTGGTGAGCCGCTGCCAGGCCGGCGATGCCGGCCCCGATGATGACGACGTCCGCGTGGTGTGCCGTGCTGAGCACGTGCCCTCCCCGAGTCGGCGCGATTGGTGGGAGGGTTTTGCCCTCAACAGGCCACCGAAATGCGCGAGTTCGGCATGAGGCTAGAAGCTCGGCCGGTTATCGGCGCAGTCGCGCGCACCGGGGCACCGGTGCAACGGGGTCGCACATTCGTCTGAATCGGTCTACGGGTGGGGTTCCTGGCGTCGCTGGGGCTCGCGGGACCCGCCGCGGCCGGGCTGTCGGCGGGTTCGCCGCCGTGGTTCGCGCGCGGCCGGATCAGCGCAGTGCCGCGCGGATGGCGGCGTCGATCCCGGGGAAGGCGAACGAGAACCCCGCGTCCAGCAGCCGCCCCGGCAGCACCCGCTGACTGCCCAGCACATCCCCGGCGAAGTCGCCCAGGGCGATCCGCAGCGCCGGCGCGGGCGCGGTGAAGAGTGTCGGCCGGCGCAGCACCCGGCCCATCGCCGCCGTCACCTCGCCGTTGGTGACGGGGTCGGGGCCGGTCAGGTTCACCGCCCCGGACAGCTCCGGGGTGTCGAGGATGTGCCGCATGGCCGCGATGTGGTCGTGCAGCGCGATGAAGCTCCAGTACTGCCGCCCGTTGCCCATCCGCCCGCCGAGCCCCGCCCGGAAGAGCGGGAACAGCCGTCCCCAGGCGCCGCCCTCGCGGGCGACGACCAGTCCGGTGCGGGCGTGCACGGTCCGTACCCCCGCCTCCTCGGCGGCGGCCGTGGCCTCTTCCCACTCCACGCACACCGACGACAGGAACCCGTCGCCGGGCGGGGCGCTCTCGTCGACCGCCCGGTCGCCGGTGTCGCCGTAGAAGCCGATCGCGGAACCGGCCAGCAGCACATTCGGCGGGGTGTCCAGCGAGGCGACGGCCTCCGCGATCGCGGCGGTGCCCAGCACCCGGCTGTCCCGGATCTCGCGCTTGTACGCCTCGGTCCAGCGGTGGTCGCCCACCCCGGCCCCGGCGAGATGGACGACCGCGTCGCAGCCCACCAGCCCGGCCACGTCGACGTAGCTGCGCTTCGGGTCCCACTCCACCTCGTCGCCCGACCGGGCCGGGTGCCGGACCAGCCGGACCACCTCGTGCCCGTCGGCCCGCAGGGAGCGCACCAGGGCCGCTCCGATGAGTCCAGTCGATCCGGTGACGGCGATACGGGAGTGCGGCATGGGGCCATCCTGCCGCACCCGACGCCCGGAAGGGGCGTGGCACAGTTGCGCGCATGTCCGAGATCCACGCCCACCCGGCCCATTCCGTCCGCCTCTCGGCCGCCTCCGACGAGGCCGCGCTCGGCGAACTCGACCGCGCCACCTGGTCGACGCTGCACGCCGTGTCGCCCCGGCCGCAGCCCCCGTACGCCCCGTTCTTCGACGACGCCCACCGGCCGCTGGACTTCCTGGTGGCCGAGGTGCGGGACGCGGCCGGTGGGACTCGGCTGGCCGGGTACACCAGGCTGGTCCCGCCGACCCCGCTGGCCTGCAATGCGCACGTACGCCAGATACAGGGCCTGGCCGTGGCCGACTGGGCCCGCGGCCGGGGGATCGCCAGGGCGCTGCTGCGGGCGGCGACGGCGGCGGCGCGCGACCAGGGCGCGAACCGGATGACCCTGCGGGTACTCGGGCACAACGCGCCCGCGCGTGCGCTGTACGAGTCGGAGGGCTTCGCCGTCGAGGGAGTGCTGCCCGGTGAGTTCTTCCTGGCCGGCCGCTACGTCGACGACGTGCTGATGGGGCGCTCGCTCGCCCCCTGAGCGGCGCGCCCCCTGCCGCTCAGGCCTCCGGGCCCGGCCGGTCGCTGAACAGCCGCATTCCGCCGGTGAGTTGGTGCAGACAGCGCACCGCGAGGTCGGCGGGGGAGCCGGCCCCGGTCGCCGGGGCGTCCGTGCCCGCCCACGTCTCCAGGGCGACCCGTACCGAGTCCGTGGCGGCGGCCGCGGCGAGCCGGATCTCCAGGGGGTCCGCCGCGTCGCCCGCCAGCCGGGTCAGCACCGGCAGCAGCCGCTCCTCCGAGTCCTGGTTGACCCGGTACCAGACGGCCCGCAGCGCCGGATCGTCCTGTGCCGCCCGCAGCAGCCCGCGCGTCTGGACGAGCTGCTCCGCGGCGTACTCGTCACCCGGGCCGAGCGCGTCCGTCACCGCCCGTTCCAGGACACCTCCGAGCGGGGCGCCCGGCTCCGCCGCTTCGAGCAGCGCCTGCCAGCGCTCGGCGCCGCCGGTGAGTAGCGGCCCCACCGCGTCCTGCTTCGAGCGGAAGTAGCGGTAGAAGGTGCGCAGCGCGACGCCCGCCCGGTGGGCGATGTCCTCCGCCGTGGTGCCGTCGGGGCCGCGCTCCGCGAAGAGCGCGGCGGCGGCCCGTGCGATGTCCAGCTGGGTCGCGGCCTTGCGGCGTTCGGTGAGTGACGGCTGCGGCGGGTTCATTCCCCGCAGATTACCCCGGCCCGGCCCTCCCCGCATCGAGTGCGTGCACATGATGCCGTCATGGCAAAACGTGCCATCCAGGCGTACGGTGGACAGGAAACTGACTGTCACCGGGGGATTCGAGATCGGGAGACCTCATATGAACCGCTACGAAGGCCGACGCGTACTCATCACCGGCGCGGGCTCCGGCATCGGGCAGGCCACCGTCCACCGCGTCCTCGCGGAGGGCGGCCTCGTGGTCGCCGCCGATGTCAGTGAGGCCGGGCTGCGGGCCACCTACGCCACGGCCGAGGCCGACGGCACCGCCGACCGCCTCACCACCACCGTCCTCGACATCTCGGACGAGACCGGGGTACGCGCCGGTGTCGCCGCCGCGGTGGCCGCCCTCGGCGGGCTGGACGTGCTGGTCAACGCCGCGGGCATCCTGCGCTCGGAGCACACGCACAAGACCTCGCTGGAGTTCTTCAACAAGGTCATCGCGGTCAACCTCACCGGCACCTTCCTGATGATCCGGGAGGCGATACCCGCACTGCTGGCGGGCGACAGGCCGGCCGTCGTGAACTTCTCCTCGACGTCCGCGAGCTTCGCGCACCCCTACATGTCGGCCTACGCCGCGAGCAAGGGCGGCATCCAGTCGATGACCCACGCGCTGGCCGCCGAGTACGGCAAGCAGGGGCTGCGCTTCGCCGCCGTGGCGCCCGGCTCGATCTCCTCCGACATGACCAGTGGCAACGGGCCGGGGCTCCCGGCCGACGCCGACATGTCCCTCTTCGTGAAGCTGGCCCCCGCGCTGGGCGAGGGCTTCGCCAGCCCGGACACCGTGGCGGGCGTCGTCGCGATGCTCGGTTCGCAGGACGGCGCGTTCATCACCGGTACGGAGATCCGCATCGACGGCGGCACCCACTACTGACCGGACCGGAGCGGGGAGGGGGCGAGGCAGGGCAGGGCAGGGCAGGGGAGCGGTTGCGCGGCAGGGCTCAGACGCCGCCGAACCGCTCCTGGAGCAACGGGAAGCGCTCGGCCAGGGCCGCGTCGTCCTCCAGGCTGAACGCGGTGCCCTCCGGCTCGGCCGGCTGGGGCGGCAGCCCGAGGTCCGGCGCGACCACCCCGGTGAGCTGCTCGTACGCCTCGTCGGCGGCGTAGCCCAGCTCCTCCGCGTCCCCGTCCAGTTCCTCGTCGAAGTCGTCGAGGAGCTCGGCGAGGCTGTCCGGATCGTGCACGGCGCCCTCGAAGACCTCCCGGCCCTGACCGATCAGCCAGCAGCGGAAGTAGTCGAAGGCGTCGTCGCTCGCCCCGCCGAGCAGGACGGCGGCGGCGCCCCACAGCTCCCAGCGGTAGGCGCGGTTGTAGCGGGCCTCGAAGTGCCGGGCGAAGTCCAGCACGGAATCGGGATCGAGCCGCACCAGCCGTTCGACCAGCAGGTCGGCGTGGTCCTCGGGGTCGCCGTCGGCGGCCTCGCGGGTGCTGTCGACGATCTCCCAGAATTCCGTCTCGTCCATCACCGCTCCAGCATCTGCCTTGGCGGCGGGCGACGCACGCGGAGACACCGAAATGAAGCCTTACGGTCTCCCCGCGAGGGTGAGGGCTAACGGGGCCGAAGGTAGAGAGAGTGCAGCTGTTCGGCGGCGGCGGCGAACCGGGACCGCAGCTCGGCAGGGGCCAGGACCTCCAACTCCGGTCCCAGCGCGAGCAACTGGCCGTACGCCACGTCCAGGGACTCGACCGGCAGAGTGACCGTCACCCACCCGTCGGGCCCCGCCGGTCCTGCCGCCTCCAGGGCGCCCAGGGCGGCGACGCGGTCCACGGCGTTCGGCAGCCAAGCGGCCGCCGCCTCCGAGAGGCGCAGCGTCACCTCCGCACGCAGGATCGACCGGGCGAACTGCGCCGCGCGCTCGTCCCAGAACCCCGGCAGGTCGAAGCCCTCATCCCGGACGAACCGGGTGTCCGACACGGTGACGGCGGTGAACCGGTCGATCCGGTAGACCCGGAAGTCGTCCGCCGCGCGGGCGCACAGGTACCAGACCCCGGCCTTGAGCACGAGTCCGTACGGCGACAGCTCCCGCTCCACCTCGGTCTCCCGGCCGGGACTGCGGTAGCGCGCCAGTACCCTCCGGTCGTCCCACACCGCCTCGGCGACGGCGGGCAGCAGCTCGGGGGTGGCCGGCTCCCGGTACCAGCCGGGCGCGTCCAGGTGGAAGCGCCGGCTGACCCCGGTGGAGGCGTCCCGCAGGGAGGGCAGCAGCGCGGCGGACACCTTCAGCCGCGCGGCCGACCCGGCGTCCTCCAGGCCCATCTCGCGCAGCGCGGAGGGCAGGCCGGAGAGGAAGAGCGCCTCGGCCTCGTTCCGGGCGAGGCCGGTGAGCCCGGTCCGGTAGCCGCCGACGAGCCGGTAGCCGCCGGCCCGCCCCCGCTCCGCGTAGACCGGGACCCCTGCCTCGGAGAGCGCCTGGGCGTCCCGGGTGACGGTCCGCTCCGACACGTCCAGCTCCTGGGCCAGCTCGGCGGCGGTCATGGCGGGGCGGGACTGCAGGAGCAGCACCATTCTGATGAGCCGGGCAGCACGCATGCGGCCATTGTGGCCGCGGTTGGGGGTGCGTGTGGCTGCGGGCCGGGGCGGTGGCCTCAATCGCCGGCCGGGCTTGAAGGGGTCCTCAATCGCCGGACGGGCTCAGAGGGGTGGCCTCAAACGCCGGCCGGGCTTGGAGGTGCCTCGGCCCGGCTCAGAGGTGCCTCGGCCCGGCTAGGAGGTGCCTCGGCCCGGCTAGGAGGTGCCTCGGTCGGGCTAGGAGGTGCCTCGGTCGGGCTGGATGGTGCCTCGGCCCGGCTTGGAGGTGACTCGGTCGGGCTGGATGGTGCCTGGGCCCGGCAAATCAAGCCCGTCCGGCGATTGAGGACGACGCCTGTGCCGGAGGGGCCCGGTCGTGCAGGGGACGGGCACACCAAGCCCGTCCGGCGATTGAGGGCAAAGCCTCCCGCCGGACGGGCCTGAGTATGCGATGGGGCTGCCGTCAGAGCCCGTACCGCTCGCGGGCGTCCTTGACCGCCGACGCCGGTACCTCGCCGCGGCGGGCCAGCTGGGCCAGTGCCGCCACGGTGACCGACTGCGCGTCCACGCCGAAGTGGCGACGGGCAGCCTCGCGGGTGTCGGAGAGGCCGAAGCCGTCCGTGCCGAGCGAGGACCAGTCCTGTTCCACCCACTGGCTGATCGAGTCCGGCACCGCGCGCATCCAGTCGCTGACCGCGAGGACCGGACCCGGGGCGCCCTCCAGCGCCTGGGTCACGTAAGGCACCCGCTGCTCACCGCGGAGCAGCGCCTCGTCGCACTCCAGCGCGTCGCGGCGCAGCTCGCCCCACGAGGTGGCGGACCAGACGTCGGCCGTGACACCCCAGTCGGAGGCCAGCAGCTCCTGGGCCTCCAGGGCCCAGTGGATCGCCGTACCGGAGGCCATCAGCTGAAGGCGCGGCGCGTCCGCCTTCGCGGGCGCGCCCTCCTTGAACCGGTAGAGGCCCTTGACGATGCCCTCCTCGACGCCTTCCGGCATCGCGGGCTGCGGCTTCGGCTCGTTGTAGACCGTCAGGTAGTAGAAGACGTTCTCGGCCTCGGGGCCGTACATCCGGCGCAGACCGTCCTGGACGATCACCGCGATCTCGTACGCGAACGCCGGGTCGTAGTTGAGCGACGCCGGGTTCGTGGACGCGATCAGGTGCGAGTGGCCGTCCGCGTGCTGGAGGCCCTCACCCGTCAGGGTCGTACGGCCCGCCGTGGCACCGACCACGAAACCGCGGCCGAGCTGGTCGCCCAGCTGCCAGAACTGGTCGCCCGTGCGCTGCCAGCCGAACATCGAGTAGAAGATGTAGAACGGGATCATCGGCTCGCCGTGCGTCGCGTACGACGTGGAGGCGGCGATGAAGTCGGCCATGGCGCCGGCCTCGGTGATGCCCTCGTTGAGGACCTGGCCGTCCTTGGCTTCCTTGTAGTACATCAGCTGGTCGCGGTCGACCGGGTCGTACGTCTGGCCCAGCGGCGAGTAGATGCCGGCCGACGGGAACAGCGCCTCCATACCGAAGGTGCGGGCCTCGTCGGGGACGATCGGAACCCAGCGCTTGCCGGTCTCCTTGTCCCGCATGAGGTCCTTGGCGAGCCGGACGAAGGCCATCGTGGTGGCCAGCTCCTGCTTGCCGGAACCCTTCTTCAGCGCGGCGAACGCGCGCTCCTCGGGCTGCGGCAGCGCCACCGCGTGCACCCGGCGGGCCGGGGCGGGACCGCCGAGGGCGGCACGGCGCTCCTGGAGGTAGCGGACCTCGGGGGAGTCGGCGCCCGGGTGGCCGTAGGGCACCAGGGCCTCGTCCAGCTTGGAGTCCGGGATCGGCAGCTCCAGCAGATCGCGCATGGCGCGGAACTGCTTGCCGTCCAGCTTCTTCATCTGGTGGTTGGCGTTGCGCGACTCGAAGCCGGCGCCGAGCGTGTAGCCCTTCACCGTCTGCGCCAGGATCACGGTCGGAGCACCCTTGTGCTCGACCGCCGCCTTGTACGCCGCGTACACCTTGCGGGCCTCGTGGCCGCCGCGCGAGGTGTGGAAACACTCGGCGATCTTCGCGTCCGTGAGCAGCTTGGACAGTTCGACGAGCGCGGGCTCCGCGCCGAAGAAGTGCTCGCGGATGTAGGCGACGTCACGGGTGGCGTACGTCTGGAACTGCGCGTCCGGGACCTCCCGGAGCCGGCGCACCAGCGCACCCGTGGTGTCGAGCTGGAAGAGCTCGTCCCAGGCGTTGCCCCAGAGCGTCTTGATGACGTTCCAGCCGGCGCCGCGGAACGCGCCCTCCAGCTCCTGGACCACGCGGAAGTTGGCGCGGACCGGACCGTCGAGCCGCTGCAGGTTGCAGTTGATGACGAAGGTCAGGTTGTCGAGCTGCTCACGGGCCGCGAGGGCGAGGGCGGCGGTCGACTCGGGCTCGTCCATCTCGCCGTCGCCCAGGAAGGCCCAGACGTGCGAGTTCGACGTGTCCTTGATGTTGCGGTTGCTCAGGTAGCGGTTGAAGCGCGCCTGGTAGACGGCCGAGAGCGGGCCGAGGCCCATCGACACGGTGGGGAACTCCCACAGCCAGGGCAGCCGCCGCGGGTGCGGGTAGGAGGGCAGACCCTCGCCGCCCGCCTCCTGGCGGAAGTTGTCGAGCTGCTGCTCGCTGAGCCGGCCGTCCAGGAAGGCACGGGCGTATATGCCGGGGGAGGCGTGGCCCTGGATGTAGAGCTGGTCGCCGGAGCCGTCCCCCTCCTTGCCTCGGAAGAAGTGGTTGAAGCCGGTCTCGTACAGCCAGGCGGCCGAGGCGAAGGTGGCGATGTGGCCGCCGACGCCGAACCGGGAGCCACGGGTGACCATCGCGGCCGCGTTCCAGCGGTTCCACGCGGTGATCTTCGACTCCATCTCCAGGTCACCGTCGAAGGCGGGCTCCGCGGCGGTCGGGATGGAGTTGACGTAATCGGTCTCCAGCAGTTTGGGCAGCGCGAGACCGGCGCCCTCGGCATGCTGGAGCGAGCGGCGCATCAGGTATGCGGCGCGGTGCGGGCCTGCGGCCTTGGTGACGGCATCGAGGGAGGCCGCCCATTCGGCGGTCTCCTCGGGGTCGCGGTCCGGGAGCTGGTCGAGCTCGCTCGGAAGCTTTCCAACGGGGTCGGTCATGTTCGCCGCCTTCCGGTGAGGAGGGGGGTGGAGAAAGTCCCTGACTGGCAGGACAGGGCGATGGGGCCGGTGGGCCCGCGAAGTGAACTGTAAGTCGCCGATCGATGATCGATCAAAGGATGAAAGGCAAAACTTCTCGATATGAAGAAAGTGGCATGCGGTGCCGCGAATCGGGGCACGGAGTGACGGGATCTAATACCCAAAAGGGGCGCCCGGCTGCACAGGAGAGCGCCACTCGCGTCACATGCGCAACGCCTCCGGTGCTTCGGGCTCCGACGCCGCTTCAGGCGCGCGGTGCGCAGCCGAGCACGTGCGCCTTGACCAGCACACCGATATCCGGGTCGTTGCGCAGGAACGCCTCGATGAGCGCCTCGTGCTCCTCGGCGTAGGACTTCTGCACCGTGCCGAGCCAGCGGATCGACAGGGCGGTGAACACCTCGATGCCCAGTCCCTCCCAGGTGTGCAGCAGCACGGCGTTGCCGGCCGCCCGGACCAGCTCGCGGTGGAAGCCGACCGTGTGGCGCACCTGCGCCTCCCCGTCGGCCAGCCGGTCGGCCTCGTACAGGGCCGTGACGTGCGGGGCGAGCCGTGAGCAGTCCTCGCCGAGGCCGGGCGCCGCGAGCTCGGCGGCGATCTGCTCCAGGCCGGCCCGGACCGGGTAGCTCTCCTCCAGGTCGGCCGCGGTGAGGTTGCGGACCCGTACGCCCTTGTTGGGCGCCGACTCGATCAGCCGGAGCGTCTCCAGCTCCCGCAGCGCCTCGCGCACGGGCGTCTGGCTGACCTCCAGCTCGGTGGCGATGCGACGCTCCACGATCCGCTCGCCCGGCTTCCAGCGCCCGCTGACGATCCCGTCCACGATGTGCTCGCGGATCTGTTCGCGCAGCGAGTGGACGACGGGCGGGGTCATGTGGGGCTCCTTCGGGCAAACCGGTGCTGCCTGCACCCAACTCGGCTGCCGGGGCGGCCGGTGGTGTCTAGACAATACGGCGGCGCCCCCGCCCGGGAGTGTTCCGGACGGGGGCGCCGCTGGTGAGGCTGGTTACAACCGTGGTGCTCAGAGGCCGAGCTCGACCTCGAACTCACCGGCCTCCAGGATCGCCTTGACCGCGGTCAGGTAGCGGGCGGCGTCCGCGCCGTCCACCAGACGGTGGTCGTAGGAGAGCGCGAGGTACGTCATGTCGCGGACACCGATGACGGTGCCCTCCTCGGTCTCGATGACCGCCGGGCGCTTGACGGTGGCGCCGATGCCCAGGATGGCTGCCTGGTTCGGCGGCACGATGACGGTGTCGAACAGCGCACCGCGCGAGCCGGTGTTGCTGATGGTGAAGGTGGCACCGGACATGTCGTCCGGCGTCAGGCCGCCACCGCGGGCCTTGCCGGCCAGCTCGGCGGTCTTCTTCGAGATACCGGCGATGTTGAGGTCGCCCGCACCCTTGATGACCGGGGTCATCAGACCCTTCTCGGCGTCCACGGCGATGCCGATGTTCTCCGAGTCGAAGTACGTGATCGTGCCTTCGTCCTCGTTGATCCGGGCGTTGACGACCGGGTGGGCCTTCAGCGCCTGGGCGGCGGCCTTGACGTAGAACGGCATCGGGGAGAGCTTGACGCCCTCACGGGCCGCGAAGGCGTCCTTCGCCTTGTTGCGCAGCTTCATCAGCTTGGTGACGTCGACCTCGACGACCGTCGTCAGCTGAGCCTGCGAGTGCAGCGCCTTCATCATGTTCTCGCCGATGACCTTGCGCATGCGGGTCATCTTGACCGTCTGACCGCGCAGCGGGGAGGCCTCCAGCTTCGGCGCCTTGGACGCTGCCGGGGCAGCGGCGGCGGGAGCCGGAGCGGCGGCGGCCTTGGCGGCCTCCGCAGCGGCGACGACGTCCTGCTTGCGGATACGGCCACCGACGCCGGTGCCCTTGACCGCGCCCAGGTCGACGCCGTTCTCGGCGGCGAGCTTGCGGACCAGCGGCGTGACGTACGCGCCGTCGTCACCGGAGGTCGCGGCCGGAGCGGCCGGAGCCGCCGGGGTGACCGGAGCCGGAGCCGGAGCTGCGGCGGCGGGCGCCGGAGCGGCCGGGGCCGGAGCTGCGGCCGGGGCCGCGGGAGCCGCCGGAGCCGGAGCCGGGGCGGCCGGAGCCGGGGCGGGAGCTGCCGGGGCAGCCGGAGCGGCGGGCGCAGGGGCGGCTGCGGCCGGAGCCGGAGCAGCGGCCGGAGCGGCGCCGGGGGCACCGATGACGGCGAGCTTGGCGCCGACCTCGGCGGTCTCGTCCTCGGCGACGACGATCTCCAGCAGCACACCGGAAACCGGGGCCGGGATCTCGGTGTCGACCTTGTCCGTGGAGACCTCGAGGAGGGGCTCGTCCTCCGTGACCTCCTCGCCGACCTCCTTCAGCCAGCGGGTGACGGTGCCCTCGGTGACGCTCTCGCCGAGCGCCGGAAGGGTGACGTCGGTGCCGGAGGCACCACCGGCGGGTGCGGCGGCCGGAGCCTCGGCGGGGGCCTCGGCTGCGGGGGCCTCGGCTGCCGGAGCCGGGGCCGGGGCGGCCTCGGGCTCGGCTGCCGGAGCCGCCTCGGCGGCCGGCGCGCCGGTGCCGTCGTCGATGATGGCCAGCTCGGCGCCGACCTCGACGGTCTCGTCCTCGGCGACCTTGATGGAGGCCAGGATGCCGGCGGCGGGAGCCGGGATCTCGGTGTCGACCTTGTCGGTCGATACCTCGAGCAGCGGCTCGTCGGCCTCGACGCGCTCGCCCTCGGCCTTCAGCCAACGGGTGACAGTGCCCTCGGTGACGCTCTCGCCGAGCGCCGGAAGGGTTACGGAAACCGACATGGTTTCAGTTGCTCCTTACGAAAATGCGGAAGTGGTCGGTCGTCGCGCCCGGTCGACTGGATCAGTCGTGGGAGTGCAGGGGCTTGCCGGCGAGGGCCAGGTGGGCCTCGCCCATCGCCTCGTTCTGCGTGGGGTGCGCGTGGATGAGCTGCGCGACCTCGGCCGGCAGCGCCTCCCAGTTGTAGATCAGCTGGGCTTCGCCGACCTGCTCGCCCATACGGTCACCGACCATGTGGACGCCGACCACGGCACCGTCCTTGACCTGGACGAGCTTGATCTCGCCCGCGGTCTTGAGGATCTTGCTCTTGCCGTTGCCCGCGAGGTTGTACTTGAGGGCGACGACCTTGTCCGCTCCGTAGAGCTCCTTGGCCTTGGCCTCGGTGATGCCGACGGAGGCGACCTCGGGGTGGCAGTACGTCACCTTCGGGACACCGTCGTAGTCGATCGGGACGGTCTTCAGACCGGCCAGCCGCTCCGCGACGAGGATGCCCTCGGCGAAGCCGACGTGCGCGAGCTGGAGCGTCGGGACCAGGTCGCCCACGGCGGAGACGGTCTCGACGTTCGTCCGCATGTACTCGTCGACGACGACGTAGCCGCGGTCCATCGCGACACCGGCCTCCTCGTACCCGAGGCCCTGCGAGACGGGGCCGCGGCCGATGGCGACCAGCAGCACCTCGGCGTCGAAGGTCTTGCCGTCGGCGAGGGTCACCCGGACGCCGTCCTGGGTGTACTCGACACCCTGGAAGAACGTGCCCAGGTTGAACTTGATACCGCGCTTGCGGAACGCGCGCTCAAGAAGCTTCGAGCTGTTCTCGTCCTCGACCGGGACCAGGTGCTTCAGGCCCTCGACGATGGTGACGTCGGTGCCGAAGGACTTCCACGCCGAGGCGAACTCGACGCCGATGACGCCGCCGCCCAGCACGATCGCGGACTTCGGCACCCGGTCCAGCTTCAGCGCGTGGTCCGAGGAGATGACGCGGTTGCCGTCGATCTCCAGGCCCGGCAGCGACTTCGGCACGGAGCCGGTCGCCAGGAGCACGTGGCGGCCCTGGATGCGCTGGCCGTTCACATCCACCGAGGTGGGGGAGGAGAGCCGTCCCTCACCCTCGATGTAGTGCACCTTGCGGGAGGCGATGAGACCCTGCAGACCCTTGTACAGGCCCGAGATCACGTCGTCCTTGTACTTGTGGACGGCCTCCATGTCGATGCCCTCGAAGGTGGCCTTGACACCGAACTGGTCGGCCTCGCGCGCCTGGTCCGCGATCTCACCGGCGTGCAGCAGGGCCTTCGTGGGGATACAGCCGTTGTGCAGGCAGGTGCCGCCGACCTTGCCCTTCTCGATCAGAGCGACGTCCAGGCCCAGCTGCGCTCCGCGCAGGGCCGCGGCGTAACCGCCACTGCCACCGCCGAGGATCACTAGGTCGAAAACGGTGCTGGCGTCGTTCGCCACGTCACGTCCTCCATGCATGTGCGCCGTACGCCGGGCCCCGTCATCGGGGTGTGACCGGCCGGTCGGCTGGTGTGCGGCCGCTTTTGTCATTCGGCCCTGTGGTGGGGGCCCTGTCCTGCCGAGAACCCATCTTCGCACTTGTTGACGGTGGGCGGGACGCGGGGCCCGGGTCTGGGACGGACGATCGTCCGTCCCAGCGGGTCACCGCTGCGTGGGAGGGGCTGATTTCGTCGGGTTTCGTCGAGAGCGAAACCTGCCCGGACCCGGCCGCGGTGCCGTGGGTGGAACACGGACGGCCCCGGACGTATGCCCGGGGCCGTCCAGCAGCTCACGACCTCAGCCCAGGTCTCCGGCCGCGGTGCGCTCGGCCAGCTTGACCAGGGTGCGGACCGCGGATCCGGTGCCGCCCTTGGGCGTGTAGCCGTACGGGGCGCCCTCGTGGAAGGCGGGGCCCGCGATGTCCAGGTGCGCCCAGGCGATGCCCTCGCCCACGAACTCCTTCAGGAACAGACCGGCCACCAGTCCGCCGCCCATCCGCTCGCCCATGTTGGCGATGTCGGCGGTCGGAGAGTCCATGCCCTTGCGCAGGTCGGCGGGGAGCGGCATCGGCCAGGAGGCCTCACCGACCTCGTCGGCGATCTCGTGGATCGAGGTGCGGAAGGCGTCGTCGTTGGCCATGATGCCGAACGTGCGGTTGCCCAGGGCCAGCACCATCGCGCCGGTCAGGGTCGCCACGTCGACGATCGCGTCCGGCTTCTCCTCGGAGGCGCGGGTCAGCGCGTCGGCCAGGACGAGGCGGCCCTCGGCGTCCGTGTTGAGGACCTCGACGGTCTTGCCGCTGTACATGTTCAGCACGTCACCGGGGCGGGTGGCGGTGCCCGACGGCATGTTCTCGGCCAGCGCCAGCCAGCCGGTGACGTTGACGCGCAGCCCCAGACGGGCGGCGGTGACGACGGAGGCGAACACGGCGGCGGCGCCGGCCATGTCGCACTTCATCGTCTCGTTGTGGCCGGCCGGCTTCAGCGAGATGCCGCCCGAGTCGTAGGTGATGCCCTTGCCCACAAGGGCCAGGGTCTTCTCCGCCTTGGGGTGCGTGTAGGCGAGCTTCACCAGGCGCGGGCCGCGGGCCGCGCCCTGGCCGACGCCGAGCAGGCCGCCGTAGCCGCCCTTGACGAGGGCCTTCTCGTCGAGCACCTGCACCTTGATGCCGTGCTCCTTGCCGGCGGCGGTGGCCACTGCGGCGAAGGACTCGGGGTACAGGTCGTTCGGCGGGGTGTTGATCAGGTCGCGGGCGCGGTTGATCTCCTCGACCAGGGCGACGGCGCGCTCCGCGGCGGCCTTGAACGCCTTGTCGCGGGGCTTGGCGCCGAGCACGGCCACCTCGGCGAGCGGCTGCTTCGCGCCACCGGAGGCCTTGGAGGCCAGCTTGTTCTCGCCGCGCTGGTAGGCGGTGAAGGCGTACGCGCCCAGCAGGGCGCCCTCCGCGACGGCCTCGGCGTCCTCGACGGAACCGACGGGCAGCGCGAAACCGGCCTTCTTCGAGCCGGCGAGCGAGCGGGCGGCGGAGCCCGCGGCCCGGCGCAGCGCCTCGGCGTCGTAGGCGCCGTCCTTCTCCGGGGCCGGGCCGAGTCCGGCCGCGATGACGACCGGGACCTTCAGGCCGTCGGGCGCGGGGAGCTTGGTCAGCTCGCCCTCGGCACCAGTGGCGCCCAGGGTCTCCAGGACAGCGGCGAGCTTTCCGCCGAACGCCTTGTCCACGGCCTCGGCGCCCGGTGCGAGGACCAGGTCGCCAGACTTGGATCCGGCGCCCTTGGCGACGCCGACGACGAGTGCGTCGGCGCGCAGCGTCGCCGCACCGGAGGTGCTGAGAGTGAGAGCAGTCACGGTGGTGAAATCTCGCTTCCGTAGAGTTCTGAGCCGGTCTGTGTTGGCCTGTGCTGGTCGAGGGGGTGGCCGACCGTGCCGGGCGCATCGTAGGCGTCGCCGCAATGTGCCGGGAATGAGCCTACGCGCGCCCTTGGTGCCGGATCACGGCGGCGGGGCGGGTATGCGTCCGGGGAGTCGTACGGTTGTCCTGCCGGGACGATCTTCCCGGGGGGAACGGGGCGTGACCGGAGCGGTGTTGGCGGCGCGCCGGTGAGCAGGGAGAACGATGCGCGAGCGGCTGGCCGCAAGAGTGACCGGAGGGCCGGCGGTGCTGCCGGTCGCCGTACTGATTCTGCTGGCGGTGCTGGCCGGCTGCACCTCGGCGCCGGAATCCGCCGGGGCCGCCGCCCCGTCCGCCGGGGACCGCTGGCAGCCCGAACCGGGCACCGACTGGCAGTGGCAGCTGTCCGGCCGGCTGGACACCACCGTGGACGTCCCGGTGTACGACATCGACGGCTTCGACCACGACGCGGACCAGGTGGCCGGCCTGCACCGCAAGGGGCGCAAGGTGATCTGCTACCTCTCCACCGGCGCCTGGGAGGAGTTCCGCCCGGACGCGGACGACTTCCCGGCGGCGGTCCTCGGCAGGAGCAACGGCTGGGCGGGGGAGCGGTGGCTCGACATCCGCCGCACCGACGTGCTGGAGCCGCTGATGGAGACCCGGATCGCGATGTGCGCGAAGAAGGGCTTCGACGCGGTGGAACCCGACAACATGGACGGCTACCGCAACCGGTCCGGCTTCCCGCTCACCGCCGCCGACCAGCTGCGCTACAACCGGATCGTCGCCCGCACCGCCCACAGCCACGGCCTCGCCGTCGGCCTGAAGAACGACCTCCCGCAGATTCCCCAGCTGGTGGGGGACTTCGACTTCGCGGTGAACGAGCAGTGCGCCCAGTACGAGGAGTGCGAGGAGCTCACCCCGTTCGTGAAGGCGGGCAAGGCGGTCTTCCACGTGGAGTACGAGCTGCCCGTGGCGAAGTTCTGCTCGGACTCCCGGCGGCTGGGGCTGAGCTCGCTGCTCAAGAAGTACGAGCTCGGCGTCTGGCGCCAGGGGTGCCCGGCGGCCGGGGCCTGACCGGGCGGCGGCTCCCCGCTCAGCCAAGGGCCAGCCCCACCAGCGTCACGGTCGCCGCCGTCTCTGCCAGCGCCCCGAACACATCGCCGGTCACCCCGCCGAACCGCCGCACGCAGTGCCGCAGGAGCAGCTGGGCGACCGCGAGAGCGGCCAGGGCCGCCAGGGCGTACCGCAGCGCCCCGTACCCGCCGAACGGCGCTCCCAAGGCCGCGCACGCCGCCACCGTCACGAGGGCGGCCGCCACCGCGCCCCGGACCGGGACCGTGCCGGCCACCGCGGCGCCCAGCCCCTCCGGGCGGGCCGCCGGGACCCCGCGGCGGGAGGCCAGGGTGAGGGCGAGCCGGGCGACGACGCCGGCCACGACGGCCGCCGCCGCGCCCCGTACCCAGCTCTGCGCGTACAGCTGCTGAAGGACCGCCACCTGGGCGAGGAGCACGAACAGCAGGGTGATCACACCGAACGGCCCAATGTCGGACTGCTTCATGATCCGCAGTGCGTCCTCGGCCGGTTTCCCGCTGCCGAGGCCGTCGGCGGTGTCCGCGAGACCGTCCAGGTGCAGCCCCCTTGTGAGGGCGGCCGGCACCGCCGCGCAGGCCACGGCGGCGAGCAGCGGCCCCGAGCCGCACAGCAGCAGCAGGCTGCCCGGCACCGCCGCGAGGATCCCCACGGCCAGACCGGCCAGCGGGGCGCACAGCATCCCGGCCCGCGCCGCCTCGCGGTCCCAGCGGGTGACGCGGACGGGGATGACGGTGAGGGTGCCGAAGGCGAAACGTATGCCGTGGCTGTTCAGGGAGGTCACGGCGCGCAGGCTAATCGGTGGGCGCGGCCGATAGATTGTCCAAAACGTCATGAAGCGGGGCGGAAGCGATTTATCGGGAGTGGGTGGCATGGGTCACTGGTTCGATCAGAACGTCGTCGAGCCGGGGAAGCTGCCCCTGCTCCTGGCACTGGCCTCCTTCGTGCTGACCTTCGGGATCACCCGGGTCATCACCCGGATGATCCGGGCCGGGAAGGGCCCGTTCGGCAACTTCACTCCCGGCGGGGTCCATGTCCACCACGTGGTGCCCGGGGTGGTGCTGAGCGTGGTCGGCGGCTTCGGCGCGGTCGCCAGCGACCGGCACGGTGTCACCGCCGGGATCTGCGCGGTGGTGTTCGGCATGGGCGCGGGGCTGGTGCTGGACGAGTTCGCGCTGATCCTGCACCTGGACGACGTGTACTGGACCGAGGAGGGCCGCCAGAGCGTGGAGGTCGTGGTCCTCACCGCGGCTCTGGTGCTGCTCGTGCTGGGCGGGTTCTCGCCGCTCGGCGTGGATGACCTGAGCGACGATCAGCAGCAGGGCCGCCTCAGCGCCGTCCTCACGGTCGTCATCAACTTCTGCTTCGTGCTGATCGCGCTGTTCAAGGGCAAGGCGCGGATGGCGGTGGTGGGCACTCTCGTCCCGTTCGTCGCCCTCATCGGGGCGATCCGCCTCGCCCGGCCCACCTCGACGTGGGCGAAGCGGTTCTACCGCAACCGGCACCGGGCCCGCTCCCGTGCGGTGTTGCGCGCCTACCACCACGACGTCCGCTGGGCCGGCCCGCGCCGCAGGTTTCAGGATCTGATCGGCGGCGCGCCCGACCGGGTCCCGGCGCCCACGCCCAAACCCTGACGGCGGCGCAGCCTGCGCCGGTCCCGGCGGCCCGAGACCGCGCACAGGACGAGGGCCGCCGCGATGGCCGCCAGATGCTCCTTGCCCGCCAGGTTGTCCTTGACGGCCACCTCGGCCACCATCGCCGCGATCACCACCGCTCCGGTGAACCGGGCGCGGTGGATGTGGCAGAGGTAGACCGCGAGGGCGACCACGGCCGCCGAGGGGCCGGTGTCCACGACCAGGGCGTCGGAGGCGGGCAGCCCGAGGAACCCGTCGGGGCCGGCCGCGACCCCGATCCGCGCGTACAGCGTCCCCGCCAGCGTCGCGACGTACGCGATCAGCAGCGTCCGCCACCGGCCCAGGCAGATCTCGGCGATCCCGAACACCAGCAGCAACTGCGCCAGCGCACCCCAGACCGGCAGGTCGAGCGCGGGCACGAACAGCGACAGCGGGGTACGCGGCAGAGCCACCCGGAGCGGATCCTCGGCCCGCACCGAACCGAGCGTCTGCACCGGGCCGAAGCCCCAGGGCCGGTTCTGCACCACCTGGAGCAGCGCGGTCAGACCGACCGCCGTCAGCGTCATCGGTACGGCCCGCAGCCGGTCGGCGGCGAGTGCCGCCCGTACGGTCGCCCACAGCGGGCCCCACTCCCGGCGGGCCGCCCGGCCCAGCGCGCGCACGGGTCTCATCCACGCGGTCCGAGGTGCGAGCGGTGCAGCCACTTGGGCAGACCGGGCGCCTCCAGGAACCCTTCGGCGCGTCCCGCCGCGATGCCGATGCGCAGCAGGTCGGAACTCTTCTCGAACAGCATGAAGCGCGGTTCCCAGATCGGCCGGTACTTGGCGTTGGCGCGGTAGAGCGATTCGATCTGCCACCAGCGCGAGAAGAAGCTGAGCAGGGACCGCCAGAGTCTGAGCACCGGGCCGGCGCCCAGCCGCGAGCCCCGTTCGAAGACCGAGCGGAACATCGCGAAGTTCAGCGAGACCTGGGTGACGCCGATCTCCTCGGCCCGCTGCAGGAGTTCGATGACCATGAACTCCATCAGGCCGTTCTCGGCGTCCCGGTCACGGCGCATCAGGTCCAGCGAGAGGCCGTTCGGGCCCCAGGGGACGAAGCTCAGGACGGCACGCAGCTCGCCCCGCCCGCCCTCCTCGGGGGCCGCGTCGCGGCATTCGAGCATCACGCAGTGGCCGTCGGCCGGGTCGCCGAGCCGGCCCAGCGCCATCGAGAAGCCGCGTTCGGTGGCCCCGTCGCGCCAGTCGTCGGCCCGGCGCACCAGCTCGGCCATCTCGGCCTCGGGGATCTCCTCGTGGCGGCGCACCGTCACGTCGTAACCGGCCCGCCCGACCCGGTTGTAGGCCTGGCGGACGGTGCGCATCGCCCGGCCCTCCAGGGTGAACTCGGCGGTCTCCACGATCGCTTCGTCCCCGAGCTCCAGGGCGTCCAGCCCGTGCCGGGCGTAGACGGTGCCGCCCTCCTCGCTCACGCCCATCGCGGCCGGGGTCCAGCCGTGCTCGCGGGCCTCGGCCAGCCAGGGGCCGATCGCCCCGGGCCAGGCCTCCGGATCGCCGATCGGGTCACCGGAGGCCAGCGAGACCCCGCCGACGACCCGGTAGGTGACGGCCGCCTTCCCGGTCGGGGACCAGATGACGCTCTTCTCGCGGCGCAGCGCGAAGTACCCGAGCGAGTCCCGGTCGCCGTGCTTGCCGAGCAGGACGCGCAGCGCCTCCTCGTCCTGCGGGCTGATCGGGTCGACGGCCCGGCGGGAGCGGAAGGCGGCGTAGACGACGGCGATCAGCAGCAGCGTGGACATGATGTTGATCACGACGTTGACCCAGCCGGGCGTGATGATGCCGGGGAACCGGGCGTCGTTGTCCGCGACGGACACCAGCCGCAGCGCCCCGTAGCGCCAGCGGTCCAGGAACGTCGAACGGGACTCGTCGTGCGCGGTGTTGGCGGCGGCTACCAGGGCCGCCGCGATGAGCGAGGTGACCAGCAGGCCGACGACCGCGACCAGCGCGGCCAGCTTCGGATTGGACCGGTCGCCCTTGGCGTAGAACTCGCGCCGGCCGAGGGCCAGCGCGAGGACGAAGGAGGCGGTCAGGGCCAGCGAGATCCAGTTCTGCGGGTACCGGCGGATCTCCGGGAAGCCGATCACCGCGGCGAAGAGCAGCAGCGTGAGCCCGCTCAGCACCATGTTGACGATCCACGCGGCGCGTTTGCGCCGCCGCATGGTGACCGCGAGGAAGAGCGCCACCACCCCGGACGAGAAGCCCGCGGTGAGCAGGTAGGGCGTGAAGTAGTTCTCGGTGTTGTGGCGCCGGAGGTCCTGTCCGAAGGTGACCCAGGCGGCGCTCAGGAAGTTGATGAACGACACGACGCGCAGGTACCAGATGGCGAAGGCCGCGCTGCGTCGTGACCGGACCGTGCTCTGTGCCGGAACGGCGCCCCGCCCGGATTCCTCGCTGGCCAATCTGACCTCTCCCATGAAAAGCGATCATATGGGGCATCGCACTTCATAAGGGGCCACCTCGCGGCCGGTGTCCGGCGGCCGCAGCCGGGCCGGCCCGCTGCTTCCCGTCAGTTCCCGGCCGGTTCGCTCTCGTTGGCCCCTTCGCCGACGGCCGCCTTCCCGTCGTCGTCCCCGTCCCCCAGCTCTTCCTTCTCGTCGTCCTCGTCGGCGGCCGGTGCGCGTTCGGGCAGTTCCGCCGCCAGTGCGGCGGCGGCCTGCACGAACGGAAGTGCGAGCAATGCCCCGCTTCCTTCCCCGACCATGACGCCGTGGTCGAGCACCGGGTTGAGCGCCATCCGGTCCAGCGCCTTCGCCTGTGCCGGCTCCCCGCTGACGTGACCCGCCAGCCACCAGTCCGGCGCCCGGAACGCGGCCCGCTGGCCGACCAGCGCCGCGGCCGCCGCGACCACGCCGTCCAGGATCACCGGCAGCCGGCGCACCGCGCACTGCAGCAGGAAGCCGGTCATCGCCGCCAGGTCCGCACCGCCCACCGTGGCCAGCAGCTCCAGCTGGTCGCCCAGGACCGGCCGGGCCCGGCGCAGCGCGTCCCGGATCGCCGCGCACTTGCGCATCCAGGCCAGGTCGTCGATGCCCGCGCCGCCGCGCCCGGTGACCACCGAGGCGTCCGTGCCGCACAGCGCCGCGATCAGGGTGGCCGCGGCCGTCGTGCCGCCCACGCTCAGATCGCCGAGGACCACCAGGTCCGTGCCCGAGTCGGCCTCCTCGTCGGCGATCGCCATACCGAGGCGCACCGCCTGCTCGGCCTCCTCGGCCGTCAGCGCGTCCTCGATGTCGATCCGGCCGCTGCCCCGCCGCACCCGGGTCCGCACCACGTGCTCCGGCAGCAGCTCCGGGTCGCAGTCCAGGCCGGCGTCGACGATCCGCACCGGTACGGAGAACCGGCGGGCCAGCACGGCGCCGGACGTGGCACCGTCGAGCGTGGCCCGCACCAGCTCGTGCGCGCTGCCGGCCGCCCGGCCGGAGACGTCCAGCGCCGCCACCCCGTGATCACCGGCGAACAGCACCACACGTGGCTGCCCGATCGGCCTGACCGGCACGGCCTGCTGGGCGGCCGAGAGCCATTCGCCCAGCTCGTCGAGGCGGCCGAGGGCGCCCGGCGGCACCGCGAAGCGCTCCCGGCGCTCCTCGGCGTCTCGCCGTACGCCCCCGTCGGGGCGTTCGATCAGGTCGGAGAAGTCGTCCAGATTCACGGGGGTCTGCCTCGCGGGTCGATACGTCGTGTGGGCCGGGGAGCCCGGCGACAGCCCCTCAGAGCATGCCGGGTGACCTCCCACTGCGGAACAGTACCCGCCGCGATTTCCGGGCCCCTGCCGGTGCGCCGCCCCTGTCGCCGGCCGGGTCCTCAGCCGCGCAGGGTCAGCGGCTGCCCCGCCACCACCAGCAGCACCTGCTCGCACTCGGCGGCCACCGCCGCGTTCAGCCGGCCGAGCTCGTCCCTGAAGCGCCGCCCAGCGGCCGACGCGGGCACCACCCCGGAACCGGTCTCGTTGGTGACCGCGACGACGGTGCGCCGCGTCCCCCGGACGGCGGCCACGAGCTCGGCCGTCCGCTTGCGCAGCGTGCTGCGCCCGCCGCCCGCCCACGCCGCGTCGTCCCAGGCGTCCACCCGGTCCATCGCGTCCGTCAGCCAGAGCGAGAGGCAGTCGATCAGCACAGGGGGCCCGTCCGAGGCCAGCAGCTCCGCCAGCTCGCAGGTCTCCTCGGTGCGCCAGGCCGCCGGTCTGCGCTCCCGGTGCAGCCCGATCCGCTCCGCCCACTCCGTGTCGCCGTCACGGGAGCCGCCGGTCGCCACGTACACGACCTCCGGATACGTCTCCAGGCGCCGCTCGGCCTCGACCGACTTCCCGGACCGGGCGCCGCCGGTGATCAGGGTGCGCCGGGGGACGTCCGGCGCGGCGCGGTAGCCGCCGACCGGGAGCGTCGTCCCGTCGGGCACGGCCCGCGCCCCGGCGGCGGCCAGCCTGCGGTCGAGCTCGGGGCCGGACGGCGCGTCATGGTCCAGATGGACGGCGATCAACTCGGTGGCCGGTCCGATCGCGGCGACGGCCCGCAGCCGGGCCACCGCGTCGGGGCGCCCCACGACATCGCAGGCCACCAGGTCGTACGGCTCCGCCATCCGGTCGGCGAGACCGGCGGGGGCGGCGCCCGGCGGCAGGTACAGCAGCCGTTCGCCCTCCGGCGCCGTGACCTCGTACCCGGTACCCGGCGCGTCCATCGGCACGGCCCGCACCCGGTGTCCGCTGATCAGGGTCAGCACCTGCCCGTCCGGCACCCGGCCCGCCGCGGGCAGCCCGGCGGGCAGCTCGACGGCGGGGCCGTCGTGCGGATGGGTGAGCAGCACCTGGCGTACGCCGGTGAGCGAGTGCCCCGCGCGGGCGGCGGCGAACACCGCCCCGGGGGTCAGGTCGAGCAGCAGCGCGTCGTCGACCAGCAGGGCGGTCGCGGCCCGGCTGCGCGTCCCCCGGGCGGTGGCGCAGGCGGCGCAGGGGCATTCGGGCCGCGGCAGCCCGTCGGGGGCTCCGGTGCCGAGCAGAGTCAGTTCCACGGTCCGATCCTCCCGCGTACCCGCACGGGGTGCGCGACGTGGGGGTGGCCGGAGGTGCCGGGACCCCTTCCCGCGCTGGTCGTAAGCACTAGGCTGCCGTACGGAACAAATGGACCCAGGAGGCGGACATGGCGTGGACGTGGCGGTTCGAGAAGTCCGACGGCACGGAGACGGAGCCGGCCCTGCAGCCGGAGGAATTCACGACGCAGGGCGACGCGGAGTCCTGGATCGGTGAGTACTGGAAGGAACTCCTCGACGGCGGGGCGGCCCAGGTGACGCTCTTCGACGACGCGACGAAGATCTACGGCCCGATGAGCCTCCAGGCCGAGCAGCCCGAACCGGCCGAACAGCCGGAACCGGCCGAGCAGGCCGAACAGAGCTGAGCCGGACGGCCGCCGGGCGCGCCCCTCGGGACCCGCCCGGCGGCCGTCGCGCGCGTCGCCTCTCAGATCTCGCCCAGGGTGACCTGCGCGGTCTTCTCCGCCTCGCTGCGCTGATACGTCACGGTGACCTTCTGGCCCGGCTTGTCCGAGGCCAGTGCCTCCGACAGGGAGGTGATCGTGGTGACCGGTGTGCTCCCGATCTTGGTGATGATGTCCCCGGCCCGCAGACCCGCCTTGTCGGCCGCGCCGCCCTTCGCGACGCTGACGAGCGCGACCCCGGCCGGCTTGTAGCTGTTGTCCACGACCGTACGGCCGGTGATGTCCAGCGCCGCCCGGCCCGAATCGGTGACCTTGCCGCTCTTGATGATCTGGTCCGCGACCGTCTTCACCATCGAGACCGGGATCGCGAACCCGATCCCCGGCGCCGCGCTCCCGCCCAGCTGCGGATCGGTCGCCGCCAGCGTCGGGATGCCGACGACCTCGCTGTTCAGGTTGACCAGCGCGCCCCCGCTGTTGCCCGGGTTGATCGCGGCGGACGTCTGCACCATGTTCGCGATGGTGGCCCCGGTACCGCCGCCCGCGCTGCTCTCGCTGACGGTCCGGCCGAGCGCCGAGACGATGCCCTGGGTGACGCTGCTGGACAGGCCCAGCGGCGAGCCCATCGCCAGCACGATCTGCCCCACCGCGACCTTCTCCGAGTCGCCGAACTTCGCGGCCTTCAGCCCCTTGGGCACGTTGTCGAGCTTGATGACGGCGAGGTCCTGGTCGGGGTAGGCGGCGACCAGCGAGGCGCTCAGCACCTTCTCGCCGGTGGCCGAGCTGACCTTGAAGGTCTTCTCCTTGCCGACGACGTGGGCGTTGGTGACGATATGGCCCTTGGTGTCGTAGACGATGCCGGAGCCCAGGCTGTCCGACGCGTCGATCTGCACCACCGAGGGCAGCACGTTCTCGATGACCGACTGGTATTCGGCCTGGAGGTCGCCGGTGGCCTTGGAGGCCGAGCCCTGCTGGACCGTGCCGGACTTCGTCGCGCCGGGCGCGGAGGAGTTCGAGTTCGAGTCGGAGCAACCGCCGGCCAGCGCGATCGCACAGACACCCGCGGTCAGAGGCAGCAGCAGCCGGCGCGCACGGCTGCGGGGGTGAGTGGAATCCATGTCCGGATTATCACTTTTAGCCCCATTGGTGGCTCGTTGAGCGCACCCGATCAGTGGCTCGTCGAGCGCACCCGCCCGAGCGCGGGCGGGGCGCTCCTCAGCCTCGTACTCCGCACAGGTGCAGCAGGGCCGCCACCCGGCGGTAGGGATCCGTCCGGCCCGCCCGGTCCTCCGCCGCGAGCACCCGCTCCAGCTCCGCGGCGGGCGGCAGCGCCACGTCGTTGCGCACGTTGTCCGTGAAGACACGCACCCCGTACCAGGCGTGCAGCGGCGCCGCGATCCCGGCGAGCGTCGCGGTGAGGGCGTCGAGCCGGTCCGCGCGTACGGACACCCCGAGCCGGTTGATGTACCGGTCGGTGTCGAACGAGGCCAGCGCGGTGTCCCAGTCCCCGGCGGTCCCGGCCCGCATCGCCAGCGCGTCCGCGTTCCGTACGAGGAGGGACAGCAGGCCGCCGGGCGCGAGCATCCGGGCGAGCCCGGCCACCATGGCGTCGGGTGCCTGGACATACATCAGCACGCCGTGGCAGAGCACCACGTCGAAGCTGCCGGGCAGGAAGTGCACCCCGGTGTCCTGGCCGTTGCCCTCGATCAGCCGGACCCGCTCACGGATCCCCTCGGGCTCGCCCGCGAGCGCCTCACGGGCGGTCCGCAGCATCCCGGCGTCGGACTCGAGCCCGGTCACGGTGTGGCCGGCCCGCGCCAGGCGCAGCGCCTGAGTGCCCTGGCCCGTGCCGACGTCCAGGATCCGCAGCCGCTGCCCGACCGGGAAGCGGGCCGCGATCTGCTCGTCCAGCTGCCGGGCGACCAGCTCCTGGCGCACGGTGTTGCGCAGGCCGCCGAGCCCCTCCAGCCAGGCCGAGGCGGCCCCGGAGAACCCGGACGCGGCATCACCCGGCCGGCCGGCGGACGCACCGCCGGCCGCGCCGAAGAGATCCGTACTCAGGGCCGCTCTCCGCGCTTGACCTGCGGCTTGGGCAGCCGCAGTCGTCGCATCTGGAGCGTGCGCATCAGGCCGTAGGCGATCGCGCCGCGCTTGGGCGTATCGGGGAAGCGCTCGTTCAGCTGCTTGCGCAGCCGGAACGTCAGCCCGATCGAGTCGACGACGATCAGCACGATGACGCCGAGCCAGAGCAGCAGCGAGATGTTCTGGATGCCCTGCACCTGGATCACACTGAGAATCAGGATGATCACGGCGAGCGGCAGGAAGAACTCCGCGATGCAGAAGCGCGAGTCCACGAAGTCACGGACGAAGCGCCGCACCGGGCCCTTGTCGCGGGCCGGCAGATAGCGCTCGTCACCACTGGCGAGCGCCTCACGCTGCTTGGCCATGTCCACGCGGCGCGCCTCGCGCTGGCGCTTCATGGCCTCCTTGCGGTCGGTCGGCGCTCCACTGGAGGCACGACGGCGCTGCGTTTGGGCATCGCTGCGCTTGGGGGTGGGGCGACCTTTGGGGGCCTGCGGGTCGCGGGGCGTCTTGGAGAGGTCCGCCGTCACCTTGCCGGTGGGGGCCTTCTCTTCCTTGGAGCGGCTACGGAACACAAGGCCCAAGGGTACGGGGTCGATCGCGACGACCCCAGGCCGGCCGGGAACGATCCGGCAACGGCCTGCGTCCCCAGCAGTGTGCGAGCGGGACGATTCGGGCGTTGTCAGCGGGGCGGTACGGCCGTCGTCAACGGATTCCCCGACCTTCACCTACTCCCTGCGCCGGAGTGCCGGGCGGTGTCAGTCGTCCTTGGGGAGGACCACATCCTTGCTCGAACAGTGCGGTAATAGAGACAGGGCCCGTACTGTGGGTTCTGTTGGAGTGCTGGAGACCGGTTAAGTCAGAAGGGGGCGCGCGAAGCCCATGAGCGGTGTCATGAAGCGTATGGGGATGATCTTCCGCGCGAAGGCAAACAAGGCCCTTGACAGGGCCGAGGACCCGCGCGAGACCCTCGATTACTCGTACCAGAAGCAGCTGGAGCTGCTTCAGAAGGTGCGCCGCGGTGTCGCCGATGTGGCGACGTCGCGCAAGCGTCTGGAGCTGCAGCTGAACCAGCTGCAGGGCCAGACCTCGAAGCTGGAGGACCAGGGCCGCAAGGCACTCGCGCTCGGTCGCGAGGACCTGGCCCGCGAGGCGCTGTCGCGCCGGGCAGCCCTCCAGCAGCAGGTCACCGACCTGGAGACGCAGCACACCACGCTGCAGGGTGAGGAGGAGAAGCTCACCCTGGCGGCCCAGCGGCTGCAGGCCAAGGTCGACGCCTTCCGTACCAAGAAGGAGACGATCAAGGCCACCTACACGGCGGCCCAGGCGCAGACCCGGATCGGGGAGGCCTTCTCGGGCATCTCCGAGGAGATGGGCGATGTCGGCCTGGCGATCCAGCGGGCCGAGGACAAGACCCAGCAGCTCCAGGCGCGCGCCGGTGCGATCGACGAGCTGCTCGCCTCCGGCGCCCTGGACGACCCGACCGGCACGGCGAAGGACGACCTCACCGCCGAGCTGGACCGGATCTCCGGTGGTTCGGACGTGGAGCTGGAGCTGCAG
This sequence comes from Streptomyces sp. NPDC048462, assembly GCF_043200175.1. Lineage (NCBI taxonomy): Bacteria > Bacillati > Actinomycetota > Actinomycetes > Kitasatosporales > Streptomycetaceae > Streptomyces > Streptomyces sp. NPDC048462. Next base: position 334,792 of record NZ_JBICXG010000005.1, read on the forward strand.
CGCATGAAGGCCGAACTGGCCGGCGGCTCCTCCTCGCAGCAGGCCATCGAGGGCGGTCCGCAGGATGCCGCCCAGCAACAGCAGCAGGACCGGTCCCCGAACAAATTCGACAAGAACTAAGGCAGCGTCATGATCGTACGGATCATGGGGGAGGGCCAGGTACTCCTGGCCGACAGCCATCTCGCCGAGCTCAACGAGCTCGACAACGAACTGCTCGCCGAAATGGAGAGCGGCGACGGCCCCGGCTTCCGCTCCACTCTCCACGCGCTCCTCGCCAGGGTGCGCGAACTCGGCACGCCCTTGCCGGACGACTCCCTGGAGCCGTCCGAGCTGATCCTGCCGTCACCCGAGGCGACCCTCGAAGAGGTACGCGCCATGCTCCGCGACGACGGTCTGATTCCCGGCTGACGACCGGCAGCTCCAGCACCCGCACCGACAGTGCCCCGCGTCCGGTCCGCCGGACGCGGGGCACTGTCGGTGCGTACGCCCGCCATCCCGGCGCCGCTCCTCGGCACAGGACGGACGGATTTCCGCGCGACACGCCGTAACGTTGCTTGACGTGACCACCCTCGGAACCCGCGTGCTGCGCGTCCGGCACTGGCTGCGCGACCACCCGCTCGCGCCGGACGGAGCGCTCGCCGTGTGCGTGCTCGCGTCCATGATCATCGGATCGTTCGCTGATCCCGGCTCGCACAACGGACCCACCTTCGGCACCCGCACGCCCGCCGCGAGCAGCGTGCTGCTGATGGTGCTGAGCGCACTCGCCCTGGTGTGGCGCCGCCGGGCCCCGATGGCCGTGCTCGTCGCCACCGGCGGGCTGACGGTCGTCGAGCTGGTGCTGGTGGACCCGCCGGCTCCGGTGGTGATGAGCGTGGTCATCGCCCTCTACACCATCGCCGCCCGCACCGACCGCCCCACCACCTGGCGGGTCGGGCTGCTCACGATGGCCGCGCTCACCGCCGCCGCGATGCTCTTCGGCTCTGCGCCCTGGTACAGCCAGGAGAACTTCGGCGTCTTCGCCTGGACCGGAATGGCCGGCGCCGCCGGGGACGCGGTGCGCTCCAGGCGCGCCTTCGTCGACGCGATCCGGGAGCGCGCCGAACGGGCCGAGCGGACCCGCGAGGAGGAGGCCAGGCGCAGAGTGGCCGAGGAACGGCTGCGGATCGCCCGCGACCTCCACGACGTCGTCGCCCACCACATCGCCCTGGTCAACGTGCAGGCCGGCGTCGCGGCCCACGTCATGGACAAGCGCCCCGACCAGGCCAAGCAGGCGCTCGCCCACGTCCGCGAGGCGAGCCGCTCCGCGCTCCACGAACTGCGGATCACCGTCGGGCTGCTGCGCCAGTCCGGCGACCCCGAGGCGCCGACCGAACCCGCCCCCGGCCTCGCGGTCCTGGACGAGCTGGTGAAGGCCGTGCGCCAGGCCGGGCTGCCCGTAGAGGTGGCCTGCGCGGCCGACGGGAACCCGCCGATGCCCGCCGCTGTGGACCTGGCCGCGTACCGGGTGATCCAGGAGGCGCTGACGAACGTCCGCAAGCACGCGGGCCCCGGCGCCAAGGCCGAGGTGAGTGTCGTACGGGTCGGGGCCACCGCCGAGGTCATGGTGCTCGACAACGGCCGCGGAAATCCGGACGGCAGGGACGACGGGGGCGGCCACGGCCTGCTCGGCATGCGGGAACGGGTCACGGCCCTGGGTGGCACCCTCAGCGCCGGACCCCGTTACGGCGGCGGCTTCCGCGTCCATGCGATCCTGCCCGTCAAGGCCCTCCCGCAGCAGCCGGATCAACCGGACCTGGCGGGCCGGACGGGGGAGAACGCATGACACCGGCCATCAAGGTACTGCTCGCCGACGACCAGGCGCTGCTGCGCAGCGCGTTCCGGGTACTGGTCGACTCGGAGCCCGACATGGCGGTGGTCGGTGAGGCCGCGGACGGCGCGCAGGCGGTGGAGCTGGCCCGCTCGACACGTGCCGACGTGGTGCTGATGGACATCAGGATGCCCGGCACGGACGGGCTCACCGCGACCCGGATGATCAGCGCCGACCCGGACCTCGCGGACGTACGCGTGGTCATGCTCACCACCTTCGAGGTGGACGAGTACGTGGTCCAGTCGCTGCGGGCCGGAGCCTCGGGCTTCCTGGGCAAGGGGGCGGAGCCGGAGGAGCTCCTCAACGCCATCCGGATCGCCGCCGGAGGTGAGGCGCTGCTCTCGCCTGCCGCGACCAAGGGGCTGATCGCCACGTTCCTTGCGCAGGGCGGCGGTGCGGCCGACGGGGGGCCGGGCGCGGCGGAGTACTCCGAGCGCCTGGCGGCCCTCACCACACGGGAGCGCGAGGTGCTGGTCCTGGTCGCGGCCGGGCTCTCCAACGACGAGATCGCGGGGCGCCTGGTGGTCAGCCCGCTGACCGTCAAGACCCATGTGAACAGGGCGATGGCGAAGCTGGGCGCCCGGGACCGGGCCCAATTGGTGGTAATCGCCTACGAATCGGGTCTTGTGCGCCCCAGGGTGGAGTGAGGGTGCAGCCGCGGCGTACTCCAGCTGCGGTATGCGGGGGATAAGAAAGCGACCTGCGATTGACGCTTTGGGTCCCGGGCGTGGGCGATCGTAATAGGTGGGCCGGGTCTGTCCCCGAGTTACCCGCCCACCTGCCGCGTAAGCCACAGAAGAGAGACCTCACCCATGTCCTGGCTGTCCAGATTCAGCCTCGCGCAAAGGGCCCTGATCGGGCTGATCTCGATCGTTGCGCTCGTGTTCGGAGCGATCGCGATCCCGCAGCTCAAGCAGCAGCTGCTGCCCACCATCGAACTCCCGATGGTGTCGGTGCTCGCCCCGTATCAGGGCGCGTCCCCCGATGTGGTCGAGAAGCAGGTCGTCGAACCGCTCGAGAACTCGATCAAGGCCGTCGACGGCGTCACCGGAGTCACCTCCACCGCCAGCGAGGGCAACGCCGTCATCATGGCGTCCTTCGACTTCGGCGACGAGGGCACCAAGCAGCTCGTCGCGGACATCCAGCAGGCCGTGAACCGGGCCCGCGTCCAACTGCCCGACAGCGTCGACCCGCAGGTCATCGCCGGTTCGACGGACGACATCCCGACCGTCGTCCTCGCCGTCACCTCGGACAAGGACCAGCAGGCCCTCGCCGACCAGCTGGACCGCACCGTCGTCCCCGCACTCGAGGACATCGACGGTGTCGGCCAGGTGTCCGTCGACGGTGTGCGGGACCTCCAGATCTCCGTCACCCCCGACGACAAGAAGCTCGCGGAAGCCGGTCTGAACGCGGCCTCGCTCTCCCAGGCACTCCAGTCCGGCGGCGCGACCGTCCCGGCCGGTTCCTTCTCCGAGTCGGGCAAGAGCCGCACCGTCCAGGTCGGCGGCGCCTTCACCTCGCTGAAGCAGATCGAGGACCTGCGGGTCATCGGTCAGGACCCGGCGACGGGCAAGCCCGGCAAGCCGGTCCGGGTCGGTGACATCGCGACGGTGAAGCAGGAGCCCGCCACCGCGGACTCCATCACCCGTACCGACGGCAAGCCGAGCCTCGCCGTCATGGCCACGATGGACAAGGACGGCAGCGCCGTCGCCATCTCGGACGCGGTCAAGGACAAGCTCCCCGACCTGCGCAAGGACCTCGGCGCCGGCGCCGAGCTGACCGTCGTGTCCGACCAGGGCCCCGCGGTCTCCAAGGCGATCTCGGGCCTGACCACCGAGGGCGCGCTCGGCCTGGTCTTCGCGATCATCGTGATCCTGGTCTTCCTGGCCTCGCTGCGCTCGACCCTGGTCACCGCGGTCTCCATCCCGCTCTCCGTGGTCCTCGCGCTGATCGTGCTCTGGACCCGTGACCTGTCGCTCAACATGCTCACCCTGGGCGCGCTGACCATCGCGATCGGCCGGGTCGTCGACGACTCGATCGTCGTCCTGGAGAACATCAAGCGCCACCTCAGCTACGGGGAGGAGCGCCAGTCGGCGATCCTCGCCGCGGTGAAGGAAGTGGCCGGCGCGGTCACCGCCTCGACCCTCACCACGGTCGCCGTCTTCCTGCCGATCGGTCTGGTCGGGGGCATGGTCGGTGAGCTGTTCGGCTCGTTCTCGCTGACCATCACCGCCGCCCTGCTGGCCTCCCTGCTGGTCTCGCTGACCGTTGTCCCGGTGCTCTCGTTCTGGTTCCTGCGCGCACCCAAGGGCAGCGCCAAGGACCCGGAGGCGGCCCGCCGCAAGGCCGAGGAGAAGGAAGCCCGCAGCAAGCTCCAGGGGATGTACATCCGGGTGCTGGGCTTCGCCACCCGGCGCCGCATCGTCAGTGTGGTCATCGCCGTCGTCGTGCTCATCGGCACCTTCGGCATGGCTCCGCTGCTGAAGACCACCCTCTTCGACCAGGGCGAGCAGGAAGTCCTCTCGATCAACCAGGAGCTGCCCCCGGGCACCAGCCTGGCGGCCGCCGACGAGGCGTCCAAGAAGGTCGAGAAGCTCCTCGCCGCGGACAAGAGCGTCAAGGCCTACCAGGTCACCGTCGGCTCGTCAGGCTTCATGGCGGCCTTCGGCGGCGGCACGGGTGCCAACCAGGCCACCTACCAGGTCACGCTGAAGGACCCGGCCGAGTACGACGCCACCTCGAAGCGCCTCGACGAGGCCCTCGGCAAGCTCGACGGCGTCGGTGACACGACCATCGCGGAGGCGGGCGGCTTCGGCAGCCAGGACCTCAGCGTCGTGGTCAAGGCCGCCGACGCGGACGTCCTGGCCAAGTCCTCCGAGCAGGTACGCAAGGCGGTGGCCGGTCTCAAGGACGTCTCCGACGTCCAGAGCGACCTGTCGCAGAGCATCCCGAGGATCTCGGTCACGGCCAACTCCAAGGCCGCAGACGCCGGCTTCAGCCAGGCCACCCTGGGCGCGGCCGTCGCCGGCGCCGTGAAGGGCACCCCCTCCGGCAAGGCGACCATGGACGACACCGAGCGCGACGTCGTCATCAAGTCCGCCCACCCGGCCGCCACGATGGCCGAGCTGAAGGCCCTCCCGCTCGGCCCGGTCAAGCTCGGCACCATCGCGGACGTGAAGCTGGTCCCCGGACCGGTCTCCATGACGCGGATCGACGGTCAGCGCGCCGCGACGATCACCGCCAAGCCCGTCGGTGACGACACCGGCAGCGTCAGCACGGCACTCCAGAAGAAGGTCGACTCGCTGAACCTTCCGGACGGTGCCACCGCCACCATCGGCGGCGTCTCCGAGGACCAGAACGACGCCTTCGTCAAGCTGGCCCTGGCCATGCTGGCGGCCGTCGCGATCGTCTTCATGCTGCTGGTCGCCACCTTCCGGTCGCTCATCCAGCCGCTGATCCTGCTGGTCTCCATCCCGTTCGCCGCCACCGGCGCGATCGGTCTGCTCCTCATCACCGGCACCCCGATGGGCGTCGCGGCGATGATCGGCATGCTGATGCTGATCGGCATCGTGGTGACCAACGCGATCGTGCTGATCGACCTGATCAACCAGTACCGCAGGCAGGGCATGGGCGTCGTCGAGGCGGTCATCGAGGGCGGCCGTCACCGGCTGCGCCCGATCCTGATGACGGCACTGGCGACCATCTTCGCCCTCCTCCCGATGGCGCTCGGCGTCACCGGCGAGGGCGGCTTCATCTCGCAGCCGCTGGCCGTCGTGGTCATCGGTGGTCTGGTCACCTCGACGCTGCTGACGCTGCTCCTGGTGCCGACGCTCTACGCGATGGTGGAGCTCCGCAAGGAGCGCCGCGCGAAGAAGAAGGCCGACAAGCGCGCCGCGAAGGCGGGCGTCCCGGCCCAGGCCGAGTCCGACGAGGCCCGGGAGACCGAGCCCGCGAAGGCCTGACGAGAAGGAGAGGGGCCCCGTCCCACGCGACCGCGTGGGACGGGGCCCCTCTCCGTTTCCTGCGGCGCCCGCTATGCGCGTCGCTACTTGAGCGAGGAGACGAACGCCCCCCAGGCGGCGGCTTCGACGACGAGCGCGGGTCCGGAGGGACTCTTGCTGTCGCGTACGGGGACGACGCCGGGGAAGTCGTCGCTGATCTCGACGCATTCGCCCCCGTTGGAATTGCTGTAGCTGCTGCTGCGCCAGCGGGCGGTGCTCAGCTCGGGGGAGTGGTTCATGGTCGGTAGCCCTCCATCGCGGTCCGGATCAGTTCCGCCGACTCGGCCAGGGGGAGGGCGTTGGCGCGGAGTACTTCGTACTGCCTCCGCCACTTCTTCACCGCGGCCGGGTCCTCGTAGAGATGCCCGGCCTGGATGCCCTCCTCGTACGCCACCGAAGTGCCGTCGGGCAGCGACAGCAGAGTCAGCGCGCCACCCAGCAGCGAGTGCGGCCCCGCGCCGAACGGCATCACCTGAACTTTACTGTCCGGAGTATCCACCTGCTCCAGCAGCGAGGCCAGTTGCTTGTGCATGCAGGCCCGGCTGCCCATCTGTCGTCGCAGCACGGCCTCGTCGACGATCGCCCACCGGAACGGCGGGTCCTCCGAGCGCTGCCGATGCTGCCGCGACATGCGCGCGGTGACGCGTTCCTCGACCTGTTCGTCGCTCAGGTCCTCCTGGCAACGGAGGAACGTGCGCGCGTACTCCTCGGTCTGGAGCAGACCCGGCAGCACCTGCGCGCCGTACTGCTCTATCACCTCGGACCGGGCCTCGAAGTCCATGTACCGCTTGTACTGGTCGGGATGGATCTCGCGCCGGGCGAGCTCGTAGAGCCCGTGGAAACGGTCGTCCGTCCCGAAGGCGACGTCCAGCCGGCTGGGGATGTCCGGTGGCGGCATCAGGTCGGCCGTCTCGATCCGGGCCAGCGTGCTCTTGCTGGAGTTCACGATCTCCGCGAGCTGTACGAGCGACAGCCCCGCCCGCTCACGGTGGCGGCGCTGCTCGGAGCCGAAGTAGTGGCGGGCGGACAGATACGGGGTGAGGGCCTGGGGTTTGAACGTCACGGTGTGCCTTTCGTGTGTCCCGTTCCCAAGGCCGGGACAGTGGCGCCCTGTTGGAGCGAGGTTCCCCAGGGCGACGATTGCGGCACACACCGTAACCGTCCTCTCGTGCGGCGCACCAGAGGGCCTTCTCCGAAGGTGGCGATCGACTTGATGTTCGACGCGCAGGGCCGGGCCATGAGGCTGCTCCCGTGGACCAACGAGCAGGGCGGGCCGTGCTGGCTCAGTACGGCGGACCCCGACAGTCGTGTCTCCCGGATGGCCGACGCACTCGAATCCGACCTGATCGCCTCGGCCGAGTACGTACTGGAGGAGGCCCGGGAGGTACTGGCGGAGACCGTGGTGGGGGAGCGGGAGCTGCGGTTCGCGGGCATCCGGCTCGCTGAGTCGCTGGGGGACACCCTGCGGATCGCGGAGAGCCGGGGCGGGCGGCTGGCGAACGGCAAGGGTGGCGGCCGGCGGGAGGGCTGACCGGGGCGGGGAGGGGTGCGCCCATGAGTATCGGCGCCGCAGGGCCCCGGAAGCACCCGAAGGCGGCCCCGGGGCCCTTGCGCGGCGTGCGCTACGGCAGCGCGAGCCATCCTGCTCCGGTGGCGGCGCTACGGCAGCGCCAGCATCCGCTCCAGCGCGAGCTTGGCGTACTTCTCGGTCTCCGGGTCGACCTCGATCCGGTTGACGAGGTTGCCCTCGGCCAGCGACTCCAGCGTCCACACCAGGTGCGGCAGGTCGATCCGGTTCATCGTCGAGCAGAAGCAGACCGTCTTGTCGAGGAAGACGATCTCCTTGTCCTCGGCCGCGAACCGGTTCGCCAGGCGCCGCACCAGGTTCAGCTCGGTGCCGATGGCCCACTTGGAACCGGCCGGAGCCGCCTCCAGCGCCTTGATGATGTACTCCGTCGAGCCGACGTAGTCCGCCGCCGCCACGACCTCGTGCTTGCACTCCGGGTGCACCAGCACGTTGACGCCGGGTATCCGGGCCCGCACGTCGTTGACCGACTCGACCGAGAAGCGGCCGTGCACCGAGCAGTGTCCGCGCCACAGGATCATCTTCGCGTCGCGCAGCTGCTGGGCGGTCAGGCCGCCGTTCGGCTTGTGCGGGTTGTAGAGGACGCAGTCCTCCAGGGTCATCCCCATGTCCCGGACGGCGGTGTTGCGGCCCAGGTGCTGGTCGGGCAGGAACAGGACCTGCCGGCCCTGCTCGAAGGCCCACTCCAGGGCGCGCTTCGCGTTCGACGAGGTGCAGATCGTGCCGCCGTGGCGGCCGGTGAAGGCCTTGATGTCGGCGGAGGAGTTCATGTACGAGACGGGTACGACCTGATCGGCGACGCCGGCCTCGGTCAGCACGTCCCAGCACTCCGCGACCTGTTCGGCGGTGGCCATGTCGGCCATCGAACAGCCCGCCGCCAGGTCCGGCAGCACGACCTTCTGGTCGGCGGTGGTCAGGATGTCCGCGGACTCGGCCATGAAGTGCACACCGCAGAAGACGATGTACTCGGCCTCCGGACGCGCCGCGGCGTCGCGCGCCAGCTTGAAGGAGTCACCGGTGACGTCCGCGAACTGGATGACCTCGTCGCGCTGGTAGTGGTGGCCGAGGACGAAGACCTTCTCGCCCAGCTTCTCCTTGGCCGCGCGGGCGCGCTCCACCAGGTCAGGGTCGGACGGGGAGGGCAGGTCGCCGGGGCATTCGACGCCGCGCTCGCTCCTGGGGTCGGCGTCGCGGCCCAGCAGGAGCAGGGCGAGGGGCGACGGCTGGACGTCGAGTTCCTGGACGGGGTGGGCCGTGGTCACGTCACGCACCCTTTCTTCTCTGCGAGGAGCTTCTCTGAGAGGAGCCTTTTCGTCGAATTGACGTTATCTATCATATCCGGTTCACGTCACTTTGACGATGCCGATAGCGTCAATGTGACGCACCCGCTCGCGGGTCCGGTGTGCGAGCATGAATGGAACAGGCAAGCGCGCGGCCCGGAATGAATCCGCGGTTCCGGCGGTTGCAACGTCGGCAAGCAGACTCCGTACAACCCGGGAGAGAAGCAGATGTCCGTATCGGACGAGACCACCACCGTGAGCGACGGCATCCTCCTGTCCGACGCCGCCGCAGACAAGGTCAGGGGCCTGCTGGAGCAGGAAGGCCGTGACGATCTGGCGCTGCGCGTCGCCGTCCAGCCCGGCGGCTGCTCGGGCCTGCGGTACCAGCTCTTCTTCGACGAGCGTTCGCTCGACGGCGATGTCGTGAAGGACTTCGGCGGCGTCAAGGTCGTCACCGACCGGATGAGCGCCCCGTACCTGGGCGGCGCCTCGGTCGACTTCGTCGACACCATCGAGAAGCAGGGCTTCACGATCGACAACCCGAACGCCACGGGCTCCTGCGCCTGCGGAGACTCCTTCAGCTAGGCGACAGACACAGCGGTACGGCGGGGGGGGGGGGGGGGGGGGGGGGGGGGGGGGGGGGGGCCGGGGGCGCCGGGGGGGGGGGGGGGGCCGGGGGGGCGGGGCGGGGGGGGGGCGGGGGGGGGGGGGGGGGGGGGGGGGGGGGGCGGGG